>CAZYPC010000032.1:0-42001 GCA_964649165.1 uncultured Chryseobacterium sp.
TGAACGAGAGCATCGTCTCGTTCTTGTTGATGGGGAAGGCCTTGCCATCGATGTACGCGACATCGACCTCGGTCGCCGCCTTGTTGCTCGTGGAAGGAGCGGACTGTTGCCGCGCTACCGGAGCAGGGGCATTGCCGTGTTTGGCTGAAGGCTGGTTCATCGGCGAGGGCGTGAAGGACGAAGATAGAAGGGAGCACGGGCTGTGGTGCTTTGGCCACCTCGCAGGGCTTATTGGAACGGTTACCCAACCGCACACCGGATGGATGCGTGTATACAGCCGTCCGGTCCGCCCCTGCCGCCCGGAGCGGCTCCGTATTCTTGTTCATCCCGGCATCACCGACCACGCCTCAACGCCATGAATAGTTCCCTACGCTTTGTGCCTGCTGTTCTTCTAGCCGCCTCCTTCATTCCCTTGATCACCGTGGCCCAATCGTGGTCCGAACCGGTGCAGGTGGTGGACGAGAGCGGCCTCGGTGGGAGCTTGGGCCGCTACACCGGCCTGGTGGAGAACAACGGCGCATTGGGCATGGCCACCATCGATGCGCACAATCGGCTGGTGTGGGTCCGGGCCACCGATGCGGATGGGAACGCGTGGGATGTGCCGGTGAACGTGCTGCCGCTCGGCACCTACGCGCACGATCTCTCGGTGGCCATCGTGAATGGCAATCCTGCTATTGCCTACACCTTGGGCATCGTGGGCACTGCGACCGAAGGCCTGATGTACGTGCGTGCGAACGACCCGAACGGACAGAGTTGGGGCACGCCCGTGGCGGTGGACCTTGCTGCGGATAGCGGTCTGGAACCGGACCTGGAGGTGGTGAACGGGAAGCCTGCCATCGCTTATTGGCGGGACGACACTTTCTTCACCACGACCCACTATGTGCAAGCGAGCGATGCCGATGGCCAGGCCTGGGGAGCACCGGTGCAGGTGAGCGGCAACACCTTCTTCGGGGCGCTCGCTCCGGACCTGGAGGTGGTGAACGGACATCCGGCCGTGGCCTATCATACGAGCGCGGGTCTCCTGTATCGCAGGGCCTCTGATGCCGATGGCAGCGCGTGGGCGGTCGCGGACACCCTGAGACCGGGCTTGGACCATGCACTGATCGAGCTGAAGGTGATCGGTGGTATACCGTGCCTGGCGTACAAGAACACGGATCAGGACCAAGGAGAGTTCATGCATGCCCTGGATGCCGATGGAGCGGCCTGGAGCGGTTATACAACCATCTACTTGACCACCGGCCTGCTCGGTCTGGAGCTGATGGAGGTTGAGGGGTACCCGGCCGCGGTGGTCCATCTGGAACAGTCCGAGACCTTGGAGTATCGCCGCTCGTGCACCGTGGAAGGCACGCAATGGTTCGGCTGCGGCACTTGGGGCGCGACCATCGATGCCGCCGCAGGCAACGCCAGCGTGTACCCCTCAGTGGCCATGGTGAACGGCTACCCCGCGGTGGCGTATGTGATCGCCGGCTCTGCACCCACAGCACTGAGGTATTGCAGGGCGAGCGCGGTCAATGGCTTCGCCTGGAACGCACCGGTCGCTATCACCGGGCGACCCGGTGTAGGACAGTATGCTTCGCAATGCATCGTGGGTGGCCGCCCGGCGCTGGCCTACTACGACCTATCGAACAAGGACCTGCGCTACATCCGCGCGAACGATGCGCTCGGGCAGACCTGGGGGCCATCGGTGGTGGTGGACAGCATGGGCGACGTGGGCTCCTTCTGTTCCATGCAACTGGTGAACGGCCAACCGGCCATCAGCTACTACGACGCCACGAACAACCTGAAGTACGTGCGCGCGAGTGATGCGCTCGGCACCACATGGAGCGCACCCATCGCGCTTTTCGCCACCGGAGCCTCGTACGGACAAGGCACATCGCTGGCCGTGGTGGCCGGGCGGCCCGCCATCGCGTTCCGCAACAACAGCCAGAACGATGTGTACTACATCCGCGCGCTCGATGCCGAAGGCGCGACCTGGCCTGCAACGGCCAGCTTCATGTTCTCGGATGCCACCACGCCATCGCTGATCGATCTCGCCGGAGTACCGGGCGTGGCCTTCTCCTACACCCCCGACAACGACCTCTACTTCGTCCGTGGTGCCAACGCGGATGGCACCGCTTGGGCCGTGCATAGCGTGGTGGACGGCACGGGCAACACGGGCTATTATCCGTGCCTGATCAACCTCGCCGGCCACCCCGCCATCTCGTATTGGGACGTGACCGGCACGCGCTTCCGGTACGCCTATGCCAACAACGTGCTCGGCCTCAGTTGGAGCGCGGTGACGATCGACGACGATATCTCCGGCACCGCCTTCTACTCTTCGCTCGCAGTGATCGATGGGCTCGTGGCCTGTGCCTACTGGGGGTTCACGAGCAACAGGATCCGCATCAAGCGCTCGCTGAACGCGACCGGAACGAACTGGTCGGTGGCGCCGATCAACATCGGTACGATCGGCTCTACGATCGCCCACGTGAACATGGCGGCGAACGGCAGCGATGCGGGCATCTCCTATTTCGAACCCATACTTGGTTCGGCCTACTACATCAGTGGTGGGCAATGCAGCCTGGGCACACCGGCGCCTACCAACACCACACCGCCTGAGGATATGATCGCGTGTTCGGGCACACCCACCACCTTGACCGTTACGGGATCGAACGTGACCTGGACCCAGCTCGGCAACATCATTGGCACGGGGAACAGCCATACCACGCCGGCGGTCTTCATTACGCCCACCTTCTACGCCACCGACAGCGCGTGCTACATCTCCGCGTCCACGCCCATCTCCGTTACGATCACCACGGTGGATGTCGGTGTGACAGCAGCAGACGATTCACTCACGGCCGATGCCACCGGCGTGCAATACCAATGGCTCGATTGCAACAACGGCTACGCGGCTGTTGCGGGCGCCACCGATCAGAGCTTCAGCGGACCGGCAGGCATCTATGCCGTGGAGATCACAGACGGCGCGTGCGTGGATACGTCCGCTTGCATGCCACTGATCAACACATCGCTGAGCGGCCTTGATGGCCCTGTGGCGGTGCAGGTGTTCCCGAATCCGGCGACACAGAAACTGTTCATCACCGCGGCATCGAGCACACCGCTCCGATTGGCCCTCTTCGATGCGTCAGGCCGGGCCGTACGCGAGGTGGCGCGCGCCAAGCGGACATCAACGCTTGATGTGGCCGATCTGCGCCGCGGGTGCTATGTTCTGAAGGTCCGGGACGCGACCCGGGTGAGCACGCATGTGGTCGTGTTGGAGTAAGTGCTGGTTCGACCGGGAGCTCCCGGGCAACGCGACGCGCAGGCGCGTGCAATGAGCACCGATCACCCTGCGGCCAGCTTGTCAATTTTTCATCGCCGCTGAAAGATCGACAGCGCTCCGGCCGGGGTCTTTGCAAAAATTGATCAAGGGCCTGCACAGGATGTCAGTTCCCGGTGCCCGGCAAAGCGCTTGAAAGTGGGGGAGCAACCCGACCGCGTTAGTCGGGCAAACCCAAAAACCAAACACACCATGACACTCGTGAAGTATAAGCAAGCGCCGGTGATGAGCACTTCGCCGGTGGACCGTTTGGCCAGTGAGATCTTCGGCCAGAACATCGGTCGCTTCTTCGGAAGCGATGGCTTCCTGGACCATGCCCCCCGGGTGAACATCGTGGAGAACAACGATGAGTTCCGGGTGGAGATGCAGGCCCCAGGATTCGACAAGAAGGACCTGAAGGTGGAGATGGTGGACGACACCCTCACCATCCGTGGCGAGCACACCGTGGAGGATCAGAACGAGGAAGTCCGCTGGACCCGTCGCGAATTCAGCCGCACGTCCTTCGAGCGCAGCTTCGTGCTGCCGCAGAGCGTGAAGGCCGATGGCATCAAGGCCGAGTACGTGAACGGCGTGCTCCAGCTCACCATCCCGAAGAGCGAGGAGGCCAAGCCGAAGACGCGGCAGATCAGCATCCGTTGAGCTCGCACCGGGCCGGTGGTCGGCCCGGCGCGAAGGAAGGGCGCCGTCCACGCAACGGTGGACGGCGCTTCTTCCGCCAACGAACCTGAAATCCGATGAGCGATGACAACCAAGAGCGCAAGCAAGGGCGTGCTCGCTTGGACGGCGATCATGCTCAACCTGTCCGCCTGCAACGGACAACCAACGACCAACGGAGCGACCGCGTCCGTTGACACGCTCGCTGCGGACAGCGACACACCACAGGTGGATGTGCGGGTGAACAAGCAGTACGATGAGCACGGCAACCTGATCGCCTACGACTCCAGCTACACCTCGGTGTACCAGAGCCGCAGCGGCGATGCCGCCTTCATGGACAGCGTGTTCAAGGATTTCATGCCCGGTTTCGGCATGCGCTATCCCTTCCTGAACGATCCGGGCTTCAACTCCCTGTTCTTCCCTGACAGCTCGTTCCATCGGGACTTTTTCCATCATGACTTCTTCCAGAAGCGCATGGAGATGAACCAGCGGTATATGCAGCGCATGATGGAGCAGATGGACTCATTGAAGAATCAGCACTTCATGCGGCCGGATCCCTCCCGGCAACACAGGTCCAATGGTGGACTGCCTGGTGGGAACGGACCGGGAAGCGCCACTATCACGCCCCGCCCATTGCCGAGGGGGACCGAGAACGATCAGCGCGGCCGTCGCGAGACCACCGAGCTATGAGGTCATGAATGGGATCGAAGAAGCGATCATCAAGGTGTATCTGCTCCAGCGCGATTCCTTGCGCGAACGCGCGGAGGCGATGCTGGAGCAGGCGCCTGACCGTGGGATCCCACCCACCTGGGTGGTGCCGATGGACGTGCCTGCGGTGGACAGGCTCGTTGGCCGCACGAAGCCCTATCTCTATTTCGACCGGACGCGGAAACGCTTCACCCACATCGTGCACGCGTTCTCGGTAGCAGCCCGGACTACAGCACCTGGCGAGGCGTTCCCCGTTCAGCGTGTGATCACCATTCCGGAGGGTATGGGCTGAGTGCGAAGTGCGGCCCTTTAGGTGATCCTCTTACCGGGGGACGGATCGAAAGCGGCCAACGATGCTCCGGAACAAGTCTTCATCTAAAGGATCATCGGGAAGTTCCCAAGGCCCACGTGCCGAAGGAGTTCTACCCGCTGTGAACCGTGCGCTGGATCGTGTTTCCCTGATCCGCGTACAGAACGAACGGCCCTGACTTCCGGAGGCACATCCGGGGCAGGACCGTTCGGTTCGCCCGTCCGTCTTACCCGTTACCGGCAGGCAAATGGGTGATCAGGGTATCTGCTCCGTGCGCACCGCGTTCGGCGTTGTACCCCCGATATTGACCAGGATGCGGTCGCGATCATTCGCCGTGCCCGTGTACTTGATCGCGGCGTCCATGTTCACGTCCGTGCCGTGGTATTTGTTCACCACTGCGTTGGGTGTGGTACCGCCGATCTCCACCAGGATCGGATCGCGGTCGTTACCGGTTCCCGTGTAGCGAAGACTTCCATCGAAGTTCACATCGCCCGACCACAGCAGCGCTACCGGCCCGGTGGTGTTGCGCGCATCCGTTCCCCAGGTGGGCAGGGTGTTCTCGGAGAAGTCGACGTAGGTCATGAAGGGTGTGAGCGGCCGCGGGTAGAGCAACATGGCACCCAGGTGGTTGCGGTGACGCACGCTCACGTAGTAGAGCCCGGGGCTGGTATCGAGCCAGATCGCGCTGTTGCCGTTGCCATCCACCACATCGCCATCGCTCTGCACCAAGGCGGAGCGCGAAGCGAGCACGATGCTGGGATCATCCGGATCGCGCACCTCCAGCACGATCCAATCCACGATGGCATCATCGCCCCACACGGTCAGCAAGGTGTGCGATACGAACTCGTCGCCACCGTTCACGTGCGTATAGCCCAGCGCGGTGTACGGCTCCACCATGGGAAAGTCAGCGAGCAGGCGCAGGTCGGCGTTCATCAAGCCTGTACCACTGTCGTACGGACCCTCAAGGCGCACCTTCACTTGTAGCTGCACCTTGTCCGGCAGGCCATAGCACAAGCAATCGCTCCAGTACTTGTCGTCCACGG
The DNA here is from genome assembly GCA_964649165.1 of uncultured Chryseobacterium sp. Classification (GTDB taxonomy): domain Bacteria; phylum Bacteroidota; class Bacteroidia; order Flavobacteriales_F; family PHOS-HE28; genus PHOS-HE28. Next base: position 6,032 of record CAZYPC010000032.1, read on the forward strand.
TCATCGGATCGCCATCATCGCAAGGCGTGCTGGGGTCCGGGTTGCCGCAACCGCAATGGCCGGGGTCCACTTTGTTTGGATCGGTTGGGCACGCATCCAGGAGGTCGCAGATGCCGTCGCTGTCCGCGTCCACCATCGTGCCCGTGCATTGGCAGCTCGTGTTGTAGGCGTCGTTCGTTGTGCAGGCATTGTTGTCGTTGCACGGCGAACCAGGTTGTGTGGGCCCGCCTGGAACACCCAGACAATCGTTGGGTGGTATCGTTCCCGCGCAGGTGCAGCCTGTGACGAGCACATCGTTGATGGTGTTCGCGTTGCCATCGTTGCAGGGCGTGCCGATCACACCGGGTACTGTGGGGCAGTTGTCGCAGCTATTGCCCACGCCATCGTTGTCGGTGTCGTTGGCCGTCACGTTGATCTTCAGGTCGAAGCCAGGGGCGGTGATCGAATTGGTACCGGCCGTGATGTAGTAGGTGGTGCCTTGCGTGGCGGTCCACGTAAGCTCGCTCGCTATGGCAGCGCATGCCGCGCCGTCATCGTCGCAGTCCACGTGCGAGAGAGCGCCGCAATTGCCGGTGAACACCGCCAGGCCGGATATGACCGTGGATCCGCAGGTGGTCACGGTCATGGGGCCGCACGCGCCGGTCACCTTCCACCAGAGGTTGCGGTACGGGCCGTCGCAGGGAGTTGCGGGTCCGTCGGTCACCGCGCTCGTGATGTTGATCAAAGGGCTGGTGTAAGGGAAGCCGTTCACCTGGATCGCATTGGCGCAATCATCGTTGGGTTGTTGCGGCGTCGCGCATTGCACCATGAAGCGCGCGTAGATCGGATCGACTGAATGTGCATCAACGAGGATGTAGTAGGGCTCCCCGGCCTCCATGTGGAATTGGGCCGAGGCATTACCGGTCAGGTCACCGATGCAGGTCCAACCCGTCGGGCCGCATCCGCTGCTCACCGGCCGGTAGTAGTAGTTGAAACGGCCAGCATCCAGTGTCTGATAGAGGACGTGCATCCCGGACACCGTGGGTGTGAACGTGTACGCCTTCTCGGGACCGGGCGGGTGCGAGCCGCAACCAACGTTCGGGAACGATCCTGTGCCACCGTAGAAGAGGACTTCGGTCATCTGGTTGCACCCTTCTGTGGGCTCCGCGAACACGCAAGGGTTCGGGATGGACGGGCACACGACCTTGAAGTTGAAGTTGGCGCCGAGCGCAGGGTTCACCGCGTCGAGCATGATCGAGTAGGTGTAGCCTTGGGGAAGTGGCACCGAGATGATGGTATCACTGGCGGACAAGCCCACCACCGCCACACAGCTCCAGCCCGTCATGGACCACGGTGGAAGGTCAGGGTGGGGCGGCAGGCCTGGGAATTCGGGCAGCGACTCGTTGTACTCACAGGTCCAATCGGGGATCTTGTAGTCCAGGAGAAAACGGCAGAGGACCGGTGACTCGAGCCCCTCGAACACGAGTTGATGCATGCCAACCGTTGAACTGGTGAATTGGAACATGCGCTCCCTTCCCGGGGCCGGGGTCGGACAGTTGAAGCCGGCCTGGGTCATGGTGCCGGTCCCGGGTGCCAGGTTCACGGCGGTGAACGGAGGGTTGCTGCTGCACGGCAACACTACCGGCGGCACGTCGCAAACGAATAGTTCCTCAGGACAACTCACGCAGCGGTAGCGCAGCGTGTGGTTGTTGTTGTTCGTGATGCACCCGTTCTGCATGATGCGTACGCGCACCTGCGTATCCACCGGCGATGTCCAGCGGATCTTGGGTGAAAGGCCGCAGACATTGTTACTACCGCAGATCGGCACATCAGGGTAGTGGATCAGGGTGAGCATGGCGTCGGGGGTCGGGTTCACCGCGCCATCGGCCGTGCATAAGGACCATTCGTAGGTCTGACCGGCCTTCAGCGAGAACCAATTGTGCTGCCCGGCCTTCGTTTGCGGAAAGGCCGAGGCCCAGACCGAAACGACGGGTTCGTACAGGGGACCGGCGGTGCTGCTCAGGAAGTTGCATGGCGCGTATCCGCATTCGCCATCGGGCGATTGGGCCTGCGCGGTGGAAGCGCTGATGAGCACGAGGAGCAGTGCAAGGCGGTAGCGGAAGTGTGCCATGGGGTCGGTGTTGTTCTGCGGGACCAAAACAACCGGGCACGGCAGGGCGCATCAATTACTACATCCACTACCCTCGTGCTGGCAAGGGGCCACCGGTGAACGAAGAACCCCGGCACGTGGCCAGGGTTCCTTTCATGCGATGTGGTCGCGACTATGCCAGGTCGGGCTGCGGCGTCACGCGCAGGTAGGGCTTCACGCACGTGTGGCCTTTCGGGAAGCGCGCGGCGATGTCCTCGTCTTTCACGGCCATGGTGATGATCACATCCTCGCCGCGCTTCCAGTTCGCGGGCGTGGCCACGCTGTACTTCGCGGTGAGTTGCAAGCTGTCGATCACGCGCAGGATCTCATCGAAGTTGCGGCCCGTGCTGGCGGGATAGGTGATCGTGAGCTTGATCTTCTTGTCCGGCCCGATGATGAAGAGCGAGCGCACCGTGAACTTGTCGCTCACCTCCGGATGCACCATGTCGTAGAGCTTGGCCACGGCGAAGGTGGGGTCGGCAATGATCGGGAAGTCCACCACGGTCTTCTGCGTCTCGTTGATATCGCTCACCCAAGTGCGGTGGCTCTCCAGCGGGTCAACGCTCAGCGCGGCCACCTTCACGTTGCGCTTCGAGAACTCGCCGCGCAATTTGGCCACGGCGCCCAGCTCGGTGGTGCATACCGGCGTGAAGTCGGCGGGGTGCGAGAAGAGCACGCACCAGCCATCGCCGATCCAGCTATGGAAGTTGATGGGGCCTTCGGTGCTCTCGGCGGAGAAGTCGGGAGCGATCTCGTTCAATCGGAGTGACATGGGGTTCGGGTGTTAAGGTTCGTTCCTGTTGACGGTGCGAAACAACAGCGAGGAGGGCGGGGCATCCATTACTACATCCACTATGGCCGGTACCTTGCGGCGTGCGCCTGCTGATCCTCGCCTTCCTTCTGGCCGAAGTTATCGGACATGCAGTTGCCCAGTCCCAGGATCGCCACATCTTCTCCGTCCGCCGCTACGGCACCACCGAGGGTCTACCGCACCGGGCGGTGCATGCCATCGCGCAGGACAAGCGTGGATTCATCTGGGTGGCAACGCAGCTCGGTGTTGCGCGTTTCGATGGTGCCGCTTTCGTGGGGTATGGTCGCGCTGAGGGGCTGGTGATGGATGCTGTGCATGACCTGCTGTGCGACGCTGATGGACTCTTGTGGTTGGCGCACCCGGATGGAAGAGTCAGCATCCTCGACCCCGAGACTGGTCGGGGCCGTTCGTTCCAAGAGCACGTTGCCGGTCGCGCATACGATCACGCCGAGGCGCCGATCCGAGGATTGGTCGCGGACAACCACGGCACCATCGCCTTTTACCAGAACGGCCGCTTGGTGCGATACCGCAATGCGGAACAGGACTTTGAAATTCTGCCGTTGACCTGCACAGGCACGCTCGCTCCGTGGCGCATCGAACCGGATGGCGACATCCTCTGCCATTGCGCGTCCGGCGAAGCGAACCGCGGAGAACTGCTTCATGTACCCGCAGGGATGTGGGACCACCACGTTGCCTCCCAAGTGAAGCGCATCACCGACGTGCGCCGCATGCCGAACGTGGGCCACGACCTGTTCGATGCGAAGTCCACGGAGCAAGCGGGCTCCTACCTCTTCACCAACGAAGGCCAGGCGTGGCTCTCGCCGGACGGCGAACTCAAGCAATTCCACGACAGCCATAACCCGGATGTGGTGCAGGCGTGGGGTGCTGGTTCGTCGTGGTTGCCGCTGAGTACCGATCGCTGGTTGGTGGATCGCACCATCCGCAGCATGCGGCCCGGTGACAATGCCTACACCGCGCCCGTGCTTTTCGACATCTCCACCGTGTTCCCCGAAACCCGTCACGGGCTCACTGATCCGCTGCGCGACCGCCTGGGCAACATCTGGATCGGAGGCGACTTCGGGCTCTTCAAGCTCACCATGCGGCCGGACCGTGTGGAACGCTGGCTCTACGACCGCGACCTGGTGAGCGGGGTTGGTGTGAACGTGCGCGGTATGACGGTGCCGAACGGCGAGTTGCACGTGAACACTCAGGAAACCGGTCGCTGGGCCTTGGATGCGAACGATGGGCAGGTGCTGCGATCATGGGACAAGCGCGAGAACGGTCTTGCGATCGCCGCCGATGGACAAGGCGGGTTGTGGCGCGCCAACGGTTGGTGGCTGATGCATTCCAGGGCGGACGGCACCGACGACCGCACCGTGCAGCTATCCGGTGCCGACGGCGGATGGAGCATACTGGTGCTCGCACCGGACCGCGTGCTCATAGGCACCGATCGCGGCCTTTGGCTGGAAGCGGACGGCGCGCTGCGTCAACTCAAGCATCCGCAGCATGCGCAACTGGACCAAAGCAGCGTGCTGCACCTGCAACGCGATGGCAACGACCGGATCCTTGCTTGCACGAGCTCTGGCATCTACTTGTTGAGCAACGAGGGCGAGGCGCTGGAGCATTGGGGTCCTGAAGCACCGCCGGTGAATGGCACTCCGCATCACTTGCCTGCCGACGACATTCGCCACCTCTGGACGGACAAGTCTGGCATCCACTGGCTCGCCACCGCTGCGAATGGCCTTGTGCGTTGGGACCGTCGCACTGGCGAGACGCGCACCTACGGTGTGAGCGAAGGCATTCCGGCTACGAGCATCCACGCGGTGTATGGCGATGAGAACGCCTGGCTCTGGATGTCCACCGACAACGGCTTGGTGCGCTTCCATCCGGAAAGCGGTCAAGTGAAGGTCCTCACCACCGCAGACGGCATCACGAACAACGAGTTCAACCGCATCGCCCATGCGAAAGGGCCTAATGGCCGACTGTACTTCGGCGGCTTCAACGGCATCACCGTCATCGACCCGACGCAATGGGGCCATGATGCGGAAGCGGGGTCGACGCCGCTCGAACTCACCGGCGTGCAGCTGCAGGAACGCGATAGCACGCAGCTCACAGACCTCACGGCGGAAGTGCGCGCTGGTGCGCCCATCGTGCTTCGCCCCGGCGACCGCTTCTTCATCGTGGGCATGGCACTGCTCACCTACGATGACCCCGGGCGGGTCCGATACGCTTGGCGCATCGATGGCCTGGACGCCAACTGGAACCTGCAGACCGAATCGCACCTGCGCATCAGTTCACTGCCTTATGGAGAGCACACATTGCGCATCAAGGCACAGGACGGTGATGCGCGATGGAGCGCCAACGAGATCGCATTGCCCATCGAGGTGGTGCGTCCCGTGTACCTGCGCTGGTGGTTCTTCGCGCTCTGCGCGGTGTTGGTCGGGGCCATCGTGTACGCGGTGTTCCGCTATCGCATCCAGCAACTGCGCAGGGTCATGCACGTGCGCGATCGCATCGCCATGGACCTGCACGACGAAGTGGGCAGCAGCCTCAGCGGCATCGTGCTCTTCAGCAGTGCGGTGAAGAACCAGGCAGGGTCGCTTCCGGAGAAGTCGGCCGCGATGCTGCACCGCATCGCCGACAACAGCACGCGCGCCATGGAGAGCATGAACGACATCGTGTGGAGCGTGAACACGAAGAACGACCAGCTAGCCCATGTGATCGATCGCATGCAGGCCTTCGCGCAGCCCTTGTGCGAAGCCTCGGACATCGAACTAACCTTCCACATCGCCGAAGGCCTCCCTGCGCGCAAGCTGGGCATGGAGGAGCGCAAAAGCCTCTACCTCATCTTCAAGGAAGCGGTGAACAACGCCGTGAAGCATGCACAGTGTTCGCGCATCGAGGTGAGCCTTCGCCGCGGATCGGATGGCAGTATCGAACTCGTCGTAGCCGACAATGGCACCGGTTTGCGCGATGGATCCCCGCACGAGCCCTCTCTCGGCGGCAACGGCTTGGGCAACATGCGCCGGAGAGCAGGGGATGTGGGCGGAGAGCTTCTTCATCGGTCCGGCTCACCGACCGGTACCGAGGTGGTGTTCAGCATCCCCTCCGGCTGGGGCTAGTGGATGTAGTAAGAGCCACTGCCACACCGATGATCCACCTTTGCCACGAGATCCTTTGAACGATGGTCCGTGTTGCCGTATTCGATGACAGCCGCGAACAGCGTGATGGCCTGGAGGCCGTGCTCGGCTCCGTGCCCGAGGTGGAGTTCGCCGGGTCATTCCCGTCGGCCCGCCACGTGGTGCGCGATGTGGAGGACTGCGCCCCACACGTGGTGCTCATGGACATCGATATGCCCGAGGTGGACGGCATTGAAGCCGTGGGGCGCCTGCGCGAACGCTTCCCGGACCTGCGCATCATCATGCGCACGGTGATCGAGGACGACGACCGGATCTTCCGGGCCATCCGCGCCGGTGCCGATGGCTATTTCTTGAAGCAGACACCGACCGACCGTTTGGTGGCCGGTATCCGTGAAGCGCTCGAAGGCGGCGCGCCGATGACGCCCAGCGTCGCACGTCGTGTGCTGCGCATGATGGAAGCGAAGCCCACGCAGAAGGCCGAGGAGTTCCAGCTGACGGAGCGGGAGCTGGCGATCCTGTCGCTGCTTGTGAAAGGGCACACCTACAAGCGCATCGCATCGGAACTCGGCGTGTCCTACGCCACGGTGAACAAGCACGTGAGCAACGTGTACGTGAAGCTGCGTGTACACAGCGTGAATGAGGCGGTCGCGCTCGCCATCCGGAAGGGCCTGGCCTGAGGATGATACCTTGCCTCCGTGACCGCACTATCACGCCTGCCGTTCGTCGCGTTCTCCGCGGCCATCTTCCTGGGTTGTTCCGCACTGGACGGCGATGGTGCCAAGGTGATCGATGAGCGTGCGGGATCACGACCAATGAAGTACAAGAAGGTCGATCCACCGAACGCGGAGGGCTTCGCGAAGGTGACCGCGGGTGAGGGGGAGACCCACGCCGAAGGAGTGATCGATGCGAAGGGCGTCGAGATCATCCCTCCGATGACGAGCATTCTCATCGACGACATCACCGGCGCAACCGCACTGGTGCGCACCGCTCGTGAGCACCTCTTCGTGGGTCTTGGGAGCGGCCAGGTGGACACGAGCTTGTTTGCTACGACGAAGGGTTTTCAATACGCCGAGCCCTTCCGTTGCGGTCGCGCGATGGTGCAGGTGGATGACCTGCGCTTCTACATCGATGAGGAGGGGAACCACCTTTTCGGCACAAGCTTCACCCACGCCGAGACGTTCCACCACGACCGTGCGATGGTACTGGAGAACGAGCGGTACCGCATCATCGACACCACCGGCAAGACCGTGAAGGAGATGCACTACTACCAGGTGAACCCGTACAGCGAATGGCGCTGGCAGGTGAGCAACATGAAGGGCGATGTGTTCTGGAGCGGCTTCGTTGATCTCGATGGAAAGGAAGTAGTGCCCTTGATCTACACCGAGATCACGATGTACCAACCCGAGGTGAAGCGCTGTCGCGTCGGCATCCATGATAAGTACGGCTACCTGGATGAGTTCGCGAATGCGGTGATCCCGGTCATTTACGAGGAGGCCGAGTTGTTCCACAGGGGGAAGGCGCGGGTGCGCTTGAACGGTCGCGACTTCTACATCGACCCGGACGGGAAGGAGGTGGCGGAATGATCGCATCTTAGCCGTATGAAGCAGGATTGGAAAGCGTTGGCATCACTGACAGGCGACCACTTGGGCAGTACCATGGGCAGAGTGTTCGGCGCAGGACTTGTCGCGCTGCTGTTGGGCGTATTGCTGATCATGCTTTTCTGGAAGCTCGGGGTTTTCAAACGACCCGTGAACAAGTGGTACAACCGGGGGGTGAAGCTCTGGATACCTTATCTCCTCGTGGTATGCATAACGATCGGCGCGCAGATCGGTTTCTATCGAGCCGTCTACAAGGGGCTCATCGCGGTGAACGATGCCGTGGTCGGTGTGCTGTACGAGCGGGCGGTCGGCCCGGCACTGGGTTCGCCGCAGGCACGGCAGGCCTTTCTCACCACCGTCCAGTCAGCAGCGCGCAGCGGACAGAACATGGGCCAGGTGATCACCGGCTTCATCAAGGAGACCTTGCACAAGAAGGTCGCGGCGAACGGCGGCTTGAGCGAGAAGGCCGCAGTGGCGGTGGCCGATTGGTTCATCGATCGCTACGAGAACGACATCGCCGCAGCCGTGTGCTACGGTATCTATATGAAGGCGGGGGGCTATCTTCAGTTGCATTCCTCGGGCCAACCGATGGACTACCACGAGTTCAAGGAGGGCGCGGATCACCTCCTGAGCCTTGACCTGTCGAAGGTGGAGATGGCCGTGCAGGGCAACCTGGGTACGCTCACGCATGGCCTGATCGAGAGCCAGTACAATGGGGCGGTGAAGGGCGCGCTTATCCTCGGCGTGATCCTGGTGCTGATGCCTGTGATCGAATGGGGCGTATACCTCTTCGTGATGCGCCGCCGCATAGCCGCGCCGGCCGCTCCAGAGGAGCCCATCGTGAGGTTCGAACCCCCGTCGGACACATCGGCCAACGGATAGGATCGCTACGGACCGATGAGGTCCCAGAGGTTGCCGTAAAGGTCCCGGAAGACGGCTACGGTTCCCCAGCTCTCGATCACCGGTCCGCGCACGAACTCCACGCCCTTGTCCACCATGGCGGCGTGGTCGCGATGGAAGTCGTCCGTGCGCAGGAAGAGGAAGACGCGCCCACCGCTCTGGTTGCCGATGGCTTTGACCTGCTCCGGGTTCGCAGCGCGAGCGAGCAGGAGGCTGCAACCGGTCGAGCCACGGGGCGTGAGCAGCACCCAGCGCTTCTCCTCGCTCAAGCGCGTGTCCTCCACGAGTTCGAAACCGAGCTTGCTCGTGAACCAGGCGATGGCGCGATCATAGTCGTCCACGAGCAGGGCGATGTGCGCGAGGTGTTGTGACATGCTCTTGCGTTCAACCGGGTTCTACGAAGTACATCTCCAATTCGCCCTTGCCCTTGGCCAGTACCTTTCCCCGGGGAACGAAGCGGAGACCCGGCTCCTCACGAATGAGCGCGTAGGTCGCTTCACTGATGTTCACCTGACCGGCCTCGCCGCTGCTCTCCATACGGCTTGCGATGTTCACGGTGTCGCCCCAGATGTCATAGGCGAACTTTTTGCTCCCGACTATGCCGGCCACTACGGGCCCGGTATGGACGCCGATGCGCAATTCGAAGGCCACCTCGCCACGAGCTTCCTTCTCCGACTTACGTGCGAGCATGAATGCGCACATCTCAAGCGCTGCCACTACCATGTCCTTGGCGTGGGTGTAGTTCAGGGAAGGCAATCCGCTGGCGCACATGTATGCATCACCGACGGTCTTGATCTTCTCGACGCGGTGCTTCCCGATGATGGCGTCGAAACCCTTGAAGCATGCGTCGATCTCACGGACCAACAGTTCCGCACTGATCTTCTCGCTCACGCCGGTGAAATCCTTGAAATCGGCGAAGAGTACGGTGGCCATGCTGTAGGTCTTGGGCTGGCACTGTCCGTTACGTCGCAGTTCTTCCGCGACCTCCGCAGGCAGTATGTTGAGCAGGAGTTCATCGCTACGTTGCCTTTCTATCTCACCAGCCCTCTTCTCTCTGCCGATCCTGTTGCGTTGTATGAGGAACACGCTGGCGAACAACACCATGAGCACGAAGCCTCCAATGAAGCCGTTGCGCACCAGTTTGTGACGGTCGATGTCTTCTTGGGCGAGCAGGTCCTTCTGTGCTTGCTCGGATCGGGCTTCGGCGGCCTGCCGGTCGAAGTCATGCCTCATTTGAAGTTCAGCGATCCTTCTGGAGGTCTCCCTGTTCGAAAGGCTGTCCTTCAAAAAGGTGAAGCGTTTATGGAATTCCAGTGCTTGAGCGGGGCGCCCAAGGGCTTCATATGAGGAGGACAGTCCTTTGCAGACAGATGCGACCATGTTCATGTCCCGTGTTTCCTCTGCCAGTTCCAGTGCCTTCGCGAAGAACTCGACGGCGAGGTCATGCCTGCCCTGACGGCTATGGACAAGGGCGATGGAATTCCGGTCACCGATGATGCCTTGCTTGTTGCCTATTTCTTCGTCCAAAGCCAAGGCCTTGTGCGCCAGGTCCAATGCCTCGGAACTCTCGGGGTCGTCCATCTTCAGCAGGCTCATTTCCCTGAAACAAGAAGCTATTCCGCGTTTGTTGGATCGGCGTTGATTGAAGAGAAGAGCCACCTCGTAGCTCTCCTGGGCCATCTTCGTGTTGTTCAGGATGTAGTGCATCTTCCCGATATTCAGATGTGCTTGAGCCATCCCGGCTGTATCGCCCAGCTCCTCTTTTATCCGGAGTGAGGAGGTCAGCACGTTCAGTGCCTCGCGGTCATTGCCTACTTTCTGGTACACATTCGCCAGCGTATTATACACCTGTGCGAGTTCCTTGCTGTCACCATCGTCCTCGAATAGCTCATGTGCTGCCAGGAGGTGGTGTAGAGCTTCCGGGTATTGGCCCTGGAGGTATCGTATTTGTCCTAGCTGGAAGAGGTCGAATTTGACGATACGTCGGTCACCGATCTTTTCGGCTACCGCCAACGAGCGTTCCAGCTGACCAACGGCTGATGCCAGCTTCGATCGTCGCATATTGAGCGAGGCCATGTTGTTCAGTGACCGACAAATGCCCAGAGAGTAGTTGATGCGTTCGGAGAGGTCCAGTTCCTGCTTGAAACAAGCCATGGCCCGGGCGGTGTCCGCATCGATGAACGCCTTGCCTAGCCTGTTGAGCACGTTGGCGGTCGAACTGTCCAGGATACTCGGCTCCGTCTTCCCCAGCTCTAGGTTGACGACCCGCAGTTCCATGAGGCGGGCTTCCAGGGAATCTACAAGATGCTTATCCTGGGCGATTGCGAAGCGCTGCGACGCGAACAGCAACACTGCCCAAAGGAGACGATGCACGGGTGACAAGGAAAGGTGTGCAGTTGTTCCCTGCTGCATGACAGGGTGAACAAAATACGGCGTGCCTGCTCAAAAGCTCCGCTGCACGAAATACATCTCCAATTCGCCCTTGCCCTTGGCCAGTACCTTTCCCCGGGGAACGAAGCGGAGACCCGGCTCCTCACGAATGAGCGCGTAGGTCGCTTCACTGATGTTCACCTGACCGGCCTCGCCGCTGCTCTCCATACGGCTTGCGATGTTCACGGTGTCGCCCCAGATGTCATAGGCGAACTTTTTCACGCCCACGATACCGGCTACCACCGGTCCCGTGTGTATGCCGATACGGACCTCGAAGTAAGGAAGCCCCTGCGCCACACGCAGGGCTTTTCCCGTCGCGATGAACTCCTGGATCTCCAGTGCGGCACGGACCGTATCGGTGGCGTGCGTCGCGTTCGGGACGGGCAGCCCGCCTGCGGCCATATACGCGTCGCCGATGGTCTTGATCTTCTCGATGCCGTACTTCTCCGTGATGCGATCGAAGGCACTGAAGCACTCGTGGATGTCGCGCACGAGGTCCTTGGGGCTCAGTTTTTCGGAGACGGCCGTGAACCCTTTGAAGTCAGTGAAGAGCACGGTGACGTGCTCGATCAGACGGGCTTCGGCCGCGCCCTTCTGCTTCAGTTCGGCGGCCACCTCCTCGGGCAGGATGTTGTGCAGGAGGTTCTCCGACACATCGCGTTCGCGCTGGATCTCCGAACGTGTGCGGCGCAGGTGGCGCACGCGGCTCAATAGACCAACGGCCACCATCAGGATGCCCACGCCGACGAGCAGCAGGACATTGCGCCGGTTACGTTCCTTCTGTACGGCCATGGCCGCGAGCAGATCGCGCTGCACCTGTTCGGCTTTCAGGGCGGCTTCCTTCTTCTCGTAGGTGTATCTGTATTGTTGGCGGATGGCACTGCGCCGGGCGTCCTGATTGAGCACGCTGTCCCGCATGATGGAGAAGAGGTCGTGCATGGTGATGGCCTCCTTCCATTGTCCCTGGTCACGATAGAGTTTGTCGAGCAGCCCGGCAGCATCGCGAACGAGCTGTGGATATCCCAGTTCCCGGGCGAGTTCCAATGCTTCGAGCGCAGTGCGTTCCGCTTCACGGCTCCGACCGGACAACTGCAGCGCGCTACCGATCATCCAGAGGGCGCTCGCCCTGCCCCGTTTGTCATCGCTCGAGGTGAAGAAGGCCAGCGCGCGCCGTGCGTGCCGGAGTGCCGTATCCGCTTCGCCAGCCTTCAGTTCGATCCCGGCGATGTTACGCAAGGAGTACCCCAGGCCCCGCTGATCGGCCACCCTATCGTGGAGCGTGAGTGCCCGCCGGTAATGCGCGAGCGCTTCGTCGTTGCGGGCCTGCCCCTCGAGCACACCGCCCACGTTGTCCTCGGTACCGGCCTCCGCGTAGACGTCGCCGAGCGCCTTATGAATGAGCAACGCACGTTGGAAATAGGCGAGCGCCTCGGGAAGGTCGCCCTGGTCGCGATAGACACCGGCGATATTGTGCAGTGCTGTGGCGGTGCCCTCCTGGTCGCCGATGGCCTCATAGATGCGCAGGGCATCCGCGTAGTATTCCATCGCCTCCGGAATGCGCCCTTGATCGTAGAGGATGAGCCCCAGGTTGTTGAGCGAGGTGGCGATCCCCGAGGAGTCGCGACGGGCACGACGGATGTGGAGGCTGCGTTGGTGCGCACCCATTGCTTCATCGGTCCGCCCCTGGTCCTTGTAGATGGCGGCGAGGTTGTTCAGCACCACGGAGATACCCGCGCTGTCATGCAAGCGCTCCGCTTCGATGAGGCTGGATGAGTAGTGATCCAAGGCCTGCGGGATGTTGCCCCGTTGCTCTTCCAGATAGCCGAGCCAGCCTTCAGCTTCGCCCACATCGCCCGGGCGGCCGGTCTTCATGGCGATACCACGGGCGGATAGACAGATGATGAACGTGGTATCCGGGTCTGAGCTGATGTACTCGCCGGCAAGCGCGATGAGGCATTCGAAACGAGTACTGTCCGGGATCGCATTGCTCAGGACCATCCGGATCGAGTCCGTAGCACCTGGCCTCTGTGAAGAGGCGGAAAAGAAGGGCGACATGAACAGGACGGGGATCGCCCAACGGAGTGGAAGTGCGCACCGGCTCGGGCAGGGTCTGCTCTTGTGGAATAGGGTCAACGCTGGAAGTACTGGTGTATTGGACGACATTCCACGGTCCGACCTTCGGGGCTTCGAAGTATGTGTTGCCAGACCGATCCGAGGGCAAGTTGGCGAACGCTCGGGAGCCGCAGCCCTGGTGTGCGCTAGGATCGGACAGGACCAAGTGCGTATCTCGGCGGACCCAGGCGTGGCTGCGTCGATCTGGCAGCGTTGTCGGGCGACAGGTCTTTTCACTGGACCGGCAACCCGCTAACTTGTTCGCGTCAATGGTGGAGAGGCCCCATGGCTAGCCGGACCAGATACATGATCATCGGAGCGGGGTTCGCGCTGGCGGCCAATGCTTCCGGACAGAGCGGCCTGCGTGTCAGCGCACGTATCATGTTGGAAGGTTGTTATGTCGCGGCGGACGGCTTGATGCACGATTCGCTTCGGAAGACCCATCTGCTCCCATACACTGAGCCCTATACGGAGCTGGGCTATGTGCATATCGGTGAGGGTGGAGACGAACAGACCACGGATGCGGTTCTGAACGCCCCGGGCAACGACGCCGTCGTCGATTGGGTAGTGCTGGAGTTGCGCGATGCGATGGCCAATGGATTCCGTGTGGCGACAAGGAGTGCCTTGGTACAGCGGGATGGGGATGTCGTGGATATCGATGGGGCAACGGGAGTTGAGTTCGATGTGCCCTTCGGCGATTACTATTTCTCCATCAAGCACCGCAATCATCTGGGTGTGATGACAGCGACCGCTTTGACCTTCGGACCTGATGGAACGGCGTTGGATTTCACCCAAGCGTCAAGGCCGGTCTGGGGCACCAACGCGCGGAAGGATATCGGCGGGGTCCAGGTATTATGGTGTGGGGATGCGACGGGCAACGGCCAGGTGAAGTACACGGGTGGCGCGAATGACCGCGACCCGATCCTCGCCATTGTGGGCGGCACTACGCCCAATGCGGTTCTAGCGGGGTATTACCGCCAGGACACCAACATGGATGGTCGTGTGAAGTACACCGGCATCGCGAACGACCGGGATCGGATCCTGGTCACCGTGGGCAGCACGACGCCCAATGCGGTGCGCACCGCGCAGGTACCCTGATCCGGGTGGGAACAGAAAGCCCCGGCCGCAAGGCCGGGGCTTTCTGTTCATGGAAGCGAAGCTCAGCGCTTCACGAACTTCTGTTGCAGCATACGACCGTTGAGCTGCAGGCGCAGCATGTAGACGCCGCTCTTCAGCGATGAGATATCAAGCTGGTCGTTGCGGAGCGTCGCGGTGAGCACGCGCTGACCATCGATGCCGAACACGTTCACCGGTTGGTTGGCCACATTCTCCTGCGAGCGGACGTAAAGAACATCCTGGGCCGGGTTCGGGAAGAGGGTGAATTCGCCCTTCGCGGTCTCAGCGACGATCGTGCTGAAGTTGCCTTCGACCACTTCGAGGGTGGAATTGACGGCGACGTTGTCGATCACGTCCACTGTTCCGCTCGGCCAGTAGATGGTCACCTGATTGATCTGGGTGTCCGTTCCGAGCCCGAAGTGCGCGTTCAGCGAGCTCATGTAGTGGAAGGCGTCGCCGCTGCGGATCTCCCGCATCTGCGTGAACGAAGGGCTGGCCACCACGATGCGCGCACCGATGCCGTTCTTGTTGCTGGCCGTTCCGGTCAGGTTCACGGTGAGGTGCTTGTTCGTGTTCCCGCTGTTCATATAGATGGTGTTCCCGAGCACGATATCCATGAAGCCATCATTGTTCAGGTCACCGATGGGGCCGTTGGTCGGTGCGGAAACGTTCAGTGTGAAGGTCATGTCCCCGTTGTTCATCATCAGTGCTCCACCGCCGAGGATGTCCACGTAACCATCGTTGTTGAAATCGTGGCAGTTCCAGTCGATGGTGGTGCCGCCGAAGGTGTCGAATCCGGAGCCGCCGGTGATGTTGGTGAACGTGCTGCCATCGTTGCGCAGGAGTTTGCTGTTCGGGCTGCCATTGCTTCCCACCAGCACGTCCATATCCCCATCGTTGTCATAATCGGCCCAAGCGCTGCTCCAGCTGTTGTGAGTGTCGTTCATGCCGTATGTGGGCGCCATGTTCGTGAAGGTGCCGTCGCCGTTGTTGCGGTAAAGGATGTCCACCGGATCGCAGCCGCACTTGGAAACGAAAAGGTCCATGTCGTGATCGCCATCGTAGTCGATCCAGACCGATCCGTAGTTGCCGCAGGTCTCACCAAGCCCACCCTGGTGGGTCGTGAAGTTCCCGTTCCCATCGTTCAGGTGGTACACATTGGCATCCACGTCGTGGCACATGAAGCCATCGAGGAGGCCGTCGTTGTTGATGTCCACCATGTTTCCACGCTGACTGAAAACGTACATCGCCGGGGACACTTCCGTGAAAGCGGTGCCACCGTTCGCTGAAAGCATGTACGTGACGCCGCCGCCGTTACCATACTGCAGGTCGTTGTAGCCGTCGCCGTTCAGATCACCGGCGGACATGCTCCAGGTCGCGGGGAAGTCGGCCGCCGGGGTGGTGATGTTCTGCAACGTGAACCCGCCGCTGGCAAGCTGCTTGTTGATGCTGACATTCGTGGCCGAAACGCCGACGACATCGTCGAGGAAATCGCCGTTCATGTCTACGGCTCCATAGACACTGCCGCTCGTGGCGACGCTCGTGGGGATGAAACTGAACTCGGTGACGACCGGATCGCTCTCGGAAAGCTGGAAATCGAAACCGGTATTCGACCACTTGTCGTCGAAGGCGATGCGATAGGTGATGCCACCGGAGACCTGCACGGTGATCGACGCCTTGGTGATGGCGCCCTGGTCATCGGCACCGCCCACGCAATCCAGCTGTCCGCAAACACCGCTGTACACATTGAAGCGGGTGTCCACATCCCCGTTCTGCGGGAGGTCGGTGGTCACGGTGAGCGAGTAGTCCTGGTCAGGTGTATAGGAGTACCACTCGGTGTGGAGCGCGCCCACTCCGTTGGTGCCGCAGAGCGGAACAGGGATCTCCGGTCCGTTCACAGCGTCAACCGTGTAGGTGCCGGCGGTGATGGGCAAGGCGCTCGAGCAGGTGTTCTGCGCCTGTGCGGACAGGAGGGGGAGGGTCCCGGCGATGAAGAGTGTACAGGTCTTTCTCATGGTCTTGCGCCTTGGCCCGGCGCTGGCGTTTTGGATGGCTCAGTCAATGTTAGTGCGAAAGAACGGTTCAGTTGCAGGTCTGGGTCAGGCTGTTGATCCAATCGGCGATGAGTTGCTGACCTTCTTGATGTATCAGGGTGCGTCCGAGGAGGGGCATGCGGATACCGTCCACGTCCGAATTCACGCGATAGTAGAGGAGCGACTTTTCCAGGTTGCCGGGCTTCACGATGTGTGAATGCGTAGGCTGGAGTGGTTGGTCGGGGGCCACACAGACGCCGAGCATGGCCGGGTCCACTGTTTCCGCCCAATTGAAGCGCATTGGCCGGTAGTCGCAGTAGCGACCATCGGTATGGCAATGCGAACAGTTGGCATCCACGTAACCCCGTACGCGCTCGTTCAGGGGCTGCGATGCATCGGTCCAATCGGTCACGGTATTGATCGTTCCGGGAAGGCCGTCTTCCAAATACCCCATGGCGTTCCATTTGTCCAATTGGTTCGCCGCACCGTCCGGATAGGGAAAGATGGAGTTGAGGTTCTGGGGTTTCGCACCGATCGGGGTGTTCACCTGCCCGGCTTTCTTGTGGCAGGTGTGGCATTCGATCTCGGTGGGGATCCGGTAGATGACGTCATGCGGGTTGCCGGCGTCGTCCGCGAACGAAAGTGGGACCAGGTGTCCCCCGAGGTCGTACACCGCTTCGGTCTGCTCTTCGTTCCACACGTAGTCGGCGAACTCCCAAACGCCATTGCGCTTGAAGATCATGCGCGTTTCCAGGATGCGGCGGCTGTCGTCCGGCTGGACGTGATCGTAATAGAAGGTCTTGATCATCACCGCACCGTCGGGGAAGTTCAGCGCGGAGGTGTCGCTCTCGTAGGTCGCCCCCGCCCCGGGAGGCATCCAGATGAAGCGCTTCTTGTGCGCGTAGTCGCTGAAGAGCGAGTTGATGGGCGCGAAGGGGATCACCCCTTCCGTCGGCTGGAAGTCTGCGAGCGGGCCATCGAAGAAGTGGTACTGGCTGAGCGAATCGTATGGGACCTGGGCCAGGTCGAAGGAGACGGGCGACGTATCCTGCGGGTTGTCGTCCGGAGGATCGACCACGACGTCGGGGTCCTCATCCTTCCGACAGGAAAGCAGGACGAGCACGACCGCGAATGGAACGACCAGGAACTTCTTCATGCCGGAGCAGGGCACGCAAATGTGGTGATCAGACGGTTCTTGCGGGGCCGGGCGTTGCCTGATCGATGCGGACATTGGAACGCCACGATGTGATGCCCGGCGTCGGAACGGCGCCCGAGGACCGATCACCACGAACGCTCGTGGCCGCTCCGTTGATGGGGCGCGTAGATGATGCGGGATCCGGAACACGGAGGTGTATACTTGAATGAGGGGATCAGCACATCCGTGATACGGAGGCGGTCCTCATACCCGCGTTCGATCCTGATCATGGATCACGATATCAACAGGTCATGGTTCGTACATCGTTGCATGTCATCGCATTTTGAAAGCATGCGCGCGATACGTTTGGCGCAAACCTTTAACACCATGGCAAAGAAGGCAACCAAGAAGAAAGCTGCGAAGAAGGCCGCTCCGAAGAAGAAGGCCGCGAAGAAGGCGACGAAGAAGAAGAAGTAACAGCGATCTTCTCGAACCTTGTGGAAGCCCCGACATGTCGGGGCTTCCTCGTTCATGGATGTTCCATGCTCACGCGTTGAAATACGCATCGAGCTCATCGCGGAAGAACGTCAGCGCGTTCCTCACCCCGAGTGGCAGTCCGCCACCGAGCGCGCACAGCGATCCGATCTCCATGGTCTCCACCAGGTCATTGAACAACGCACGGTCGATCCTGCGTCCCTCGCGCGCACCCGCGATCAGTTCCTTCCCGCGCGTCGATCCGATGCGGCAGGGGAAGCACTTGCCGCAGCTCTCCATCGCGGTGAACTCGAAAAGGTGTTCGAGGTACGCGATCATCGGGAGATCGGCAGGGATCGACAGCACACTGGCATGGCCTAGCAGGAAGCCCTCTTTCTGGAACGATTCGAAATCGACCGACAGGTCTCCGACCTTCTGCAAAGGCACGATGCCTCCGAGCGGCCCACCGATGTGCAGTGCCTTGGTCGGCCGCGCGAAACCCTGACCGAGCTCATCGATCACCTTTCCCAGCGGAGTCCCGCATTCCACTTCATACAGACCGGGACGATTGAAACCGCTGTCGAGGCAGACCAGCTTGGAGCCATTGCTCTTTTCCGAGCCGAGCTTCGCGAACGCTGCACCTCCGTTCTTCACCACCCACGGCACACAGGAGAGGGTCTCCACATTGTTCACCACCGTCGGTCGGTTGAACAATCCTTGCTGTGCGGGGTAGGGCGGTCGCGTGCGCACCTCACCGCGTTTGCCCTCGATGCTGTTCAACAGCGCCGTCTCTTCACCACACACGTACGCGCCTGCGGCTTTGATCACCTTGAAGCGCCAGGTCACCCCGCTGCCCTTGATGTCGTTCCCGATCCAGCCGCGCGCCTCGAGATCCACGACGGCCCGCTTCACGATCTCCACCGCCTCGGGATACTCGGCACGTATATAAAGGACGCCGGTGTCGGCACCTGCGCAAAAACCGGCGAGCATCATGCCCAGCAGTACCAGGTGCGGGCGCTGCTCCAGCAGATAACGATCGCTGAACGCACCGGGATCGCCCTCGTCCGCGTTGCACACGATGTACTTGCGCGGTGTGCCGTTGCCGGTGGTGTCCTCGGCATCATGACAGGCCTGCAGTTTGAATCCCATCGGGAAGCCGGCGCCGCCACGCCCGCGGATGTTCGCTGTCTTGATCTCCGTCAGTACGTCGAGGGGGTCGCCTTTCAGCACCCGTTCCCACAACGCGTAGAATTCTTCGAGCGGTGGCATGGGCGCGGTGAGGATCGGTTTCTCCATGGAGGTGCCTACGTGGTGCGCGTCCATGCCATCGCGCGACCTGCCACCCAGGATGTCCGACACACGGTCGATCGCCTTGCCGGAGTAATTGAGATCACCCACGTTGAACGCGCTGTTCTCATGGCAGCGTCCGAGGCAGCACATGTGCCCGATCTCCTCCGCTTTGAAGTGCTTCGCGAGTTCATGATGCACGCGCTCCTGTGTTCCGGCTACCAGACAGGCGCTGCCGTTGCAGACGTAGGCCTTCTTCCCCGCGTTCTCCTTCTTGAGAAAGTCGTAGAACGAACTGGTGCCGTACGTCACCGCCTCCCCGACGAGGAAGTCATCGGCGATCTCCGTCAAGGTCCCATCATCCGGGGTACCCGACCGCGCTGCCGCCTGTTGCAAGCGTTCCCAAAGAGGATCCTGCAGTTCCTTGCCGTCGCGGCCGGAAAGGGAGGAGATGTTCTTCGACATGCAGGCCAATGTAATGGAGCGCGATGGGTCCTGCCGCTTTCTTTTGAACCCTGACTCCGCCATGTCACGGATGACCATCGATACGGATCTGTTGCGGAAACGCTATTCGGCCGGCCAGCGCTTCACCAAGAATGAATGGTCGGTCATCGGGACAGGCATGTCGCGGTCCTTTCCGCCTGATCCGCGCACAGTGATCGACGTGCATGACCTTCTGCTGTTCATCAAGGCCTTTCCGCGGAACGCGACCGACCACGAACGGGCGACCGATGGCCTGGAGCGCCTCAGTGCGGATGCCGCCGACCGCGCGCAGGGGAACCGCCGCTTTTCGCGTGCATTGCGCGACAGTGGCATCGATGGGCTGCCGATGCGTGCTCATTTCAGCATCGACCTGTGCCGCTGGTTGCTCGCCGCAGCTCCCTCCGCGGTTCGGATGGACGCGCTCGATGGCGAGGAGGACCTGGTGCGGGGCACGCTGCTCGCGCTATCCCTTCAAGTGGAGCGCGAAGCGATGGATGATGCGCGCCATGTGGTGTTCGACCGCTTGAACGAGGCGTCCGGAGGATCGCCGCTGAGCTGGTTGGTGAACGCGATCGACCGCGCGACGGATGACCCGCATCTGCGTCATGTGCTGTGGGAGGGCTGTCGGCCCGGTATCGTGATCACGCCGCAGCGGTCTCCGCTCTCACGCACCTACTGCGAGGGCCCCGACGATCCGGTGCATCATTTCCCGGCAGGCACACGCGGCCTGATCGGCGTTCAAGCGGATATCACGCGTCCGCTCGCGCCGGCGGTGTCACTGCCGCCCGCTCAACGGCACGCGCTTCTTGTCGCTTCGCGCGGGGCGCTTATCGGGCATCAACGCGAAACGGACCCGGTCACGTTCTGCGATGCGGTGGCGGTGGCCCACCAACGACTAGAGCATGGGATCAGCGTCACGCTGCTTCCGCTTCCACCGGGTCGCCGCACGGCCATCGATGCGTACGTGGGCTATGTGGCGTATACGAATAATGTCCCCGTGGCCTATGGTGGCGCGTGGCTCTTCCCCGGCAAATCCAAGGTGGGCATCAATGTTTTTCCGGCCTTCCGCGGAGGACCGTCCTCCATGCTCTTCGCGCAGATCCTCCGATGCTACTCCCAGCGCTATGAGGTGGGCTGCTTCGAGGCGGAGAACTACCAGCTGGGCCACGGCAACAGCGATGGCATACGCTCCGGCGCGTACTGGTTCTACCATCGGCTGGGATTCCGCACGCAGCATCCGCGCCTTTCGGCGATGGCCGGTTCGGAAGCGGAACGGATGCGCTTGGAACCGGGATATCGGAGTCCACCGGCGGTGCTGCGCAAGCTGGTGACCGAACCCATGTTGTTGAAGCTCGATGATGAGCGGGCACCGCTCTTCGAACCGCTGGACCTGGCGGAGCGGGCGTTGCGTCACCTGTCGACGGAGGCGAAAGGGGATCGCCGAGCCGCCCGCGAGCGGATCGCCCTGCGCGTCGCGCGCCGGCTTGGTGCTGGCTCCATGCATCGTTGGCCTCAGGCGGATCGTTCCGGGTTCGCGGACCTCGCGCCGGCCATCGATCCCATTGGCGACCTGGAGCGGTGGTCCGCGGCGGACAAAGCGCGGTTGATCCGGCTCATGCGTGCCAAGGGAGGGATCACGGAAGACGCGTACATCGCTTCGCTGCGGCGTCATCAACGCCTGTTGGACTCGTGGGCGCACATGCTGAAGGGCACGGGATGAGCGATCCGAACCCGTCCACCGGGATCAGATGGCGCGTCGCGCCGCCGGGCTACTCCTCGCCGCCGCGGTGTTTCGGTCTTCGCTGATAGCGCTTGCCGCTCTTCACCACCCGGGGGCGGTATCGTCCATCGAAGATGCCGGCCGCCTTCTGCTCCGCACGTTTCGCGGCACGCTCGATCGCCCCCATCGGTACGGGCTTTCTGCGTTTGCGCGGAGGCATGCGACGAAACTAAGGGTACGGTCCGCACGTGCTCCGTTCTCGACGGTTCAGTAGGCACGGCTACCTTGTGGCCTTGACCACACCACCATGAAGAAGCCCCTGAAGATCATCGGCCTCCTGTTGCTCCTCGTTGCGCTAGTCACGATCGCTGCGGTAACCTACATCACCCAGGCACTGCCGGACATCCCTGTGCAGGCCGACATCAAAGTGGAGGTAACGCCTGAGCGCGTGGCCCGGGGAGAATATCTGGCGAACCATGTGTGCGTATGCATGGACTGCCATAGCACGCGCGACTGGAACAAGTTCTCGGGCCCTCTTGTGCCCGGCACCTTGGGCAAGGGCGGGGAGAAGTTCGATGAGTCGATGAACTTCCCCGGTACCTTCTTCAGCAAGAACATCACGCCTTTCGGGTTGAAGACCTGGAGCGATGGCGAGATCTACCGCGCTATCACCAGTGGCGTGAGCAAGGATGGCCATCCGTTCTTCCCGGTAATGCCCTATCCGAACTACGGTCGATTGGATACGGAGGACGTCTACTCCATCATCGCTTATTTGCGCGGCCTACCCGAACAGAACAGTGCCCCGGGAGCGAGTGCCGCGATCTTCCCGGTGAGCATCATCCTGCATACCATACCGCAACCAGCGGCACCGGAGAAGCGTCCGGACCCTTCCGACGTGGTCGCCTACGGCAAATACATGGTGAATGCCGCCGGTTGCGGTGAGTGCCATACGAAGACCGTGAAAGGGGAGAAGGTCGGGGAGCCGTTCGCCGGAGGATTCGAATTCAGCATGCCAACGGGAGCGGTGAACAGGTCGGTGAACATCACACCGAGCGAGAACGGCGGTATCGGCAAATGGACCAAACAGCAGTTCATCGACCGGTTCAGGGTGTACAGTGACAGCAGCTACGTGACCCCGCCGGTGGATTGGGCCAGGGGCGAATTCCAGACGGTAATGCCATGGACGATGTACACCGGCATGACCGACCAGGACCTGGGTGCCATCTATGAATACCTGCGCACGGTGAAGGCCGTCGACGGCGTTGTGGAGCGCTGGACGCCGCCAGGGGAGAAGGCTGGCGGTTAGCGCAGTTTGCCGAAGACGATCACGTCCAGCAAGCGGTCGTCGTTGGTGCGGAAATCCTGGCGTAGCAATCCTTCGCGCTGGAAGTCGTTCTTCTCGGCCACACGGATGCTGGCGCCGTTGCCGGGGTCCACACGCAGGAAGACCTTGTTCATGCCATGACCGCGGAAAGCCTCATCCACGGCCCAAGCAACAGCGCTTGATGCGATGCCCTTGCCTTGATGAGCCGAAGCGACGAAGTAAGCGAGTTCACATTTGCCTACGCGATGGTCGAACGACTTCAGGAAGACGGCAGCCACCGGCACGGATGATCCTTCGAGGGTCACGACATAGCAGAACGTCTCCTTGGCGACCGCCTGTGCGACAAGATCCCGCAGGTAGGAGAGCGTGCTGTGGCTGTCCGTGGTGCGGCCCGTGGTCACCGGGAAGTAGGTGGCGAACAGCTCGCGGTCATCCTGCACAAGACGGAAGAACGCATCCGCGTCGTCCGCCGAGACCGGTCTCACGTTCAGGTGGTCGATGCTTGATCGGGCCATGGGGAGGATGGCTTCTTCATGTGGTGGAACGTCAGTGGGCCATTATTGTTCGTCCGATGCGGAGAGTGCCGCTTTTCGCATGGCGTGCGCGCGCTCCTTGCCGAGGTAACGTTTCACCCCGGCGTGGGCGAGGTAAACGAGCGGTGTGGCCAGCAGCGCCACGATCAGCTTGTAGCAATAGGCGGTGAGCACCAGGGCGGTACACAGCGCGAAGCTCCAGCCCTTGAACACGAAGAAGGCCACATAGGTGACCACCACGCTGTCGATCAACTGGCTTACAAGGGTGCTGCCCGTGGCGCGCAACCAGATGTTGCCGTCACCGGTGATGCGTTTGATGCGGCGGAAGGTGAACGCGTCAACGAGCTGCCCGATGATGAAGGCCGTGAGGGATCCGAGGATGATGTTCATGCCCTGCCCGAAGATGTTGGCGAAAGCGGCCTGCATGTCGGGCACGCCCTGGTCGGCGCCGCTGGTGATCCAGAACCCCGCCGGCGTGATGTGGATGGCGAAGTACATCATGGTGAAGGCGAAAGCGATGAGCGCGGCGGCGATGAGCGTGAGGAAGCGCACGCCCCGCACGCCGTAGTAGTCGTTCACCACATCGGTCATGATGAAGACGATGGGCCACGGAAGCACACCCACGCTCAGCACGAACGAGAGATGATCCTGCCCGAGCAGGGAGAAGTCCGCCTTGGAAAGTCCCAACGCCGTTTCGAGCTGGAAGAGCTTCACGCCGATCATCTCCGCGATGAGCGCGTTGGCGACGAAGAACGCGCCGAGGATGATGTAGAGTCGCGTGGCCTTGTCCGCGAGGATGGAGTGGATCATGCGGCCTGCGTGAGTTGCATGATGAACAGGACGTACAGCCCGGCGAAGAGCCAGCCTTCCCAGCGCGAGATGCGCTTGTCCAGCGTGAGCAGGTAGAAGAAGAGCCCCGCACCGAGCATCACCGGCAGGGAGAACGCGAGCAAGTGTTGCGGAACAGTCACGGTGCCGAAGGACGAGGCCGCCAGCGGGATCACCAGCGTATTGAAGATGCACGAGCCCAGTACGTTGCCCACCGCCATTTCGGCCTTGCCCTGTTTGATTGCCGAGATGTTGACGGCCAGTTCGGGAAGTGTGGTGCCCAAGGACAGCACGGTGAGCGCGATCAACGACGGCGGAAGCGCGAGGAGCGTTGCGATGTCCGTGATCGACGACACGGTGAAGTCCGCCGCGAAGTAGATGCCCACCGCGCTGGCCAGGAGGATGAGCAGGTCCTTCGTCGGCTTCGCCTTGCGCTCGGCTTCGCGGTCATCGCTGGTGGCTTTCACCTCATCGCCACCCTGCTTGATCAGGTAGATGCTGTACACGGCGAAGAGCAGCAGCCCGATCAGCGCTTCAGGCCAGGTGATGGCGCCATCGTGCGCCACCAACCAGAAGCACGCGAACGCACCGATCAGGTAGTGCAGGTCAATGAGTATGTACTGGCTGCCCAGGCGGATCTCCGGCCGCGCGATCACCGCCACGATGCCGGTGATGAGCAGCAGATTCGAAATGCTCGAACCGAGGATGTTGCCGGGCACGATCTCCGAAGCGCCCGCCCGCACGGAAAGGATCGCCGAGACCAGTTCCGGCAGCGATGTGCCGATGCCCACGATGAAGACGCCGATCACGAACGGCGAGAGCTTCATCCACCGCCCGATCCCCTCAGCAGCGCTGGTGAAGAAGCGCGCGGCGAAGAGCAGGCCGGTGAGCGCGGCGAGGAAGATGAGGACGGCCTGGAGCATCGGGGACAAAATAGTCCACCAGGCCAAGCTTGGATCAGCGGCGCAACATCAATGGATGGAAACAGCCATGGCGTTACGGATCGTCGCACCATCCTGCGCCATCGCGTTCATCCCGAACTCCACCTTCACCGCCCCCGCGTTCGTCACGCGCCTGCGAAAAGAGGCCAGCGTGCGCGTGGGCTCCACACCTTTTTCGCCCGTCCGTTGGTCGATGGTGGGGATCACGCATCGGCCGCACGGCTTCACCAAGGAGAAGGAGGTGCCTCCGATCGAGATCTCTTTCCAGCCATCCTCTTGGAACGCGGTACCACCGGCGATCACGATGTTGGGTCGGAAACGCTCCATGCCCAGATCAGATGATCGGTCGATCAGATGATCAGATGATGACCGGATGCGCGCGTTGAGGTCATCAAGCGAAGCCTGCGAAACGATCAGATACGGGTAGCCATCGCTGAGCGAGGTGATCCCGTTCGCATAGGTCGGGTCCACCGGGCGCTTGCTGTCGTCCGGCATGAACACGAGCGTGCAGGGCATCCGGAGCTTTTCGGAGAACCAAGCGGAAATTTCCGCTGGCGCATCGAGCACGTCGACGGTATCCGAGAAAACGGACGCCTGTCTGCGGGTACCTGACCTGATCTCCCAAGGCAGGTCGATCCCGGACCCGTCGCGGATGTCGGTCACTCGGAAGCCATCCGGCAGCGCGGAGCAGTGCAAGCACGCCATGGAGGGCACTTCCCGTTGGGTGATGAAGCGGCCATTCCCATCCACCAGCATCCAGCGCCGGTCATGTTCAAAGCCGCGATCCGTGGTGCGGGCCTCGCGTACGCTGAATCCCCCGAGCGATTTTATCGGGTAGATGTGCAGCGATGCGACGGTGAGCGCCATGCTACTCGCGCACCACGCGCAACAAGCGTTGCTGCTGGCCGGATCGCACGAGCAGGTGATAGGTACCGGGCGCGGCGGGCAGCCGCAGCCGCATCGCATCGCCACGGCGCTCTGGCATACAGGGCACACGTTTGCCGATCACGTCATACACGGCCACCTCTTCAACGCGCCCGCCGGTGATGGTCACGAAACCATCGCGCGTGGGGTTCGGGCCCACATGCGGCAGGGCACGTTCCAGATCGGCGATCGCCGTGCTGTTGTCGAAGATGGAATCCGCGGCCACGAGTTCCGGTGTTCCGTCCGCCGTCTCGTACATGGTGCGGAACGTATCGATCGGTGCGCTGTGCTCGCTGAACATCTCGGCGTTCCACTTCGGCGGAACGGGTTGGTAGTACACGCGCGCATACACCGTGAGCGCGCCCGCATAGCCGTTCAGCGGGATGTGGTAGCGCGTGATGTCGCCGCCATTGCCCTCGATGCCGAAGAGGTCGTGGTTGAAATCGATGTCGCTGACGGGAACACCTTCGATGCGCGTGGTGTCGTACGCGTAGTGCGTGGTGCTGAAGCCCTGCGGCACCGGCCGGTTGTCTTTGATGGTCGTCGCGGCGCGTTCGAGCACCGTGGTCACATCGCCGTTCACGTCGCCCATCACCATCTCGTAGATCTGCACCTGGTCGGCTTGGGTGATCAGATCGTAGTGCGGCTCGTAGGTCGCATCGTGGCCGATCACTTCGTTCGTTCCGTCCCACGCGCCGCTCTGGAACAGGGTGTCGCCTTCCGCGTCGAGTGCGAACACACGGATGAACGCTCGTCGGCTCGGGTAGCCGCTCGGGAATTTGTGGCCGACAAGATTGACGATCCGGGCTTCCAGGAACGCGGTATCACTCGTGCGATCGGTGAGCACCAGATCAAGATCAACACTGTTGTGCAGGTTTCGTAAGGTGCGCGCGATGGTGCTGTCGAACTGGACATCCGTTGCGGGGATGCCCAACTGTTCCCGATGCTCCTTGAGCAGGCGCAGCATCATCGTATTGCCTCCTGCGAGGTGATGCAGTCCGAACGGTGAATGGCCTTGCAGGAAGGCGTACTCACTGGCGAGCACGATGTAGTCGTTGATCCGGGGCATATGGCAGCCACGGCAGGTGGTACTGCTGTCGGCCTGGTAGATGCTGTTCTTCCATTCGTGCCATGTGGCCTGTTCGATGAACTCGCCGCCGGTGGGGTTGCCATCGAGGTCCAACGTTTCCGTGATGAGCGAATGGCATCCTGCGCACACGCGGCCGTCCTGGATATGCTGGCCGAAGCCCGGGCGGAAGCCGACGAAGAACTCCATGATCGCCGCGTTGATGTCATCATCGGCATAGGGTCCCCAGACGTGGGCCGAATCGAAATGCAGGTTGCCGGAGAAGAAATGACCGGCGCTATCCGGGTCCTGTTGGTGACAGGCCAGGCAGCTTACACCCTCCCGACCCATCACGCTGGTGTCCAGCATCGCGGCGGTGAACGGCGGGTTCCCGAGCATGCGTTCCTCGTGCATGCCGAGCGGTGCATGGCACCGCAGGCATTTGTTCTCGATCTCCGTCTGGTGGCCGGGGTTCACCAGCCCTTCATGGCTCAGCTTGGCCCGGAAGAACGGATCGCGAGCACTGTTGGCCATCATCGTGCTACGCCAGTCATCCGCCACGTTCACGTCCGTACCTTCCTCATCCACCATGGCGAGCTCGAGCGTGTCGTGCCCGTGGCAGCCTGAACACCGTCCAGCCGTCGCGAAGTAGCGGCTGTACATCACGTAGAGGCCGTCCTCCGTGGAGCGCTCGCCGCGCAGCATCAACAGGTCGAGTTCCGAATGCGGGCCGAGCACGGGGCGCGTGGCCGCGGTCCAGCCGGCGAACAACAGCACGGTGCCGACCAGCAGCACGAGCACCTTGCCGCTCTTCACCCACAAGCAGGACTTCATCATGTTCGCCGCCAAGTTAGGATCGTGATCCGCTGAACGACTTCAACGTTCCGGACGGTGCTTTGGATCGCTTCGGCCGGGATCGCGGTGTATCCGCACGGATCGTTGATGGTGGGGTGGACTTCCCTTGGAAAAGGGGGGAACAATTGCGCTGTGATGAGGTAAGATTTCAAGCACCACGCGACGTGACATTTGGAAAGGTCAGACCGGGAGATTACCTCTGTATGTCACTAGGTTCTGATGCACGAGTAGGCATTGGTGCCGCAACATATCAACAAAAGGAGATGGTAGGGTTGTATGACCGGATAGTCCGGGAGCGCAGGAGTTGGCCAGAAGGAGTAAGTGGCTGCCGCACTCACATGTGCATGGGTTCCTTCTGTCGGTTCAAGTTGATCCGAGGGCGCACGGCACTTGTTGCGTTCGTATTGCTGGCAGGCATGCTGCGAACCGCACCTGCCGTGTGCCAACCCCAATGGCGCTTCCACCTTGCATTCGAAGATGCCACTGGTGCCCGCGATACGATTTGGTTTATCTGGGATACAACGGCCACACTGGGTTCACAGACCAATCCAGAGGTTGATGAGGCACTGGGCGAAGGGGCAGTGACCATGGATCCAGAAACGTTCAATGTATGGCTGTGGAACTGGGATGGGGATTCTACCAAGACCCTCGCTTATCCCTACGCGGTATTTCCATCGCACGGGGAACAGTACATGTACGCGTTCAGCTACGAGTATCCGGTTACGATTCGATGGGATCACACCATGTTGCAAGCACCGTACCTGCCGAATCCGGCCGCGATCGATGAGGCGTTCCTGTCCGGGGAGTATTTCTACTGGTTCGGCAATCAGCCGTTTCCAGGGGTACACAGCATCTTGCAGGAGGATAGCGTAGTGGTCCTGGATGAAGGGTCGGCCGCCCCGCTGTTCCCGTTCGACTTGTATATCAATGGGGACCTGACCAATAGTGTCCATGGCATGGGGGAAGCACCCCTTGGCCTTGCAGTCCGCTGGCCTTATTTGGAGATTGCCATGGTCCAGCGCATGCACGAGGTTCGTGTCCTGGACGCAAGTGGCCAGCTTCGTCACCGTGAGATGCCCACGACCTCACACGCAGAGATCCCGATCGCCGCATGGGCAGATGGCTTGTACATCATCGCGGTACGCACGTCTACCAACAACTGGCACCATGGAAAATTCATCAAAGTGGCTCCTTAGCATCGCAACCCTGCTGGTTTCAACGACCGCAGACGCCCAGTGCTTTGAAGACCCCGAAACACCCCCACAGCAGCTGGGCGGCGGCGGACCTTATGAAAGCAAGCATGGCCGATATATGACCGCCACTGGCACCGTACGGGCCTTGGTGGTGCTCGTGGAGTTGGACTATGGACCGGATCATTTGGACTTGGACCCGGCCTTGTCCGGGAATGATAGCTGGCCGGTGCACAGCCTTCCCGATTGGGCCGACAATGGAGACCCCACGTTGAATCTGCTGGATCCTGATGAGCCTGACGGCGATGGTCCCCAAGGCATGATGACGCGTTACATGTATGAGGCGTCTTCAGGGAATTTCATCCTGTTGGCCGACTATCTCCTGGCCCCGACCAACGGCGGGATCTTCAGCGTGCCCACCACTACGGGTTATGTGCTGAACACAATGGGTACCGCGATATGTCCACAGGTGAACGCGGCCATGAACGGCACATGGGCTACGGTCCATGGGCACAACGAGCCAAGCGACTATGACCATTGGACCTTGACAACCTCCGGGGAGAACGGCCCCGGCCGACCGAAAACGCTACAGGCCGAGACCCCATACAAGTATGACCATGTCTTCTTCATCTTCCGGAATGCGAGGGATGTCACCTCAGGCAGTGGAAGAGCCTATGCTTCATCCCCAGGTGCGCTATTGGGCTTCGGGGCCAATACGCACACCGTTTTCGGGGCGGGCAACGCCCCCCCGGTCAAGCTGATGTGCCACGAATTCTGTCACCTGCTCTTCGGTGCCAACAACTTCCATTGCGCGGGAGGAGGGTACAACGCCGGTACCGCGCAATACTGGATCTCCCAGTCCGGCGGCTGGAGCCTCATGGGCCTGGGGAGCAGGTCCCTTGATAGCTGGTGCGGCTGGGACCGTTTGCGCATGGGCTGGATCGGTCAAGGACAGACCCAGGCCATCTCCGCGCGGAACGAAAACAACACGGCCGAGGTCAATGGCGACTTGGACCCCTTGGCACCAGGCGATGCCGGCATCTACTTACTGAGGGATTTCGTATTCTCTGGTGATGCCTTGCGCATCAAGCTGCCCTACACGGACCCGGTCGACGAGTACCCGGAATTCATCTGGGTGGAGAACCACCAAGGCCGCAACCAGAACGGCCATCCGTATGATAAATGGCAGTACGAGGATTCGGATTGCGTGATCGACCTGGTTCCGGGACTCTTCATGTACATGCAGATCGATCGCGAGCTGCATGTGACGGATAACGTGTCGGCGCTCTATGGTGGCTATGACGACTACCTGCGCCCGATTATCGCCAGCGGACACTACGATATGGACTTTGAGGAAGTCACGCAGCCCGGCAATTGCGTGGGCTCAGGTACAGCCCCGGCATTTGTTCGGGCACTGCCGAATCCGCTCACTGGGATCGGGGATACGCATTGGACGCCGATAGACAGGGACGGTGATGGGGACATCACGCGCACTGACGGGGATTTCGCGCTGAATGGCCAGGAATACGCGGATGGCACTTTTCACGACAACCTCTTCACGTTCGGTCACGCCCGCCATGGTTTCAGTCCTGGCGGCAATACCAAATTGGGTATCGGCACCAATCCCGCTTCTACCAGCATGATGAACATTGTGGGGGAGAATCTTGACCAAGCCGGTGCCTTGAACCACCGCCGCATCCAACTCAACGGGGTCAGCATCGAGTTACTGGAACAGCTACCCGATGGCAGCATCAAGGTGCGAGTGCGCTTCGATGATGTTGACATCACCAATGATGTGCGGTGGTGCGCGGACGAGATCGTGCTGAATCCGGTTCCAACGGCGAACGGTTATTCGTTGAACGTGACCACAGGTAACACCCTGTTGATCGATCGGGGTTACACCGCGACACGCCGCGATGCGCCGGGAGCGTTCAACGGGCAAATGCTCTTCAATGACCCAACGTTGATGCGCTGCACGGATAACACTTGGCTGAACATGGAAGCCAACAGCGACTTGATCGTTGACAACGGCAGCACCTTGCGTTTGGAGAGCGGCTCTCGGCTGGACGTTGCCACGGGTGCGGTTCTGCGGGTGAAACGCGGCGGCACCTTGGAATTGATGGGCGGGTCCACGCTGAACGTCGCCTCTGGCGGCCAGGTGATCATCGAGGAGGACCTGGTGAATGAGAACGATGGCCGATTGGTGTACCACCCCGATGCGCGGATCAACCTGGATGCGACCACGGCGGAACTGGAGATCTCCGGTCAATTGATCATCAAGGAGAACGCCACCTTCACTACCAGCAGGCAAGCCGATCCCAGCACGACGTACGGTCGGGTGCGGTTCTCCAACACCGACCAACCGAGCGTGAATGTGACAGCAGAGGCGAATACGCGGTTCATTTTGCAGTCCAATACGCTGGCCAGGAGGATCTTGTACGTGGAGCAAGAGAGCCTATATGGTCCGGATGAATTGGTAGAGTTCACGCTGCGCAGAGGGACCGCCGTTTTGTCCAACAAGTCACGGATCGTGCCTACGGTTACGAACGAATGCTCAGTCAACTTCATCGACGCCCGCGTGACCAGTCCGACATCGGAGCGCAATACGCATCGAGGTGTCAGGCTCAATGGTCAAGGCATTCTCACGCTGGAGGGCAGCACATTCTCCAATGGGCGGTACGGCATCTATTCATACAACACGGTTCTCGGCAACACGCCGGAATTGAACGACTGCATGTTCTTGAACTGCGACAAGGGCATGTACAACTATGACAAGGGGATCATTGCCGTCGAGTGCATCTTCAATGACTGCGATGACGGTCTGTATTGTGAGCAGATGACCAAATCCTCGCGGCTGGAGATCTGTACGGCGGCGAACAATGAGCGTTATGGAGTGTACTTCCGGGGAGTGGCCAAACTTCGCGTAAGTGATCCGGACTTCAGGTCGAACGTTGTGGGTCTCGCGGTCCATCAGGCCAACGCCTTTGTCGAGTGCGGTAACGTCAGCGAGAATCGATCCGCTGGCTTTACGGTGAACAGTTCAGCTCTGCTCCTGCTGCAGACCAACGATGGCAGCCAGCACCAGCCGGTCACGGCGATCGACAACCCGGTGACCATTTCCTGCGCCTTGGCATCGAATGTCGGGTTGAAGAACGGGTACAACAGCCTACGGCCGATGGTGACCGGTCAGCAGAACACCTTGTCCGGTACGTTCCTCTGCCAGCCTTATGCCCTGTACCAGGAGGCTTACCGCAACAATTGGAACGGCAGCGTTGGAACGCCCCTTACGTCCGCGGACTATTCGATCACCGCGTGCGGTTCCCCGCTCTATTTTGTCGATCCGAACTCGGAAGCAGAGACGGCGTGCGGTCAGGCTATTCCGCCATGCCCTGATCCACCGTGTCCACCGGATGAATTCACCTACTGCCCGTCCTGTGACGAGGTGGAAACAGATGAGTATGGTGACGTGAAACTCAACGTGGCGAGCGCGGCGGCGCGGTCGGTGGCCGAGAACGATGCGCTGGCGGGAAATGAGAAGGATGCCATTGTTGGGCTGAACCAGATCTTGATGAATGACATTCCCGCGCCTTCGGCGGATGAGCGGTATCTCCTGGAATACGACTACGCCCAGTTGAAGGAGAGTTTCAGTGATGCCCTGGCCAAGGGACAGCTCGACCCCAACGATGCATCCAGCGATATGGATGATCACCTTGCGCTGGTGGAAGAGGTGCAAGAGAAGCGGATCGAGGATGCCGAGGGGACGACGTACGACGATCTACGCTTCTTCACCTCCTTGGAAGGGGCGCAGATGCACCGTGCGGCCGGAAAGCTCACGGATGCGATCGCCCAGATGGAACAGCTATTGGCCGAAGCGCCAGTGCACAGTGAAGCGCTGATCGAAGAGGTCACATGCCTTACACGGATGGAGCATG
Organism: uncultured Chryseobacterium sp.; assembly: GCA_964649165.1. GTDB lineage: Bacteria > Bacteroidota > Bacteroidia > Flavobacteriales_F > PHOS-HE28 > PHOS-HE28. Next base: position 38,992 of record CAZYPC010000032.1, read on the forward strand.
ACGTGCGCGAAGGCATCTTGCATTGGAACGACGTTGACCTGGCCATGGAACAATGTGTATCGGTCGAGAACCGCTCGATGTTGGCCTCGGAGGACGAGGACGTGATGGAGGGTTCTACTATCAGCTTGGTCACGATCATCCCGAATCCAGCAATGGATGAGGCTGCACTGGTCTTCACAACGCCGTGGGAAACACCTGTGGTGATCATCACCTACAACGCTATCGGGGAGGAAGTGGCGCGCATGGTGGTACCTGCGGAAACATCGCGTTTCATCTATAACACGGGTACCCTGGCCCCGGCTGTTTACCATTACAGGGTGCTGGAAGGCAAGGGCTTGCTGGGTAGCGGACGGCTGACCATCGTTCGTTGAAGCGCGTTCCTCCGGGGTGCGGCCTACTTTCGTCCCGCTCCGTTGGAGTTCCTTCGCGCTGATGCGTTCAACAGTTCTTCTTTTCGCGCTTTTCGCGTTCCTCACCTCGGACGCCCAGCCGCTCCCCGCCGGTGTACAGCCATACGTTGACTATTGGGACAGCCTGAAAACCGTGAAGCGGAGCGAGGGCCTCTTCATCAATGGCCGCGAGTGGAACGAATGGCGGTTCTGGGCCCCGAACGGACACCTGACGGAGGTCGCCGACTTCAAGGCCGGCCAACGCGATGGCCATGTCGTCATCTACTACGACAACGACACGGTGCGCCACGATGGCTGGATCCATAAGGGCAAGCAGGACAGCACCATGCGCACGTTCTACCGCACGGGCCGCCCCATGGAACAGGGCCGCTACAACATGGGGGTGAAGGAAGGTGCGTGGAGCTACTGGTACGCGAACGGCAAGCCGCTGATGAAGGAATTGTGGGAGGACAGCATCTGCCTGCTTACCGACGCCTGGGACAGCACGGGTGCGGCGACGATCATCAAGGGGGACGGTGTGCTGCGCAACTACTACCCGAGCGGGGCCTTGCACGAGGAATCTTCTTACAAGCTGGGCGTGGTGAGTGGCCCGTACAAGGAGCTATGGCCCACAGGTGCTACCAAAACGGAGGGCAACAACGTGGCGGGTGTGCGCACCGGCACATGGACCTGGTACTTCGGCAACGGCAAGCCGGAGAAGAACGCGACCTATGTGAAGGGCAAGTTGAATGGCCCCTACGTCATCTACTTCGATAGCGGGAAGGAGAACACCACGGGTTTCTACAAGGACGGTTTGAAGGACAGCACGTGGACGTGGTACACCGCTGACGGTCGGCGGGAAATGCTCGGGCACTTCAAGGTGGACCAGCAGCATGGCCTGTGGAAGTACTGGTACAAGAACGAGCAGCTCAGCTCCACCGGTCTGTTCGAGGATGGCAAGCAGGAAGGGGAGTGGGTCTACTACTACGAAGGCGGTGAGAACTGGAAACGCGGCACCTGGAAGGCCGGCGCGAAGGATGGCCTATGGACCACCTGGTTCGAGAACGGCCAGAAGCTGCAGGAAGGAAGTTACTTGGCCGGTAAGGAGGAAGGAGAGTGGAAGAGCTGGTTCCAGAACGGCCAGCAGAAGGATATCGGCACCTTCAAGGCCGGGCACATCGATGGCCACTGGCGTGGCTGGCTACCGGACGGAAAGGAGGAATACGATGGCTTCTGGGCGGATGACGCCAAGAACGGCCCATGGAAGTTCTGGCACGAGAACGGCCGCCCCAAGGAACAAGGGCCGTACAAGGACAATAAGAAGAACGGCCGGTGGTCATCCTTCAGCACCAACGGCATCCCCATCAGCGAGGGCATGTATGTGAACAACACGCCGCACGGGCCATGGACCTATTTCGATGATCACGGCGTGAAGATGCGCGAGCAGAGCTTCGTGAACGGCGACCCTGACGGCAAATGCACCGTGTACGACATGCGCGGCAACGTGGTGCAGGAAATGACCTATCAGCAGGGCAAACTTCACGGAACGATGACCTTCTATGGGACCGACGGTCGTGTAACGAAGACCGTGGACTATGAGAACGGATCGGTGAAGAAGAACCTGCCGCCGAAGCTGAAGTAGATGGTTCGCGAGCGACCACCGCGAGGAACGAGCGGTGGCAGAGAATCGATCTGTGATCCGTTCCGACGGAATTACAGATCGATTCGGTCGGTGACTCCCTCGCTAAAGTCCGGACGTAACAAGGCCCCAGCTTGTGCCGGGGCCTTGTTACCTGTCGCTTCAGCCCATCAGGCGAAGCCGACGCAATGCCTGTATCTAGCGGTAGCCGTTGATGTAAGCGTTGGCGATGATCTCGCTTTCCCTTACCAGCCCCTGCACGATCTCGCGGATCAGCTCATTGAGCTGTTGGTCGCTGAACCGGTGCAGGTCGTTGTACACATGCGTTTTGCGCTTGCTGCTCCTGATGAAGGCTATTTTGTCCTTCTTCGTCATGCCCCTTTCAACGGAAAGTCGGAGCACGGGTTCCACGGGGGGGGAAGAAATTCCCCAACCCCGCGCCGGGCTTGACGAAATGCCCGGAAACACGACGGCGGATGCCGGTCCCCCGGTCATCCGCCGTGTGCTTTCACCAAAACCTTTCCCGGTTCCATCCGGGGTCCCTGAGCAGGTCGGTCCCTTACTCCGACCAGACCAGGCCGACGGCCTTACGGGGCCGCCAGTGCCTGGATATCGTTACGCCACCGCCCCGGTGCGGGCGCGGAGGTCGTGCATGAGTCGCAATGCGTGCAGGTAGCGCTGCACATCACCGGCCACCATCAAACGGGTCGCGGCCTGCTTCAACTTCAAGTACCGTTTCATCTGGCTGAACATGGTGGTTGTCGTTTGGGTGTGTGCTTAGAGAACTTTCAACCCCCGTGCCAAATTGTACAGGTGCCCATCAGGCCTTGTGAAAACGTGTGAAAAGCGAATGTTCCAAGTTCCGGGTTCGAGGTTCCTGAACCGGCAGGAACCCGGAACCTCGAACCGTCGCGAACAGACACCCCCGACCTCCTATCTTCGTGGCCGATGCAGCGGGGCGCATACCTCGTAGGTGTTGCCG
>CAZYPC010000033.1:0-41082 GCA_964649165.1 uncultured Chryseobacterium sp.
TGGCAGAACAGCCGCCGCATCTACCTGGCCAACGCCTTCACCAAGCCGCTGCTGCCGGTCTTCACCATCGAGGATCCGCTGGTGCCGCGCGAGATGCGCTGGGGCCTGGTGCCGCCCTGGGCCAAGGACCCCGACGATTTCCTGAAGAAGGCCAGCACGTACAACGCCATCAGCGTGAGCCCCGAGGGCGGCAGCTTCTACGACAAGCCGAGCTTTCGGAACGCCGCACAGAAGGAGCAACGTTGCCTGATCCCCGCCACGGGCTTCTTCGAGTTCCACCACCTGGGCAAGGTCACCTTTCCGCATTACATCCACCTGAAGAGCCGCGAGCTGTTCTACTTCGCGGGCATCTATGAGCCCTCGGCTGCGCTCGGTCCAGGCGGGGGCACCTTCAGCATCCTCACCACCGAGGCCAATCCGCTGATGGCCTATGTACACAACAACAAGAAGCGCATGCCGGTGATCCTGCCGCAGGAACTGGAGCAGACCTGGCTCACCACGGGACTTTCCAAGGACGATGTACTAGCGATGTGCAAGCCTTACCCCGCCGACGACATGGAGGCGTGGACGGTGAGCCGCCTGATCACATCACGAACTGAAGATCCCGATCAAGAAGCTGTTCGTCATCGGGTGGATTATCCGGAGTTGGGCCTGAGTGGAATGTTCGCGTGAAGTCCACCATGCGGTCCTCCGGGATCCAGCCGCTGGCCACGTTGCGCCGGGGATCGGCCACGCGGTAGAAGGTGATGCCGTACTTGAAGGACCATTTGCGCAGCACCACGATGCGCGGCCCGTTCTTCCCCATCATCACTTCCTGCCGCAGTTGGAACAATGCGTTCTTCACGATGCTCTGCAGGATCACCTCATGCGACGCGCGCGCACCATTGTCCAGCGTGTAGCGCCAGCTCCGGCCATGATGCTCCACGGCCTTGATGCGGCGCAGCCGATCGTTCATGGGTACGCGGCCGCCGAGGGGCAGGGCTTTGGTTGACATGGTTCTCGTCAAGGTCGGGGCCCAGAAGGTAGTCCGGCCGCAGGCATCCCGGCGCATCCATAACCAGCTTGGCGGCGACGACTTTCGTGGGGTGCGCTACCTCCGCAGCAAGCGCAGCATGAGTTTCCACGCCACGAACTCGGAGACCTTTTCCGGATACACATTCTGCGACGTCTCCCAATCGTAGAACTTCCGCAGCGCCTCCAGGAAGTGGGCCTCGCTGGCATAGGCGATTTGATCCGGATAGTCGCCGTAGTCGTTGCGCACGAAGCGTTCGCCGTTCCACGTGATGTTCGTGCCACCCTCCTTGTGCGAAGTGGAGAAGCGACCGCCGCGCTTCATTCCGGCCACGATGGCTTGTTGCAGCGCCGGCACCGAGTCGAGATGCGCTTCCGCGTTCATGGACGCGGCGCAGATCCGCTGGTATCGTTCGTTCGGGCCTTCCGCGTCATCGGGTGGCTCAGCGGGCATGAAGTCGCGCGTCCAGTGGCTGAACCAGCTGTCCGACGTGTGGCGGTAATAGTCGTGGTGCGTGGCCGCTGCATCGGCCCAGGAGGTTTCCACGCAGAGCGCGTAGCAATTGGTGTTCGGCATCGCCGCTTCGAAGCGAAGCGTGAAGTGATACCGTCCGCCGACCACCGTGGCGATGGCTGTGGCGACCAGGCGATCGTTCTGCATGGAGGCCGTGAACAGGGTCATCAGGTCACGCTCCAACGCGAACTGGATCTCGTGCGGCGGGCGATGGTCGCGGAAATGCAGCAGGCGCTTGGCGCTGGTGGCGGTCTCCGTGGTCGTCAATGCCTTTGCTCTTACGCCCGCCTTCTCCGCTGCCATGCGCTCCTCCACCAGCGCGCGTCCGATCGCCACGCCCGATCCAGCATCGCGCTGGGACAAGGCCGTCAACGCATCGGGCTTCGGCTCCAGTGCTTTGCGGATGGCGTCCATGTCCGGAGGTGGTTCCGGCGGTAGCGGTGGTTCGAGCACGAAGAAGTGCCGTTGCTCCGTGGTGAATTCGCCCGCGTAGGAGGAGTTGTTGCGCGCATAGAAGTGCACGTCGCCCGCAGACTTCCGGCGTTCGTCACCGACCGCCTTGGCCAGCTTCACGGATGCACCACACGGCGCAGCGGGAAAGCCGTGCTCGATGGCCACGATGCTGTTGCCGGCCGCGATCTCGGCTTCCACGAGTTCGCGTAAGGGCGCGGGGAACTCGGCGAGCTGCTCCCTGTATGGATCAATGGTCGTCATCGGGCCGAACGTGGGATCAACTACTCCACTTCCATCTTCTCCTTGTACCAGCCGTGCAGTTCGGTGAAGTCAACGCCCGTACCGGCGAACTTCTCCGGAAGGATAAGGAACAGCTCATCTCCCGTTCGCCGTGTGCGCTTCAAGTTCTCCGAGGTCGTGTAATTGGGCGGGGATGCACTGTTCACCCAACGACCCAGGGCATTGAGCGCGGGGCGGGCGAAGCGGGCCTTCTCGTTGGGCGTCAACTCAGCATCACGCAAGAAGCACAGCGCAGGCTCCGCATAGCCCGAATCCAGCATCGATGCCATGTGCTCCAGGAATGCCGGATCTGAACGCAGGCGCTCGGTGGCCGCCGCGCACACGGCCGGCTTCTCATCACGGTTCGCCCGCCTGAGCAGCTTTTCGAGATCGTCCTTCGGATCGAACTGCTCTATTTGGGCGAGCTCTTCCTTGGTCGCTGGCAAGAGAACGATGATCCGCATGGCGATCCCGGACAGACCTTGACCACCGTTGTTGATGATCCAGTGGCCTGAGAAGACCAGGCTACCGACGAGGCTCAAGGCGGTGAACCAGGTCCACGGGCGAACGAGCCACTGAACGGAGATCCCCGGCACGAGCTTCTGGTTCAAGCTCACCACCACGAGCAGCACGGTGGTGAACAGGATGAGGTAGAGGAAGGGACTGTAAAGGCCGCGCGGCGTGAACCCGGGCCGGAGGTACAGGGCGATGAACACGTAGGAAGCGCATGCCAGTGCGAACGCAGCGGCAACGGTGAGCAGGTAGAGCTTGCCACGTCCCACGCGGATCCAGTCGAATCCGCCGCTGGCGGTCATGCAGAGCAGCGCGACCATCATCAGCCCCCAGATGGACGCCAGGATGTTCACGGCGGGTGCCGCCCATCGATCACTGCTCGTCTCCTTGTTTATCCATTCCGCCAGGAACGGCTGCAGTCGCACGAAAAAGAGGATGCTGGCGGCGCCGGCGCTGAGGCTGCCGATGATCTGCTGGGTGGTGGAAGGGTTCATTGGCAGCGAGCAAAATACGGTTCGCCCTAAACTGATCAAGGCCGCAGGGTTGCCACCGCCCACGGTGGACATGGGTGGACGGGGTACTGGCGTGGCGCAGTACCTCGTCCACCTGGTCCACCTACGCACAGCAGCTGGGCAAGCCTTACCGTGATACTAGAAGCCATCTCAAAATGGCTTTTGGAAGCGAGCCGATGGCATTTCGCGACCAGCCAAGGCGCGAAACCCGCGCATAGCCGGGCGCTCTGTAAGGGTTGAGCAACGCCGGATGGTCGTGAAAGGACGCGGCGCAGCCCAAAGGGTTATTTTGAGATGGCTTCCAGGCCCGAAAGCGCACTTGATCGTCTTTCCTCACGGATCAGTCCTCCTCCGCGTTGTCGCGGTGGAACACCTCTTTCAGGAGTTCCTCATCGGCCACGGTGAACTTCACACCACGGCGCTCCTGCACACGGAAGCAGGTCTCCACAGCCTTGTCGAACTCGTGGATATCAAAGCCGCTCGCACCTCCCCATGAGAAGCTGGGGATGCGCTTCGGGGGGAAGTCCGCGCCGAACACGTTGGCACATACGCCCACCACCGTGCCGGTGTTGAACATGGTGTTGATGCCGCTCTTGCTATGATCCCCCATGATGAGCCCGCAGAACTGCATACCCGTGTCGATCAGGTTCTCTTCCTCATAGCTCCAGACCTTCACCTCACCGTACGTGTTCTTCAGGTTGCTGTTATTGGTATCAGCTCCCAGATTGCACCACTCGCCGAGCACGCTGTTCCCCAGAAAGCCGTCATGGCCTTTGTTGCTGTAGCCGAGCAGTACGCTGTTGTTCACCTCGCCGCCCACACGGCACTCAGGCCCGAAGGCTGAAGGGCCGTAGATCTTGGCGCCCATCTTGATCTGCGCATGCTGTCCCAGGGCAATGGGACCGCGGAGCATGGATCCTTCCATCACCTCAGCGGCCTGGCCTATGTGGATGGGCCCGCCGTTGGTGTTCAGAATGCTGGCCCGCACCACCGCACCGGGTTCCAGGAAGATCAGCTTGGGATCGCCCACGACGGTATTGGATGCATCCAACGGTTGACTCGTTCGCCCCCGCGTCAGCAGCGCGAAGTCGTTCAGGATCGCGCGGCCGCAGTGCTGGAAAAGGTGCCATGGTCGCTCGATCGAGATGAGCTCTCCGGGGAAGACCTTGGCCCGCCAGATGGTGGAGAGCGATCCCCAGGCTTCCGGATCGAGCGGCTCGAACCCGGCACGGCAGAAGGCGAGCGAGCGGCCACGATGGGTAAGTGCTTCGCCTACCCGCAGTTCCATCACCGCACTCACCAGATCGGGTGTGGGAAGCAAGGTGGCATCCACTTCCAGCACCGTTTCGGCGTTCACCCCGGTGAACTTGGAACGCAGATAGGCTTCCGTGGAAAATCCGACATCGGCGCCCGACATCCGCTCCCACCCCTCGGCCAGGGTGAGGATGCCGGGGCGCAATGCTCCCACGGGCCTGGTGAACGTGAGCGGCAGCAGCCGCTTCCAATGGCCAGCGTCGGACAGGATAATGCTCATAGCGTCGAACAGAAGATCGGATAATGGGCCACCGGGAGCGCGGTGTCGGCCAAATGTAGACCGCGCCCGCCTTACCGGAAAGCCGGTCCCCCCTTCCTTTCCGACCTAGCGCAACTCGAACAGCCCGCATACCCAGTACGCGAGCCCAGCCAACAGAGCGCTCACCGGGATCGTGATGATCCACGCCCAGAGCAAGCGCACGGTAACACCCCAGCGCACGGCACTGGCCCGTTTGGTAGCCCCCACACCGATGATGCTCCCCGTGATCGTGTGTGTCGTGCTCACGGGGATGCCCATCTGCTCGGTCAGGTACAGTGTGATGGCCCCGGCGCTCTCGGCGCAAACACCTTCCAGAGGCGTGACCTTGGTGATGCGGGTGCCCATGGTCTTGATGATCTTCCAGCCGCCGCTGAGCGTTCCGATCCCGATGGCGGCATAGCAGGACAACGGGACCCAGGTCGGCATGTTCTTGATGTCATCCAATTCGCCCCCTGCGATCAGCGCGGCACAGATGATGCCCATTACCTTCTGCGCATCGTTCCCTCCGTGCCCGATGCTGAACGCTGCGGACGACACCAGTTGCAGGCGCTTGAACATCTTGGCCATGCTGAAGGCGTTCGGCGTCTTCAGTTTCTCCACGTACAGGTAGACCAGGATGAAGATCAACGCGATGCCCATGATCCCCAGGCGGATCCAGAGGTTGTCCGCCTTGGCCAGGTCCTTTCCGAGCTTCTTCACGTCCACGCCTGGATCCACCTCCTTCTGGATGCGTTCCGCAATGGCGTACGTATCCAGTGTTCCGTACATGGATAGCAACGGCGTGGCCTGTTCCAGCTTCGTTCGGGCAGCGTCATAGTCGGCCGCTTTTGTCGCGTCCGCCTCGGCCTTCTTGGCCAGATCCTCGACCTTCCAATACTTCGCGAGGTTCTCTTCCATCTTCTGTCCTTCCAGATAGCTGAAGAGGAACCATGTGGCCGTCGCTGTAAGGACGATCAGACTGACCCGGTACCAGGTCGTGCTCACCAGGGTGACCAGTGTGATGAACATGCTGATGATCATGCCCACCAAGGGAGCAAGGAAGATGAATGCGACGGTTTTCAGGATCTTGTCCTTCTCGACCACATCGGCCAGCGCGAACCCTTCGGTCGTGCCGATCGCATGGGCGATCGCGGCACCGGCGAACCCGCCGATAAGGGTGTGCGAACTGCTGCTGGGAATGCCATACCACCAGGTGAGCAGGTTCCAGATGATGGCGGCCACCAGACCGCTCAGGATCACTGGAAGCGTGATGAACTCCTTGTGGACCGTTTTGCTGATGGTATTCGCCACCGCATGGTCCTTGAATATGAAGAACGCGACAAAGTTGAAGGCTGCGGCCCAAACCACGGCTTGGAAGGGCGTAAGTACCTTGGTGCTGACCACCGTCGCGATCGAATTGGCCGCGTCGTGGAAGCCATTGATGTAGTCGAACACCAAGGCCAGGACGATGATCGTGATGAGCAGTGGCTCCATCCCGTCACGCGTACTTCAGCATGATGGACTCGATCACATTGGCCACATCCTCGCACTTGTCCGTGGCCAGTTCCAGCGTGCTGTAGAGGTCGCGCCATTTGATCAGTTCGATGGCATCCTTCTCGTTGGTGAACAGGCGCTCGATGGCCTTGTCATACACCGAGTCCGCCTCGTTCTCCATGCTGTTGATGTCCACCACGAACTGGATGTTCGTGTTCGCCTTGTGCAGGTCACGCAGGCTTTGCACGGCTAGTTGCACGATCTTGCTGCCTTCGTTCACCAGTCGTGCAAGCTCCTTGCACGTCTCGTCCGGCTTCTGGATGTGGAACAGTTCGATGTTCTTGGCGCTGGCGAGGATGAAGTCGGCCACATCATCCAAGCTGGTCGCCAGTTGGTGGATGTCCTCCCGGTCGATCGGGGTGATGAAATTCCGCGCGAGATCCGTGAAAATGGTGTGCGTCAGATCATCGTTCGCACGCTCCTGCAATTCCAGCCGCTCCAGGATCGCGTTGCGCTGGCTTCCGGGCTCCGTGGCCATCATCAGGATGAGGTCCTCGCTCATCTTCAGCACGTTCGCAGCACTCGCCTCGAAGTGATAGAAGAACACGCGGTCGCGTGGCTTGAACAGCCGGAAGAAGGATTCGAGCACCATGGGCGGAACGGATGAAGGGGCGTTTGGCGGCGGCGAAAGTAGACCGCCCCTTTTACCGGTACAGCGGTCAAGCCAACCTTAACGCAGGGTTAACCTGACAAATTGAGGTGAAAGGGTGCAAGGTGGAAACGTGGAAGGTGCGGTCGCACCTTTTGCACCTTAGCACCCTTCCACATCTTCACCCTCACCATGCTCTACGAATTCAACGGCTACCGACCTGTGGTCCATCCTACGGCATTCGTTCACCCTCAGGCGGCGGTCACGGGGAACGTGGTGATCGGCGCCGATGTCTACATCGGACCAGGTGCCGCCCTCCGCGGGGACTGGGGCGAGATCGTGGTCAAGGACGGCTGCAACGTGCAGGAGAACTGCACGATCCACATGTTCCCCGGAGTGAAGGTGGTTCTCCACCCGGGGGCGCACATCGGGCACGGAGCCATCATCCATGGCGCCACGATCGGTGCGAACTGCCTGGTGGGGATGAACGCGGTGCTGATGGACAATGTCGTGCTCGGCGAGGGGTGCATCGTGGGTGCGCTCAGCTTCCTGGCCGCTGATCAGGTGTGGGAGGCCCGCAAGGTGATCGTGGGCAATCCCGCCCGGGTGGTAAAGGATGTGAGCGACGAGATGCTGGTGTGGAAGACCGAAGGCACGAAGCTCTATCAACAGCTGCCCGCCGAACTGCACGCTACGCTGAAAGCATGTGAGCCGCTGCGCGAAGTGGACAAGAGCCGGCCGCCGATCACTGCCCGATACGCCACCTGGAACGAACGCAAGAACGGCTGAACGCTTGACCGCGCCTTTGCCCACCCACCCGCTACGTTTGCGACGATGAAACACGCCTACCCCACCCTCCTCTTCGTTCTTCCCTTGAGCCTCAGCGCGCAGATCCAGATCAACTCGGCCGATATGCCCATGGTCGGCGACGTGGTCACGCGCTACCTCGATACGCTCCCCGAGTTCACTCCGGGTGGCGATGGCCCTGATCAGACATGGGATTTCAGTTCCGCCTTGCAGGACATCGAACAGGTGAACACCTTCGTGGATCCGGCAACGACCACCAACGGCGATCAATTCGGCGAAGCCAACCTTGCCCTCACCACGGACGGGAACAACTACACCTACATCGCCAACAACGCGTCGCAGATGACGGCCGATGGTTTTTCGGGCGATCCCTTCGGTGACGGCACGTTCAACATCGTCGCACCATTCGATCCGGTACTGCAATTACACCAGTTCCCGCGCCAGCATACAACGGCGTTCAGCAGTGCTTTCGGCTTCGATGTTACTGTGGACGGCAGCGACTTTGGCGTGTACCAAGGGCGGATCAAGGAAGTGGCCTCGGTCTACGACACCACCGATGCGTATGGCAGCATCACCACGCCGGTCGGCACATACGACTGCATCCGCAGCCGCAACGTCACCATCCGCATCGACTCCGTTTTCGCGCAGTTGCTGGAGATCCTGCCGATGACCTTCATTTTCGCGAACGTCGACACCACGGTCACCTATGCGTGGCACGCGGCGGAGACCAAGTTGCCCGTCGCCGAGATGATCCTGGACAGCCTTGGCAACGCGGTGAGCTTCACGTGGTCCAGTATCGAGCCGAACAGTACGGGTTTGCTCGCGAACCCGGCAGCATCCACCGGCCTTTCGATCTTTCCACAACCGGCGATGGAACATGTGCGCGTCACAGTCGCCGGTGCAGCTTGGGTCTCCGTGAGCGTCAACGATCTGGAGGGTCGCGTCGCATTGAAGAACCAGCGCCTGGTGGCCAATGAGGTGTTGGACATTTCGGCTCTGCCTTCGGGTGTGTACGCGGTGAATGTCGTTGATGACCAAGGCCGCCGGTCCAGCCAGCGTCTGGTCCACGTGACCGCGCGATAAACGGGCGGTGCTTTCCACGGCCTGAACGATCTTCGGCGCGAACAACCGCACCATGGGCTACGACAAGATCCTGTTCAGCATCTCCGACGGCGTTGCGATCATCATCCTGAACCGACCGGACAAGCTCAACAGCTTTGACCGGGCGATGTCCCTGGAGGTTATCCACGCCTTGGACCGGGTGAAAGAGGACGCGAGCGTGCGCGCCGTGCTGATCACGGGCGAGGGCCGCGCGTTCAGTGCAGGCCAGGATCTGGCCGAAGCGATCGCCCCGGGAACACGGATCGAGGAGATCCTCACCAAACAGTACAATCCCATCGTACGGCGCATCCGCGCGCTGCCCAAACCGGTGATCGCGGCCGTGAACGGCGTAGCGGCCGGCGCCGGAGCGAACATCGCCTACGCGTGCGACCTCACGCTGGCGGGCGAGAGCGCCAACTTCATCCAGAGCTTCATCAACATCGGCCTGATCCCGGACAGCGGTGGCACCTTCACCCTGCCGCGACTGGTGGGCATGCAGCGCGCTTTTGGCCAGATGATCCTCGCGCCCAAAGTGAGCGCACGGGAAGCCGAGGCCCAAGGCATGATCTGGAAATGTGTACCCGACGCGGACCTGCTGGATCAGGCGAGGGCGCTGGCCGGGAAGCTCGCCGTGATGCCCACCAAGGCCATCGCGCTTACCAAACAAGCGCTCAACCGCAGCCACCACGCCACGCTGGATGAGCAACTGGATACAGAGAACGAACTGCAATCGGTCGCCGGTGCCAGCCATGACTACAACGAGGGTGTGAAGGCGTTCCTGGAGAAGCGGAAGCCCGTGTACACAGGGGCATGATCAAGTACCATTTGCTCGGCGACAAGCACCTTTCCTGTTCCATTCAAGGAACGAACACCCACCTTTTGATCATCTGATCTTCTGATCAACCTTCGCCCCATGGATCGTTCATCTTCCGTCGGCATCCTCGGTGCCGGCACCATGGGCATGGGTATCGCCCAAGTGGCAGCCACGGCCGGGCACACCACCTACCTCTACGATTCGCGGCAGGAGGCCGTGGACAAGGCGATCATCGCGCTGAACAAGACGATGGACACGCTGGTGGCCAAGAACAAGCTCAGCCACGAAGAGGCTTCGGCGATCCTCGGCCGCATCCGCCCGGCCACCCTGATGAAGGAACTGGCCCAGTGCGGCCTGGTGATCGAAGCGGTGATCGAGGACATCGCCGCGAAGAAGAAGCTCTTCTCCGATATCGAATTCAAGGTGGGAGCGGATGCCATCCTGGCCACCAACACCTCCTCACTGTCGGTTACCGAGATCGCGGCCGCGTGCGCCAGACCGGAGCGGGTGATGGGCCTGCACTTCTTCAACCCCGCCCCGCTCCTGCCATTGGTGGAAGTGGTACCCGGCCTCGCCACGAGCGACAGCAATCGTGAGCGCGCGTTCAACCTCATGCGCTCCTGGAACAAGACGCCGGTGGTGTGCAAGGACACCCCGGGGTTCATCGTCAACAGGGTCGCACGGCCTTTTTACGGAGAGAGCCTGCGCATACTTGAGGAAGGTCTCGCGGACCGGCACACCATTGACCGGGCGATGAAGCAGATAGGAGGCTTCCGCATGGGGCCTTTCGAGCTGATGGACCTGATCGGCAACGACATCAACTACATGGTGACCAAGACCGTGTGGGAGAGCTTCTTCTTCGATCCTCGCTACCGGCCGAGCTTTACGCAGCAGCGCATGGTACAGGCCAAATGGCTCGGGCGCAAGACCGGGCGGGGGCACTACAAATACGATGATGCCGGCATGATCGTGACCAGCGGCCCCGAAACCGTTGTGGCCGCCGGGACGCGTGATCAGCATCTGATGGAGGATATCACCCACCGCGTCGTGGTCATGCTCATCAACGAGGCCGTGGACGCGCTGAATCTCGGGATCGCCAGCCGGGACGATATCGACCTGGCCATGACCAAGGGGGTGAACTACCCCAAGGGCCTTCTGAAATGGGCTGACGAACTGGGGTTGGACCGCTGCCTGGAGAGCCTGGAGCGCCTCCAGGCCGAACATGGCGAGGACCGTTATCGCCCTTCCCCGCTGCTTCGTCGAATGGTACGCGAGGGCCGGTCGTTTTATTGAACTGGTTGAAGTGCTTGATGCGCGTCGGTCCGCTTAATTCGCGACCCCAAACAAAAACGCGCAAGCACCATCATGAAACCGTTCGCAGCCCTCACCGCCACCGTGGCCGTGTTGAGCATCGTGGCCTGTGGCCCCTCCGAAACCGAGATCGCGGCCGCCAAAGAGAAGCACATGCAGGACAGCCTGGATTCCCTCGCGGGCATCGAGCGGTCTTATGTGCTCGATGTGGCCAACAGCAAAGTGAACTGGACAGGCACCATGCTGGGCATCAAGAGCCACAATGGCGACCTGAACTTCACCGAAGGCAGCTTTACCACGAAAGGTGGCCAGCTCACTGCGGGTTCATTCGTCGTGGATATGAAGAGCTACGTGATGAACGACACGAACTACGCTCCGGACGGCAGCAAGCAGGGCACCCGCGCCATGCTTATGGGACATCTGATGAGCCCCGACTTCTTCGCTGTGGACAGCTTCCCCACCGCAACCCTGAAGATCACCAACGTGAACGGGAACACGGCCACGGCGGATCTTACCGTGCGTGGTAAAACGAACAGTGAGAGCATTACGGACATCGTTCTGACCCCGAACGCGGATGGTACCATCAGCGGTGCCGGCAAACTCGTGTTCGATCGCCAGAAATATGGCGTTGCATGGGACAGCGGTTCGAAGGACGCCGTGCTGAACAACAACATCGAACTCGTGGTGAACCTGACGGGCAAGGCCCAGTAAGGCGCATCACCGCATCCAGGAAGGCGTTGCCGCAAGGTGGCGCCTTCTGCTTTTCCGGCGCACGAGCGTGCTTCTTTCGATCCATCATGAAACCGCAACTGACGATCGTTTCCGCGCTTTTGTTGCTATGCGTCGCGTGCGGAAAGGATGAGGATCCCGATACCGATACCGGCACTCCCGGCCCGCAGCAGGTGTTCGAGCCGAAATCGATCACCGCGACCGACATCAACGGGGTGACGATCGGCGAGGCCGATGGCGACGACTGGAACACGGACGAGGACTTCGACGCGATGGAGCAAGGCTTCTTCGGCGCGACCGGCTCCGCGGCCCTGTTGCCCGCATCCTCGGACAACAGCGTCCACTTCTGGGCGAACCCGGTGCAGAGCGGCGTGGCGGCGATCCGTTTCCAGAGCCCCGCGCAACTGGGCAGGTTGAGCTTGGTCTATGTCGACCATTACGGCACGGTGATCGCGGCACCGCAAGTCGCCGCGTCGGACGAGGTGATCAACCTGCAATTGGACCTGCTCTCCGTGGGCGGGTTGCTGGACCAAGAGCACTACCGGCTCTACTACCAGGCGCTGTCAGCGGATTCAACGGTCCTGATCCAAGGGCACGGCGACTTCCAGATGAACAACTGAGCGGTTCACTTCAGCGCCCCAGCCAGCCACTCATTGAACGGGCACATGGCGAGGTAGTGATCCATGAGATGATCCAACAGCTTGGGATCGGTCACCAGCTTCGCCGGCTTCTCGGCACCCACATAGAACTGCTTGTTGGCGATCAGCGGCTCCTTTGCCGCGGCGGCCTTGAACTCCGGCGGCAGCACTTTGTTCACTTCGCCTTGCACCGTCCCGAAGAGCGCTTTGAACGGCTTGCCCTCGATCGCCTTCCGGAAGCCCTTGCCATCGTGCAGGATCGCCTCGCGGATCCGGAGCAGTTGATCCTTTTCCGGCTGGTAGCAGCCGCCATAGAACTTCACCGCTTCCGGCCCGAAGGCGAAGTAGATGCCCGGCACGCTGTGGTCCTTGCGGCCCGCCGGCGAGATGATGGCCGAGGTCTCGAGCTTGTAAGGGGTCTTGTCCTTGCTGAAGCGGATGTCCTTGTTGATGCGGAAGATCGCCTCCTTGGGGTCGAGAGTGATCGCCTTGTCGTGCTTGCCGATGCGTTTGATCGCTTCGGCCACGAATGCCGCGAAGGGCTCTTTCACGCTGGCCTCGTAGCGCTTGCGGTTCGCGTCGAACCATTCCTTGTTGTTGTTCTTCGCGAGGTCTTTGAAGAACTTGTTGAAGTCGTCGGTGAACCAAGCCATGCGTTTTACTTTGAGGGCCTCCAAGGTGCGATGGGAACGCGCTCACCCGACCGACAGCCTGAACTTTTCGGCCCCATGTACGTGGCGGCGGTGGCCAGTCCCATCGGCAAGGTGTACGTGGAGTGCGACGGTGAACGGATCACGCGCGTATCGTTCGAGCCGCTCGGCAAGAGCACCAAGCGTAAAGTGCCGAAGGCCCTGAAGGAGGCGGTGCTTCAATTGCAGGCGTATTTCGCCGGCCGCAGGAAGAAATTCGATCTGCCGCTCTACCAGGTCGGTTCGGAGTACCGCCGCAAGGTGTGGAAGCGGTTGGACAGTATTCCGTTCGGCAAGGCGATCACCTACGAACAGTTGGCCGCCGAGGTCGGTGGCAACGCGCGATCGGCGGGCACGGCATGCGGGGACAATCCGTTGTTGATCATCGTTCCGTGCCATCGCGTACTGGGCAAGACGGGCATGCTCACCGGGTACGCTGGGGATATCTGGCGCAAAAAATGGTTGCTGGAGCATGAAGGCGTGCTGAGCAAGGAGTTGTTCGCGTAACGGGGCACAGGCATCCTGCCTCTGCGGACAACTCTCCAGCAACGCGGTGGTATTACTTTGCTGCATGTCCACCCTTGCCGAGCGCGTCGTTTCGCGCATGTATGACAACGACCCCTTCAGCATCTGGCTGGGGATCGATCGGTTGGAGGTTCTTCCGGGCAAGTGCACTCTACGCATGACCGTTCGGAACGAGATGTTGAACGGCTTCGCGATCGCGCATGGCGGCATCACCTACTCGCTGGCGGATAGCTGCCTGGCCTTCGCCTCAAACTCGCACGGCATCCAGGCGGTGAGCGTGGAAACATCCATCTCGCACACAAAGGCCGTGAAAGAGGGCGATGTACTTACTGCCACATCCGAGGAAAAAAGCCTCTCACGCAGTATCGGCGTCTATTACGTCACGGTCACGAACCAGAAGGATGAGCAAGTGGCGCTGTTCAAGGGCACGGTCTACCGCACCGGCAAACCCTGGTTCCCGGACGAACCCCTTCCTTCGACCCCATGAATGATGCTTTCATTGTTGATGCGGTGCGCACCCCGATCGGTTCGTTCGGTGGCACCCTCGCCCCCGTTCGGGCTGATGACCTGGCCGCCCACGCGCTTCGTGAGCTCGTGAAACGCCACCCCTCCTTGGACCCCGCCGCCATTGAGGACGTTATCCTCGGCTGTGCCAACCAAGCGGGCGAGGACAACCGGAACGTTGCTCGCATGGCGCTGCTCCTGGCCGGATTGCCCGTGACCGTCCCCGGTGAAACGGTGAACCGCCTGTGCGCTTCCGGGATGAACGCTGTGGTAAACGCCGGTCGGGCCATCGCAGCGGGACACGGCGACCTCTTCCTTGCTGGTGGCGTTGAACATATGACGCGTGGGCCGTGGGTGATCAGCAAGACCAGCACGCCCTATGGTCGCGATGCCCAGATGTTCGACAGCAGCTTCGGGTGGCGTTTCATCAACCCGCTCATGAAGGAGAAGTACGGCGTGGACGCCATGGGCGAAACGGCCGAGAACCTCATCGAGGAGAACGCATCGATCACCCGTGAGGATCAGGATCGATTTGCCCTATGGAGCCAGCACAAGGCAGCCAAGGCACAGGCAAGCGGGCGCCTGGCTCAAGAGATCGCACCGGTGCCAATCCCCCAGCGCAAAGGCGACCCGATCCTCTTCGCTCAGGACGAATTCGCGAAGCCCAAAACAACGCTTGAAGGACTGGCCGGTCTTAAGCCATCCTTCAAAAAGAACGGCTCGGTAACGGCTGGCAACGCCAGTGGTTTGAACGACGGAGCAGCGGCGGTGCTGGTCGCTAGTGCTATCGCTATCAAAGACCATAAGTTCAACCCATTGGCGCGCATTGTTTCAAGTGGCGTTGCAGGTGTGGAGCCGCGCGTTATGGGCATTGGCCCAGTAAGCGCTACCAAGCTCGCCTTGAAGCGCGCAGGGCTGACCCTTGACCAGATCGACGTCATCGAACTGAACGAGGCTTTCGCGGCGCAGGTACTCGCCTGTACGCGCACGCTGGGCATCGCCGATGACGACCCCCGTATCAATCCGAACGGTGGCGCCATCGCCTTGGGGCATCCTTTGGGCATGAGCGGGGCCCGCCTGCTCCAGACTGCCGCCTTGGAACTGCAGGCGACAGGAAAACGCTACGCGCTGTGCACGATGTGCATCGGGGTCGGTCAGGGCTACGCGACGATCATCGAACGCTGCTGAACAGGCCGACAGCCCGGTGCCACTTCGGCTTCTCCACAAGCTCCTTGGCCCGGAGGTTGCCTTGGGCTTCGCGGGGCCGCCTACTTTCACGCCCCGCTGAGAACGTCCACCTACGCATGAACCACATCACCATCGTTCGCTCCCTTTCCGCTGCGCTTTTCTGTTCCCTTCAATTGCTCCTGGCCGCCCAGGAGGGCAAAGTGCGCTGGAAGATCCAGTCCGCCTTGGAAGAGAAACAGGAGGGCGGCTTCTGGTACCACAAGTTCGTAAGGGGCGATGCCGGCAGCATCGTGGGGTTGCGCGTGCTCGGCAGCAGCCCGGTCATCGGCGGACTCAACCAAGTGACCATCGACCGCACCCTGGTGGCCTTCGCCATAGAAGGCATGAAGGAGATCAAGGCGGACAAGACCAAGATCCTCTGGGGCGAAGGCCCTGTCGCCATCGAGACGATCGAGAATTTCAACAAACAGTTCCGCGTGATCGCCAGCAAGCCGGATATGGAAACCGGCAAGCTCCTGGTCCTGCAACAGGTCCAGGGCCCGCGCAGCCTTACTGGCAAAGGGGCTCAACTCCTCGCCGAGATCCCTTTCGACCGCCTCGGCAAGTCCAAGGAGTACTTCAAGCCCAATGTCGGGATGGGCTTCACCACGCTGGTGAGCGTGGACAGCACCAAAATGCTTCTGCAGTTGACCCCGGACGGCACCACCCACAGCGCGGGATGCCCCGTGTATGCTCACCTGTTCGATAAGGACATGAAGCCGCTCTGGTGGAACAAGCTGAGCACGGACGGCAGCGCGCGTTCGTTCAAGATCATACAGACACGTGTGGACCCCAAGGGGAGCGTCTGGTATCTGGTGAAGAACACCAGCAACCCGGAGCCGAAGACGAAAGAAGAACTGGGCTACGCTTTCTCCATCTATCGCCTCGATAGTGCGGGCCAAACAACAGCGCTCCTGGATCTGCCCGGTTCGGAATTCGCCCAGGATGCCACCTTGGAGATGCGGATCGACGGTTCCATCGTCGTGGCCGGGGTCTACTCAGACGGGGACGCCAACCGCGACGAATCGATCGGTGTGTTCCAGTGCACGGTCGACGCTTCGGGCGCGGAACCCAAGTTCGACAACTTCAAACTCATCCCCTTCGAGAAGCGCATCGACAAGAAGGAGGAGAAGCTGCAGAACAACATGATCATCGACCGCCTGATGCTGAAAAAGGATGGGGGCAGTTTCGTGATCGCCCGGAAAAGCGGCATCGAAACGCACTACGTGGCGGACCTGAGCGGCAAGAAGTTCCCGAAGACCGAGCAGGTGGATGGCGTGCTGCACCTCTTCGAACTCACTTCCTCCGGCGACCAGAAGTGGTACAAGCAGTTCGACCGGGTGATGACCAATGCCACCGACGCCCCCGGTCGCATTCTGCCGATGTGCTTCGAGAACAGCCTGTTGGTGATGCTGAACGATGCCGAGGTGAACATCGAAAAACGCAAGCTCAAGGTGCCCCCGTACCCCCAGGAAGGCTTCAAAGACGCCTTGATGCTGGAATACAAGGCCGACGGCGGCGAGAAAACGAAGGTGACCCTGAACGAGCAGCAGTTCCACCCCTTGGGCCTCCAAGCCGCGAATACTTGGCGCCTCACGCCGAACCTGGTGATCACGCTGGCATCGGAACGCCTGGGCAAGGGTTCCATCCAACCAGTGGCGATCACCCTGTCGGGCGAATCGAAAAAGTAAGCGCCATATTCGCCCCGTGAAGCCCGTTTACCCTGGGGGACCTCTGAGGGGTCGTCCAGGCCAAAACCTCTCGCCATGGTCATCACGGAACAGATCAACCAATACATCGCTGAAAACCCCGAATGGCAGCGCAAGCTGCTGGTGCGCCTGCGACAGCTGATCCATTCCACCGACGCTGAAGTAGAAGAGACCTGGAAGTGGAACAGCCCCCACTTCGACCACCAGGGGATCATGATCGGACTACAGGCCTTCAAAGAGCATGTGGCCGTATGGTTCCACAAAGGCTCCTTGATCAAGGACCCCAAAAAGCTCTTCGAAAAGCTCCCCAAGGGCGAGGAGAAGGGAATGCGCTCGTACAAGCTTCACGAGGGTGATGCCCTCAACGAGGCCGCTTTCGTGGACCTGGTGAAGCAGGCCGTAGCCCTGAACGTGAAGGGCACCAAGCTGACGGACGCCAAGCCTGCGAAAAAGGCCTTGGTGCTTCCGGAAGACCTGGGTTCCGTGCTGCACAAGGATCCCACCGCTTGGGCCAACTGGGAAGCCTTCTCTTACAGCCACAAGAAGGAGTACATCGAGTGGGTCACCGACGCCAAGCAGGAAGAGACGCGCAAGCGCCGCATCGCTCAGGCGTTGGAAAAGATCCGCGAGGGCGAGAGCAAGGAGGAGAAGCATCAGGTGCACTGAGGACTCCGGTTGTCCGTTCTCAGTTGTTGGTTGTCCGCTGACCAGCTGACAAGCGGTCATCGGAACAGATCCGCATACGGTCAGGGACAAAGGGCTGCTACCACCACGCCCGACAACCAGCAACGGTCAACCGACAACCCTGCCCCTGCTTAACAGATTTTGAACGCCCTTCCTTCAGGGTACCGTCGGTGTTCGGATAGATTCGCGACCCTCGCATGGACATCCGCATCGACCAGCTCACCAAGCGCTACGGCCCGCAGACCGCGGTGGATGGCATCAGCTTCCGTGTGAGCGCGGGTGAGGTTCTGGGGTTTCTCGGCCCGAACGGTGCTGGAAAGAGCACCACGATGAAGATGATCTGCGGGTTGATCGCGCCGAACGCGGGCACCATCGCTGTGGGTGGAAAGAGCGTGGCCGATGAACCCGACGAGGTGCGGGAGATGATCGGCTACCTGCCGGAGAGCAATCCCTTGTACGAGGATATGCCCGTCTTGGACCTGCTGAAATTCGCCGCGCGCTTGCAGGGCGTGCCGCGTGATCGCGAAGCGCAGCGCATCCGCGAAATGGTCGACGCCTGTGGCCTCGGGCCCGAAAAACACAAGAAGATCGGCGAACTGAGCAAGGGTTACCGCCAACGTGTGGGACTGGCGCAGGCGATGGTGCATGACCCGCAGGTACTGATCCTTGATGAGCCTACAAGCGGCCTGGATCCCAACCAGATCGTTGAGATCCGTTCGCTTATCAAGGACCTGGGCACAGCAAAGACGGTGATCTTCAGTACGCATATCCTGAGCGAGGTGGAGGCCGTCTGCGACCGCATCCTCATCATCAACAAAGGGCGCATCGTGGCCGACGGGTCTCCAAGCAGCCTGCGCGCGCAGAGCCAGGGCGAGGAGCTATTGCTCGTACGCGTGGAGGAAGGCACACGCGACGAGGTCGTCGCGGCCCTGGCCCTGGCTCCCGGTGTGGCTGCCGTTGTACCCGTGAGCGGGAGTCTTGACGCCTATGAGGTACGTGGTTCAACGGGGGTGAAGCCCGCCGCCGAGGTGTTCCGCACATGCGTTCGTAAAGGCTGGGTGATCACCGAAATGCGACCGATCGAAACCCGGCTCGAGGACATCTTCCGCGACCTTACGCTGAACTGATGAAGACGGTCCTGCTTCTGGCCCGCAAGGAACTCGCGTCGTTCTTCGACTCGTTGATGGCCTACCTCATCCTCGCGGCCTTCCTCGGGGTCAGCGGGTTCTTCACGTGGTGGTTCGGTACGGATGTGTTCATGCGCGGCCTCGCGGATCTCAGTACCTACTTCAACGTGGCGTATTGGACGCTTTTCTTCTTCATCCCGGCCATCACGATGCGCACGATCGCGGATGAACGAAGGACCGGCACGTTGGATCTGCTGCTGACCAAGGCCGTGAGCGACCGTCAGGTGGTCGCAGGCAAGTTCCTGGCTTGTCTGGTGCTCATCGCCCTCGCCCTCTTCTGTACGCTCCCCTATTGGTTCACCATCGCATCGATCGGAAAGGTGGATCATGGTGCCATCGCCTGCGGCTACCTCGCTCTCTTGTGCATGAGTGCCGCCTACATCGCCATCGGCATCTATGCGAGCAGCCTCACCAACAACCAGATCGTCGCGTTCCTCTTCGGCCTGGTGCTGGTGTCGCTCTTCCACCTGGCATTCGCTGTGATGGCATCGAGCTTCACAGGGGTGCTCGGAGAAACGCTCCAGCAGCTCAGCACGGGCTCGCACTTCGACAGCATGAGCCGCGGTATCCTGGATAGCCGCGACCTGCTCTGGTTCGGAAGCATCGTGGTGCTCGGGCTTTCGCTCGCCGAAATGAATCTGGCCAAGCGGCTCGTCAACAGTTGAGCCATGCGTACCCGCGCCCAACTCATCCGCAACACCTTGCTGCTTCTGGCAGCCCTGGTGCTGGTGAACCTCATCGGGCAGCGCTTCAAGTTCCGCTTCGACCTTACTGCGGACCAACGTTATTCGCTCAGCCCGGCAACCATCGATCTGCTCGATAGGCTGAACGAAGCGGTGACCGTGACGGCCTATTTCACTGAGAAGATGCCACCGGACCTGGCCGTTGCACGACAGGACTTCAAGGACCTGTTGGTGGAGTATGCCGCACGCAGCAATGGGAACCTGGTCTTCGAGTTCATCGATCCCAATAGTGCCGATTCGCTCAAGATGAAGGCCCAGCAAGAAGGCATTCAGCCCCTCTTGGCCACCACGCGCGAGAAAGACCGTGCCGAGAACCTGGAGGTGTATATGGGTTGCACCGTGCGCATGGGTGAGCGGAAGACCACCATCCCGGCCATCCAGCAAGGTTCCGCGCTGGAATGGACCGTAAGCAGCGCGATCAAGGAAGTGAGCATTCTCGAAAAGCCCGTGGTGGGTATCGTCCAGGGCCATGGCGAGGCCTCGATACAAGCGCTGAACCAACTGGTACAAAGCCTGAGCGTGATGTACTCGGTGCAGCCCACCAGCATCTATGACTCCGTGCCCATCCACGAGCGCTTCCAAGCCTTGGTGTTCGTCGGTCCTACGGACTCCATCCCCCCGATGCAATTGGACCGACTTCACGACTTCATGGCGAAAGGAAAGGGTGTGGTCTTCGCTTACGATGCGGTCCGCAGCGACCTCGGCTCCTCTCCGGTGGCTGAGATGCGCAACACTGGTTTGGAAAGCTGGCTCGAACGACACGGTTTGCGGATCGCACCGTCGATCATTGTGGACCAACGCTGCAATCAGGTCCAGGTAATGCAGCAGATGGGCAATTTCACCATGCCCGTGCCCATGGCCTTCCACTACTTCCCGGTGCTGAACGGCTTCGCCGACCATCCGATCACGAACGGTCTTGATGTGGTGGTTTACCAGTTCTGCTCGCCCATCACCCCTGTCCTCGTCGACAGTTCATGGCGGTACGCACCCGTGCTCTTCACCAGTGAGAAGAGCGGAACCCTGTCAAGCCCCCAGTTCATCGATCTCCGGAAACAATGGACTGAGGCTGACTTCGCATCCGGTCCCCAGACTGTGGGCGCTGAGGTGGAGGGCAGATTCGGTAACGGTCCTGCCGCCCACCTGATCCTCTTCACCAATGGAGGCTTCTGTGTGAGCGGTACGCAAGAAAGACCCGTACAACTGCCTCCTGGCAACCTGAACCTGATGGTGAACGCCGTGGACCGTGCAACGGGACAGAACGATCTTCTCGGGTTGCGCGGAAAGGAGGTCAACTATCGTCCCCTTGATGACCTGAGCGATGGTACCCGCTCGGCATTGAAGTGGATGAACCTGCTGCTCCCAGCGCTGCTGGCCGTGATCTACGGTATCGGCCGGCGTGCCTGGCGTCGCGCGCAACGTGCACGGCGCATGACCCCCGATCATGTTCGGTAAGCTGCGCACCACACACCTGCTGATCGTGCTCGCGCTGCTGATGGCGCTGTGGTGGATCAGTGGGCAGGTGAGTCCGCGCGCCCAACAACGGACGTTCCGTGAACAACTGATCGCTCTGGACAGCAACGCCGTTACCTCCTTCACCTTCACTCCTGCCCCGTTCAAACATCTCCCCCCCTTGGATTTCCGGCGCACTGGCGGAGGCTGGCGCATGTTCCTGGGGAAGGATTCCAGCCTGGCTGACCCCGTTCCCATCCATCATCTGCTCCATTCCTGGAGCGCGATGCGCACCACCAGCCTGGCCGGGCGGATGGCCGATGTGGCGGGTAAATACGACCTGGACGACAGCACGGCCGATCGCCTCCGGATCACCGCTGGAGCCGAGGTCCACGAGTTCCTCGTCGGCCGACATACCGCTGGTGAAGCGTCGATGACGTTGATCAACGTCCCCGGCGATGAGCAGGTTTACGCGGTGGACGGCCTCTTAGGGCTCTATGCCGACTACACCTACGGAGAGTGGCTGCCGAAATACCTCGTGACCGGCGACCCCAAGAACTGGCAGCGGGTCGTCTTCAATTTCCCGACGGATTCCGGCTACGTGATGGAGCGGGGGCCGGATGGCTGGCGCATTGATGGTGTGGCGGCGGACTCGACGCGGATCGAGCGGTTCCTTGGTGGCCTTGCCCGCGCGCGCGGTCAGTCCGTTACCGATCCGGCCGATACCCTCACCGCGGTTCCGCAATTCAGATTGATCGTGGAGGACACCACGCGCACATCCCCGATCGTGGTCGTGGTGTATGTCAGCAATGGCAGGTTCATCGTGCGCAGCTCCTTGAATCCGGGTACGGTGATGCCCTTCGGCGGGCGGGATGAGATCCCGCGCATGTTCCGCCCACGCACGGCCTTTTTGGCCCATTGAACGGGCTCAAAGGCAGGAACCCCTTGGTTCCAGCATACGTTGAAGCGCACCCCGCAAGGGGCCTTATCCTTACCTCATGAACACGCTGGCATCCATCGGGGCACGTCTGGAGAAGAACCACCGCTTGGTGCTTGTCGGAACTTGTGCCATAGCCTTGGTACTGGGCCTGTGGCGCGTCAACGCACATCCGGCTACCACAGAGGCGGGCCAAACCGACAACTTCTGGCCCATCGCGAACCACCTGTTGGATGGTGAGGGCTATTCGCTGTGCTATCCCTTGTATTACCCGTTCTGCCCCGAGGGTGACAGGACACCGACAGCCATGCGGGAACCGATGCCGGTACTCCTGTTCGCCGCCGCTGCCGCGATCAGCGGAAGATCCCTGCTCTTTACGCTGCATGTGCAGTTGCTGCTCTTCGTCGGATCGGTGCTCCTGGTCCATCGGTTCACTCGCGGTCTGATCAATCAACGCGGCGCATCGCTGGCAGCGCTCGCATGGGCGGTTTATCTGCCTGTTTCAGGGCTTCTGAACCAACTCAGCGGCGACATCACCGGTACGTTCTTCCTGATGCTGAGCGCCTGTACCCTGCTCACAGCTCAACAGAAGAAAACCACCACCTGGTGGATGCTTTCCGGGGCCTCCTTGGGCGTCGCAGCCCTATCGCGGTCCGCGATGCTGCTGATGGCGCTACCCTGGTGCGTCGCGGTCGTCCGGTCCGCAGGCGGTCTGTCGCGATGGCGCTCCGCTTCGGGGCCGGTATTCGCCATGGGCGCAAGCATGCTGCTGGTCATGTCACCGTGGGCGCTGCGCAACAAGATGGTCTTCGGCAAAGCCTGGCTGGGCACGTCCATGAACGGCTACAACATCTGGCGCATGAATTCGCAAGTGGCCACGGATGAGCCCCTGCACTATGTGGACAGCTTCGAGGCCGACACGATGAGCCAGCGATTGCTTGCCAGAAGGACGGACCTTACCGGAACTGAGAACGAGGCGGCGATGGACAAGGTCTACAGCCAGGAGGCGATGGCCGCTATCAAGAGAGATCCGGTCAAATACATACGCCTTTGCGTGTACCACGCGATGCAGCTGTTCACCAATATCGGGGTGAAGCAGACCTACGGCGTTGCCCTCACCATGGGGGACCATCTTGCCCTACTCCAGCAGCTCTTCTATCTCGCCCTCGGCTTCATCGGGGCCTGGGCCATGCGCCGCGAGGGGCTCATCTGGATCCTCGCGATCGCCGTCCAAGCCGCCGGTTACTCAGCGATGGTCGCGCAAATGCGCTATCTCATACCAGTGATGCCGTTCTTCATCGCGTTCGCCGCCCATACACTCTCGCGCTGGCTTTGGCGAAGCAGCGAGGTTTGATCGTCGCTCCCGGGCTCCCGGCAAGACTTCGCCGGTGATGCCGACCTTTACGCGGGCGAAAACGGCCCTCACATGGCAAGGCAGAAGAACAAGGCGGTCACCCTGGGCTACGGGCTTGGCTTGGAGTACTGTGTCGTTGATCGGAAGACACTTGCGCCGTTGTACCCGCCAATCGCGTTGGAGAACCCCAAGGATGCGCTTGCCACGTTGAACGAAGCGGGTACTGGTGTGCGTCTGTCCACGGGCGTGCTGGCAAGAACCATCGCCGCAGCCGCCCAAGAACTGACGGCTCAACTCCCGAAATTCAGCACCCGTGTGGAAGCGCTCGCAGGTGGCGTGTTGCTGCCATCCGGTGCGCATCCTCTCGCATCCGCTTCGAACCCCGGAACGACCAGGCCCACGGTCGCCGCCCAGAAGCGGCATCCTTTCCTCCCCGAGGGATCACTGTGGACCTGTTCATCACGCATCGAACTGCCCTTCGCCGATGATCAGTTATTCGGACGACTGCATACGGCGGTCCGCATGGTGCTTCCCATCATACCCGCGATCAGCGCTTCTTCGCCTTTTCTGAAGGGAAAGCGTGCGCGTGGATCGAGTTCAAGGATCCTGGCAATACTCGACGATCATCCGGAGATGCCCGAGCTGACGGGTGACGGCATCCCGGAGGTAGCACTTGACCAAGCCGATTACTATCGGATCGTACTTGAACCGATCGCCATGGCTCTGGCAAAAAGGGGGCTCTCTGCAACGGTGGACTATCAAATGGCCAATCGCCGTTTGGCGATCCCCTCCTTCGAGCGTGGCACGATCACCATCACTGCGGCCGACATGCAGGAGTGCCCAAGTTCGGACGCAGCAGTCGCGGAGATGATCGTGGCCGTGGTCCAAGCGATGATGAGCGGGCGCTGGGTGAGCAACTACCTGCAGCGCGCGTGGCATGGCGCCGATCTGAAGGCCGTGCTGTTGGATACAACCCGGCATGGTGGTGATGCGATCATCGCGAACAGGGATCTCCTGCTGATGTTCGGCATGATGCGGGAGAGCGCCTCGGCAGCGGAGCTCTGGCGTCACTTGTACCAGCAACTTCGTGGCGAACTGGGCGAGGCGGCGCGGATGCGCATCGCCTTCATCCTGGACCGGGGGTGCCTGGCACAGCGCATCCTGCGCCGTACGGGCGATCGACCGTCCCGCGAACGATTGGTGGAGGTCTATCAGGAGTTGGCGGCTTGCCTGCGCGAGGACCGGGTGTTCGAATGACCCCCGCACGCTTGACTATTCCCGGCGATCCGGGTGCGGGGATCCGTTGGCGCCTTGTATCGACCGGTCGAAAGAACCGAACGATCCCGATGGCCGCCCGTTGCGCATGGCACCAAGCCTTCTGCCATGCGTACCTGCTTACTCACCTCGGCTCTTCTTTTCTGGATCGCCATGTCCGCCCAGTCGGTACCAGCCATGTACTGGCCCCTGGACGAACTGGCAGGTACCACAGCGAACGATGCTGTTGGACCCAATGACGGTCACCTGCAAGGGAATACGACCTGGCAGCCCACAGGTGGGCATCACGCCGGGGCTCTGCGGTTCTATGGCAACGATGCCCGTGTGGACCTCGGGCCTTGCGATGTAACCGGTGGTCCAGGCGACCAGTTGAGCCTCGCCTGCTGGTTCAAACAGGAGATCGTGGACGCCTCTGAACGCATCCTGATGGCCAAGACCGTTGGCCCGAACGAAGAGGACTTCATCTGGAGTTTGAGCCTGGTGAACAGCACCGGCGCTCGCTTCCGCATCCGGACCGGAGGCGTTCTGCATAGCGTCGAGATACCCCCGAGCACCATATTCAGCAATACTTGGTATCACCTCGCGGCCACCTACGATAACCATGACCTGCGACTCTTCCTCAATGGCTCCACGGCCGCGAACGGCACGGCGGAGGGTGCCCTCGGATCCCATCCCGAGGCCCCGGCCACCCTGGGAAACCTGTACGACAACTCCATGCCGTTCTACGGCTCCTTGGATGATGTGCGCATCTACGACCACGAGATCGTCGGTGTGGAAGTGATCGACCTGGTAGTGGGTGATGTCTCGACTTCCATCGATGAACCACAGGTGGCCGTGGGCCCTGACGGCGGGCTCCTTGTACCTGCGGGCGACTGGAATGCACTGCGGGTTTTTGACCCAAGCGGGCGCCCGGTGCTGAACGAACGCATCAACGACGGCCACAGACCGTCACTGTCCAAATTTCCCGCTGGGCTCTACCTGGTCTGCCTCCAGGGCCATGATCGCGCGATCACGCGCCGGGTGGTACTGCCCTGAAGATCCCAAGGCCCCTCATCGGAAACGCCGGTGCGGGGGTCTTCGGATCCTCCGTACGCGTCACTCACCAGGCAGGTCTATCACGAGTCCGTCATACGCCAGGCGCATGTTGGGCGGCAGACGGGGATCCACGTCCGCGTGCTTGCCCATCCAGTGACTGATGTGCGTGAACCAAGCCTGTTCGGGCCTTACGTCCTTGACAATGTCCTGGGCTTCCGGGAGGCTCAGATGCGAATAATGCTCCTTCTCACGCAGCGCGTTCAGCACCAGCACGTCGGTGCCACGCACCTTGTCCAACTCCTCAGCGGCTATCGTTTTCGCATCGGTGATATAGGTGAATCCACCGATGCGGAAGCCCAGAACGGGCATGTGCATGTGCGTCACTTCGACCGGAATGACGGCAACGCCTTCCGCACTGAAAGGTGACCGGTCGATCGTGCGGAGATCGAACTGGGGCACCCCGGGGTATTTGTGCTCACGGAACGCGTATTCATAGATGCGCCGGACCGCACGCAATGTGGGTTCATCCCCGTAGATCGGTACGGCCCGGGGTGGCTCGTGGCTGAAGCTGAACGCACGCAGGTCATCCATTCCCGC
Source organism: uncultured Chryseobacterium sp. (assembly GCA_964649165.1). Lineage (GTDB taxonomy): Bacteria > Bacteroidota > Bacteroidia > Flavobacteriales_F > PHOS-HE28 > PHOS-HE28. The sequence goes on from CAZYPC010000033.1 coordinate 26,293, forward strand.
GATGTGGTCCATGTGCTCATGGGTGAGAAGTACCGCATCCAAGGAGCGTACGCCGGCGCGAAGCATCTGCTGGCGCAGATCCGGGCCTGCGTCGATGAGCAATCTTCTGCCCCGTGTCTCCACGAGCACGGAAACCCGCAACCGCTTGTCCCGGGGATCAGGGCTCGTGCAGACCGGGCATTCACAGCCGATCAACGGTACGCCCTGGCTGGTGCCAGTGCCGAGAAATGTCACGCGCATGACCGTGTGCCCGGGTACGATAAGCGAGCCGCCGCGAATTTCACGAAAACGGCACTGCCCCCCAGAAGGCGATCGGTGGTGAGCGCGGCCAGAATTGAAAGCCTGCTCTGCCCAGCGGCAAGGGGGCATTGGCGGAGAGGGAGGGATTGCCCGAGACCCGCTTTCCCGGTGGGGAAGCTTCGACCAGCCCGGATCCGCTACGCGGATCGTCTTGTTCTTCGTGGACGCATCCGCGAACAAGCTCGCACGCGTATTCGAACAACAAGCCCCCGACAAGTCGGGGCCGATCGGCGGAGAGGGAGGGATTCGAACCCCCGTTGCCCTTGCGAGCAAAGCGGTTTTCAAGACCGCCGCGTTCAACCACTCTGCCACCTCTCCTGAAAGCGCATGCGTTGAGCGGCGCGAAAATAGGTCCCCGGAGCAACGGCTGCTCCTGCGCAGGGAACGGAGAACCCCCGGCCATTACGTGCCGCTATCTTTGGGATCATGACCTGTTCGTCCCTCCCTTGTTGCCTTCTGCTATTGCCGATCGGGTTGAGTGCCCAGAGCCATGCCACGCTGGACGCGATCATCGCGACCAAGCGGTTCCACGTACCGGGCCAGGGGGTGCAGTTGGACCTGCACATCAGCGTTCTGGGTTCCACGGCCGTCTGGAAGCCCAACGATACGGGTGTACGCCAAGCCCATATCGAGGCGCTCACCATCATCGAGCGGGATACGGCCATCATCGACTTCCGCAAAAGCGATGTTCTCGGTCCCGAGCGCACGGATACGCTCGCAGGCGACTTTCTCGTAGAAGAACACTTCCTCTTGCCGCCGGGTGAGTATACCATGAGCGTTGACCTGACAGACCTCAATGGTCCGGAGCAGAACCGCACGAGCTGGAAAGGGCCCCTGGTCATTCCTGAACTGCCCAAGGGCATCAGCTTCTCGGATGCGATGCTCACTGCCGGCACGCGGGACGATGGCCATGGCTCCCGGGTTCCTGCGCCGTACACCGGCACATATTATCCAACGGAGGTCGAAAGCCTCGGCTTCTACACGGAGATCTATGGGGCAGATGCGTTCTTCGGACGCGATTCGCTGTTCACCATCAACTATCAGATCGAGTCCTACGAGAGCCACTTGGTAAAAGGGCAGTTCAAGGGTGTTCAGCGCATGAAAGCGCTCCCGGTAGTCCCGCTCAGCAAGGAGTTCCCGATCGCAGCTCTCCCTTCCGGGAACTACCTCGTTGCGGTAGAGGCGCTGGACCGCGATGGGCAGGTTCTCGCCCGCCAGGAGCAGTTCATCCAGAGGAACAATCCCCTTCGTTACGACCTGAACGCCCTGGCATCGGTAGAGGTGGGCAACACCTTCGTGGATGCGTTCACCGATGCGGACACGCTGGCGGACCATGTGGCCAGCTTGCGCCCCATCGCCACGCCGCTCGAACGCCGCATCGTGGATGAACGGCTGAAGGACAAGGATCTTTTGCTCATGAAGCGCTTCTTCTACACGTTCTGGGTCAATCGTGACGGATATGACCCAGAACGCGTTTGGCACAAGTACCGGGACCAGGTGGTGCTGGCCAACCGCATGTACGGTTGTAGGAATATGCGCGGATACGAGAGCGACCAGGGCATCACCTTCCTCAAGTACGGTCTGCCCAGCAGCGTCGTGGACGGTAGCAACGACAACAAACAGCTCCCGTATCTCATCTGGCACTACTACAAGGCCGGGCGATACTCGGACAAGCGGTTCGTCTTCTGGCAGCAGAACACCGGCATCGGTTGTTGGGAGCTCCTGCATTCGGAGATCCCGGGCGAGCGTAACAATCCTCACTGGCAGAGCATGCTGAGCGCGCCGCTCGGCAATTCGAGCCAGACCCAGGGTACCCGCGTACTCTCCATTGAAGGCCAGCGTGTTGAGGACAACTTCCTGCGTCCGCACTGATCGGGCAGTGATCGCGTTGTCGACTTTTGCCGACCGTCGGCGGGAATGCCCGGCGAAATGATGGACACGGCCGTCGTCATACTCAACTGGAACGGGGAGCATTGGCTCCGGGAGTTCCTGCCCACCGTTCTGGAGCGATCACGAACGCATGCCCGCGTGATCATCGCGGACAACGGGAGTACGGACGGTTCGGTCGCTTGGGTACGCGCGACCCTGCCAGAGGTGGAGGTCATCACGCTGGCGAAGAACCTGGGCTTCGCCGGTGGGTACAATGCGGCCTTGGCGCAGGTCCAGGCCGATCTCTTCATCTTGTTGAACTCGGATGTGGAAGTAACCCCTGATTGGATCCCCGCCCTGCGTGATCAGCTCCAACGCGATCCCGGGATGGCCGCCTGCCAACCCAAGGTGCTCAGCCATCGTGATCGGGGGCGTTTCGAACACGCTGGGGCCGCCGGCGGGTTCATCGACCGCAATGGCTATCCGTTCTGCCGGGGCCGCATTTTCGAGATCACCGAGCAGGATCGGGCGCAATACGACGACGAACGAGAGGTCTTCTGGGCGACCGGCGCCTGCTTGATGATCCGATCGAACGCTTTCCGCGAGGCGGGCGGCTTCGATGAATGGCTTTTCGCCCACATGGAAGAGATCGACCTGTGCTGGCGGCTCCGTCGAACCGGCTGGCGCATCGGCTACACCAGCAAGGCGGTGGTCTATCACGTGGGTGGCGGAGCACTGGGCTATGGAAGCCCCCGAAAGACCTACCTGAACTTCCGCAACAGCCTTTGCGTGCTGACGAAGAACCTACGGTCGCGCTGGATCGGCGGGCGCATCATCCGGCGCATGATCCTCGATGACTTCGCGGCACTGAAGTTCCTGATGGAAGGCCATGCGGATCACGCTTGGGTCGTTGGCCGGGCGCACCGCCATTTCTGCAAGCGGCTCCCGGTCCTGTTGCGAGAACGGAAGCGCCTCGCACGCCTGGAGAAGGATCCGGACCTCACCGGCCAATACACGCGCAGCGTTGCCTATGACCGCTTCATCCTGGGCAACAAGACCTTTCCACAGCTGGACCAGCGTGCCTTCATCTCGCGTGGCGCGCCAGAAGGTGGTCGATAGCCATCCGGTAGCCTTCCAGACCGAAGCCGGTGATCACCCCGGCGCATTTCGCCCCGGTGATGGAATGTTCGCGGAACTCTTCCCGTGCGTGGATGTTGCTGATGTGGACTTCCACCACCGGGACGCGCAGTCCGGCGATGGTGTCCCTTATCGCCACGCTCGTGTGGGTATAACCGGCGGCGTTCATGACCACGCCATCCCTATCTCCATCAGCCGCCTGCAAGGCGTCGATCAATTCGCCCTCTACGTTGCTCTGAACAAGGTCTATGACATGTCCCGTGAACAGCGCCCGCAGCTCAGTCAGGTAGTCGTCGAACGTGCGCGTGCCGTAGATCGCCGGCTCACGCGTGCCCAGGAGGTTCAGGTTGGGTCCGTTGAGGATGAGGATACTGGCCATCGGATACAAGTGTAGCACGCCCTTCCTTTGTGGTCCGTCCCCGATCGGGACGCCATCGCATGGACAACATCCCGCTGGCCGAACGGATGCGCCCGCGCGACCTGGACCAGGTCGTTGGACAGGAACATCTGGTAGGGCCTGACGGCGTCCTGCGCAAGGCGCTGGCGAGCGGACGGCTACCCAGTATGATCCTTTGGGGCCCGCCGGGCGTGGGCAAGACCACGCTGGCCCGCCTGATCGCCGAACGGCTGAAGCGACCTTTCCATGCCCTGAGCGCGATCAACAGCGGCGTGAAAGATGTGCGCGATGTGATCGAGCAGGCGGGAGGGGCTGGGTTGTTCGCGCGGAGCGCGGTGCTCTTCATCGACGAGATCCACCGCTTCAGCAAGGCCCAACAGGATTCGCTGCTCGGAGCGGTGGAGAAAGGCACGATCACCCTGATCGGCGCCACCACGGAGAACCCGTCCTTCGAGGTGATCAGCGCGCTGCTCTCCCGCTGCCAGGTGTACATCCTTGAACCCTTGAACGAGGGACAGCTGATGGGTTTGCTCCGGCGCGCCATGCTGGAGGACTCCGACCTCAAGGAGATACCTATCGAATTGCGGGAGACCGATTCGCTGATGCGCGCCAGCGGCGGTGATGCCCGCCGTTTGCTGAACACGTTCGAACTCTGCGCGCATGCAGCCCGCAAAGGTGGCGACGGTCCTGCGGTGATCACGGATGCCCTGGTCCGCGAGACTGTCCAGAACAATGCGGCCCGCTACGACAAGCAGGGCGAACAGCACTACGACATCATCAGCGCCTTCATCAAGAGCATGCGCGGCAGCGACCCCAACGCGGCGGTGTATTGGCTGGCCCGCATGGTGGAGGGCGGCGAGGATCCCCTGTTCATCGCGCGGCGCATGGTGATCCTGGCCAGCGAGGACATCGGCAACGCCAACCCGAACGCGCTGCTGATGGCCACCACCACGATGCAGGCCGCGCAGATGATCGGATGGCCGGAAAGCCGCATCATACTCAGCCAGTGCGCGATCTACCTGGCCTGTTCACCGAAGAGCAACAGTTCCTACATGGCTATCGGCAACGCGCAGGCCGAAGTGAAGCGCAGCGGCGACCTGCCCGTGCCCCTCCACCTGCGCAATGCCCCGACCAAGCTGATGAAGGACATCGGTTACGGTGAGAAGTACCAGTACAGCCACGACTTTGCCGGGCATGTGAGTGATCAGGAGTTCCTGCCTGAGGCCATCAGCGGCAAGCGCTTGTACGAACCTGGCGACAACCGGAAGGAACAAGAGTTCGCCGCGTACCTGCGCGCCGTTTGGAAGGACCGCTATGGCCTTTGAGCGCTATTGGACGATGATGCGGGTGCGGAAGGACCGTCCGAGCTGATCGATCAGTTCGAGCAGATAGGGGCCCGGGGAAAGATCGCCCAAAGACATGCGTACCGTGTGCGAAACGGACACGGTGTAGTTGCTTCGGGTGGCACCCAAGGCGTCAGTTATCCGAACACGGAGCAGCCCAGGGGAGGCCTCCGTTCCTTCCACCAAGAGGTAGTCATCCGCAGGGTTCGGATAGACCTTGGGGGCGACCATGGCTTGCTCCAACATCCCGATGGCCGGTGATCCGCACGGGGCTATGTCCATACCGCTGGTTCTCCTGATCACTGCGGGTAGCGTGCCGGGGGCCTGGTGCTCCGGTCCGGTCTGAGGCCAACCTCCAACAGATACAAGGAATGCTGGTTCATCTTCCAGAAAACAGGAAGCTTCCTCCAAGGTGCCCGTCCCGGCAGGCGTCACCTCCCCTTGCACCAGATCGCCGTGCAACAAATGACCGGCCCCGTTCACCAACCATAATCCCATGGGCGCATCGGCAGTGACCTCGTTACCCACGATGTTCAGGGAGTCTGTCGCAGGACCGTTGTTCATGACGAAGCCCCAGAGATCGGCGCGGTTGCGGAAAAGGGTATTGAACGGACCATTGATCCCGTGTGAGTCATCGACCACCATGTTCTGCACGATGTTCCCCTCGAACAGGTTCAGGAACGGATAGTCGCCGTGAAGAACGATGTCGCCCGCGGAATTCGCCGGGAAGAACCCCTCGACCCAATTCGGGTCCAAGGAATAGTTGTAGGCGAACACATTGCCATTGGCCCCGGCCTGCACGATCATCGCATGACGCAGATGCTCGAAGACGTTGTCCACGACGAGGTTTTCACCAGCGGTGAGGTAGGCGAGCACACCGTAGCCCTCCCCGCCCCCGCCGTAAGAGAACGCGTGGTGCAACCACGAGCCGCTCACTTCGCAGTTCGTCGAGGTGTACAGTTCCACGTGAGCGAATCCACAATTGAAGCTCTCCACGCCGCGCACCCAGCAACCATCGGCCGCGTACATCCAGATGTTGGAGAACTGCCCGTCCGGGGCGGTCGTACGCTCGATGCGCAGGCATTCCAATCCGCATCCGCGGGCCGGGCGCAACAGGCGTAGGTGGGCCGCACCTGCGGTCGTGAAGTCGGCTCGGAGCGGAGCTGCTATGTCGATGCCATCCCCCTGCACCGCGGTGATGTGCGCGATCTGGCCGGCCGCGCCCATCGCCCACCAGGAAACGATCAGCGACGAATCGTTGCGATAAAGGCGCACGACATCGCCCACGGACAATCCTTCGGTCGAAGCCAGGGACAGATGGCTGCTCCCGCGTGGCGCATCCGCGACGAGCGGGAAGGATTGCGGGAGTTCCTCACCGGCGATCCGTATGCAATGTGCCGCGGGAACGATGGTGAAACGCAAGGTGGTGCTGTCTGCCCCGGCTCCCCGGAGCACTATCCCATCCGGCATATCCAAGGGAGAATGGAAAACGAGCACCCCTGGGGGCAGCTGGATCAACGCCGACTCCCCTTGTGCCATCTCGAACGCCTCGATCATCGCCGCGTCATTCGGTGTGACCCCGTCCGCCACGCCACCCATATCGCTCAAGTTCAGCACAACGGATGGGCCGGCTGGTGAGGCTGGGGGGCCGGCGAACTCCCAAGCCGTCCTGCGTGACGCGGGGATGACCTGGGCGATGGTATCGACGGCCGAGATGGCGCTGATCCAAGCCATAGCCTGCATCAAGAGGCTGCGCGCACTCATCATGTCAATGGAGCATGGGGATAACGAAGGTGCGTGATCGCTTCCATCCGGAAGCCGGGAATCGAGCCTATTGCGCGCGCTCGTTCTCGAGAAAACCCTGGTGAAGGTCGTAGATGATGCCCAGACTTACCACTAGGCCACCCAGTCCCTGCTCGACCATTTGCCAAAGCACATCGACCAGGATATGCATCACCTTACGGTCGGTGAAGGACATGCCGAAAATGAAGGCCACGAGGTATACCAGGAACCCAAGGATCGTGCCCAGCAACAAACCTTTGAACGGGAACCCCTGCCGTATGCCGATCCATTGGTGTTGGATCGCCTGGTGCATGGCGAAGGTGATCCCAAGTCCGATGACCAGATAGACCACGGCGGACAGGGCCACATAAAGCCCCATGGGGATCTTCAACTCGCGCAGGTCGTTCAGAGCTATACCGTGCCAGAGGAACGACAACCCGTACATCACCAAGGTGCTGGCGATCCATGGGACAAGTATCCGACGCTGCAGGAGCATGTTCAGAGGAACGACACAGCGAAAGTAGACCTCGGGCCGTCTAGTGGGGAAACAACATCGTGTCTACCTTGCCTCCGATGAACGAACGCGCGCATCGCCTTCCGGTTGCCTTGCTGGCCGGGACGGTGCTGTTGATAACGGCATGCCAGAAGGAAGCCGATGAGGCCCAATGGGACGTGGACGTGGCGATCCCGCTTGTACGTACCACGCTCACCATCGGAGACCTGATCGGGGATACGCTCATCGGTACGGATGGACAAGGGAACGTGAGCATCCTGTATTCCGCCCGCCTCTTCGACCTGGAACTGGACACGCTGATGAGCGCTCCGGACACGAGCTTCCGCTACCAGTATCCCGACCTGGACAACGGTACCCTCCCCTTCCCCGCCAACACACCTTTCCAGGCGCTGGACGTGGCGGTGAATTTCGATCTGGACGACTTCGAGATGCGTGAATTGAGGGTCCGCTCGGGAGTATTGGGCCTTGAAATGACCAACCGCCTGCCGACCGTACTGCATGCCGATTTCAACGTGCCCAGTGCCGAGTTGAGCGGGACAGGACTGTCCTCGACACTGATACTTCCAGCGGGTTCCCAGGCGGATCCGAGCACGACCTACCAAAGTATCCCGCTGGATGGGTACGCGTTCGACCTGCGCGGACCTCAGCACAACGATGTGAACACGCTGGCCATGCAACTCTCCATCACCGCCGAAACGGGGGTAACGCTCTCCACGGCGGACAGTCTGGTGGTTGCCGTGAGCTACGAGGATATCATCCCGGAGTACGCACGTGGCTATTTCGGCCAGCGGGATATCGACATGGATGCGGATACCAGCGAGCTGAACGTGTTCGATGGCATGAGCGGCCTGTTAGACATAGACGAGGCTACTGCGGTGCTGAAGGTGAGCAACGGTGTGGGTGTGGATGCCCGCGCCCGTATCGATCATATCCGCTCGGTGAACCGGAGCACGGGGAACATCGTGGACCTGCAACACACCATCACAGGCTCCGCGTTGAACCTGGACCGGGCCATCGACCTTGGCAGTTCGTTCCAGCCCGCAACGCACGCATACACGCTGAATACGACCAACAGCAACATCGATGATTTCATCGAGAATCTGCCCGATGCCATCGCCTACGACTTGGATGTGACCATCAACCCGCTCGGGGATGTCAGCAACGGCAACGATTTTTTCTATCACGAGAGCACCTTGAGCGCGAATATGGATGTGGATATCCCCTTGCGACTGATCGCCTCCAACCTGGCGCTTTCGCGCAAGACCACGGTGGAACTCGACGGCACCCTGGAAAACCATGCCTTCCAGCACGGCACCTTGCACCTCTTCGCCACCAACCGGTTCCCGTTCTCCGCACAGCTCACGTTGGAGATCGTGACAACCGACAACGTGGTGCTTGCGACACTGGCGCCAGGAGGAACGATCGCCACCGGTCAATTGGGGGTTGATGGCCTGGTGACCTCCGCCTCAACGACCCAGCTCGATTTCACTGTGAGCAAAGACCAACTGGATCTGTTCTATCCGGGATCCGCGGGTGGGACGGATGGAGCCCGGCTGCGGATCGGGGTCCTCTTCAATACAGCTGACCAGACACAACATGTCCAATTGCGCAGCGACTACACGATCGACATCAGTGCATCCCTTGAAGGCAACTACATCGTGAACGGGGATGAGTAAGGGAATGCCATTGGCCATCGGCCACTGGCCACTGTCCGCTCAGTGGAAAGGGATGATGACTGCCCTCTTCGCCACACTGATAGTGGAAGGCGCTTGGGCACAACCCCAGGACAGCTTGAGGGTCACAACCATGAGGCATTCAACGGATAGCGGATATGCCTGGCCAGGTCATGAGCACGATCACTTCCTGCAGCTTGTTGCCACGGCGATGTACGACGCCAACGCGCTACGTAACGACCTGGTGACCGCCCTCTGGCGGGGTGGGATGATCAGTCGCGAACTACGACAGCGCTCTGAGGGGACCTCGGCGGATATCAACCGTGCCGGGTACGCCTTGGAAGCCGTCCTCTCCTATTCCTGGGGTGATACGCTCTTCGGCAACGGGAACATGAGACCGCGCCTGTCCGTCGCCTACCGCGACCTTCTTGGGATGCGGTACGCGGACGATCTGTACCACGCCACGTTCTTCGGGAATGCGGACCACGAGAACGACCTGATGTACCTGGGGCCATCCGCGTTCGAGAAGGTACGCTACCAGACCTTCGGTTTCGGGTTCGAGGACATCAAAAGCCGGTCCTACTTCATGGTCCATCTCGTGAGCGGCCAGGACTTCTCCGCTGCCCATGTCGATCGCGCGGATCTGTTCACAGCCACGGACGGCCAGTACCTATGGCTTGACCTGGAGGGCAACTATGCCCGAAGTGCGGACGACGGTTTCCAGGACTGGCGCTCGCGGGGCATGGGGGCGGCTTTGAGCTTCCGGGTGAATGTGCCGTTGCGGATAGGCAGGCGTCGCCTCGGTTTCTCGCTCGGCGTGGACGATCTCGGTGCCATCGCCTGGAACGAGCGATCATTACGTGTTCCGCGGGATACCACCATTCTGTACGAAGGCATCCGGGTGGAGAACGTTCTGGATATCGATGGCGTGCTGATCGATCGGAACGGTCTTCAGGATACGCTGGGGCTGAGCTACGAACCGGGCGCCTTTCTGCGCCCGCTGCCCTCCAAGCTGCAAGCATCCTTCGCTTACGACGCCGCTTTCGCCATGCGCTATTCCGCCAAAGCGGATTTCCGCAACCTTCCGGGCTACCGTCCGCATGTGACCTTCACCGCACGGCATGCCTACCGCACCAATGCCTTCAGGGCCGAGATCTCCTTCGGCGGCTTCGGGGGCTGGCGTGCGGGACTTGGAGCCGAGCGGCTGTTCGGCAAGGGATTCCTGCTGGACCTGCGCCTGCCGAACGTCATCGGCATGGTGAGCGAGAATGCGCGTGGACGTGCCGTGATGCTCGGCGCCGGCTTCTCGTGGTGAGGTTCACTTGTTGTCCGCCAGCGCTTCGCTCTCGTAGATGAGCTTGCTGATGCTCTGGCCATCCTTGAAGTAGAACGTCGGGCCGTATTTGTGAACGACCTTGCGGTACTCCGTACGTTCCTTGCCGTTGGCCAGTTCGATGCGCACGATCACCTGGTTGGGCTCTACGATCAGCTCCTCGTTCCGCGTGATCTCCTCCGGCTTTTTCACCTCTTCTGGCCTGGATTCCACGACCTCGTTGGGCCGCGCCACCTTCACAGGAGAAACCTCTTCTGCGGCGCTCGCGGCCACGAGCCTGCGTTGATCATCACCTGACTTCGGCTCTCTGATAGTGCCAGCCACCTTGGCTACTACCGGAGCTGGTGGTGGTGGCGGGGCCTTTACAGGCTTCGCCTTGGCCACAGGCGGAGGTGGGGCGGGTTTCGGTGCCTCCTTGGGCTTCGGTTCTTCCTTCCTCTTCGCTTCAGCGGCCAGACGGCCCTGTTCCGCCTTCTCGGCTGCGGCCTTGGCTTTCGCCTCTTCGGCCATGCGCTCCTGCTCGGCCCGTTTCGCCGCTGCCTCGGTCTTCTTCACCTCGGCGTCCTTCTGCTGCTTATCACGCTCTGCGGCAAGTGCGGCTTCTTTCTCTGCCTTGGCTTTCTGCTTGGCGGCTTCGGCTTCCTGTTTGGCCTTGTTCGCATCGGCCTTGGCTTTCGCTTTGGCCTCCTCCTCAGCGCGCCTGGCCTCGTCAGCGCCTTTCGTCTTTTCCTCTGCCTGCTTGGCGGCGACCTCTTGCATGGTCTTCTCCAAAGCGGTCTGGATACTCTTGGTGTAGTCGGTGTCGTAGTCGAAATCGTCGGTGTTCTTATCGTAGCGGATCATGCCCACCGGCTGGTTGAAGACCACGGTGCTCACATCATCGTACTGTTTGAAGAGGTTCACCGCGAACTCGAACGGGGTGAACCCGTTGGCGATGGCCTCGGCCGGAGCGTGGGTATCGAAGGAGAGTTTCTTGGTCACAGACCCCTCCTTCTCGAATTCCAGGATGTAGTCCGCGTTCAGGTCCAGATCGAGGGAGAACTTGCTCAGCCCGCTGTTGATCGTGCGCTGCTTCTCGCCGTTCTTGTAAACGATGACGCGGGCACCATCCGGACCGCCGTCATCCACTTTCAGCCGACCGTTGATCTGGAAGCCCCCCTGCGCGAGAACGCCGGCGGCACTGGCAAGTACCAGTGCGCCGGCGATCGCGCAAGCTCGAAGAGTGTTCGGTTGGCCCATCGTTCACGCGAGCGATGCGATCAAGCCTTTGGCGGCCATGGCAGCCACCACGCCCAGCACAAGGGCTCCAGCCATGATCAGCGTTCGCGCTGCGACGGATCTGTTCTTGTTTTCCATTGTCTCGAACTATTGGCGCTTGGTTACGTATCAGCCCCCCGAAAGTTCCAAACCGCACCAACGCCATGAAACACGCTCTTCTCACCGGCCTCGCACTGGCCACTACGATCACGAACGCGCAGAACAACGTTGACCAGGGGCTCACCGCCGATGCTCTGGACGCCGCTGTGACCAGCGAGCTGATACAGCTCAATGCCCACTTCAACGGCATCATGAGTTTCCGCATCGACAAGCGCGACCGGTTGATCGCCGATTACACCAATGACGGAAGCACCTACCGTACCGACATCGCTTATTTCGATTTCCTCGACGCCTCCACGGTCATCTACAATGAGGACGAGAAGACCCTGATGCTGCAATGCCAGGATCCGCGCTCGAAGTGCATCGACAAGGAGGTGAAGAAGAGCGGCGCCATCAGCCCCACAGGCCGCATGAACCTGCCTCTGCCCGCCAATGACCCCAAAGGTGAAAAGGCCAGGGAGATCCTGAGCCGCTTCATCCAGCACAAGCAGGACGCGCAGCTTTCACGCCTGGCGGAAACCAATACGCGCGGCGATCGTAGGAAGTGAGCATGTTCAACCATTGCATGTCGCGCCTCAGAACCACAGCGATGACCCTGTCGGTCATCGGAACCCTGGTGTCCATGGCCCAGGACCAGAACTACGCGGATTGCGTGGTGAGATCCCAAAGCAGTTGGGGGCGTCCGTGCGACAAATGCGAAACCTATACGGAGTCGTACAAACGGGACTACCGCGGTGTCTACCAGATCGAGCTGAAGAACACCTGCGGTGATGCCGTTGAACTGAAAGTGGCCATGCAGGAGGGCAACGGACGCTGGCGCACATTCCCGGTGAAGGCCCTGGCCTCCGGGGAGAGCATGACCGCTTTCGCCTGCAACGGCACCGGCAAGTACCTCTATTGGGTGCGCCGTTTGAACGATACCGAGATCCTATTACCCAGCGATCAGGAGATCCTCACGGAATACCGCGATCGCCGATAAGGCTCAGTTGGGTGGGTTAGTGATGGGGGCTGTTCGCCGAGAGGCGGGCGGCCCTTGTCCGTTAACGTCGCCCTGTTCACATACGGCCTTCTCGACGAAGCCTGCTGCGACCGTGACCGGGATAGCTTGGCGGTTCCAAGCCATGGCCACAAAGCGTCTGCATATCGACCGTACGAACGTATCCCCAGGCATCGAAATGGACCTGGAGCACGGCACCATCGAGTTCATCGGCCGTTCGTTGCCCGCGAACAGCGAGCTGTTCTACGGCCGTGTCTACCGCTGGCTTGAGGAGTATCTGAAACAGCCGATGCCGGAGACGGTGGTGAACATGAAAATGGATTACCTCGACACGAGCAGCAGCAAGCATTTCTTCAACATCTTCGACAAGCTGAACACCGTGTGCGAGCGGGGCCGGAAGGTGCACGTGAACTGGCACTACGAGACCGGCGATGAAGAAATGGCGGAGGCTGGTAAGGATTTCCAGAGTTTCTTCTCCCTGGAGTTCGACTTCGTGGAGGTGGCGGAGCTGTTCTGAGGGGTCGGTCGTCCGTTGTCCGTTGTTGGTTGTCTGGCTGCCGACGCAAGCACGCGGGCGGCGCGTCAATGCGGACGATCAATTCGTCCTGATAAATCTGCGCGCGAAAACGGCTTTGCCGGATCCTACCACCACGCCGGACAACCGACAACGGACAACCGACAGCAACTCAAACCTCCGGCCCCCTCCGTCACAACAGGTCGTTCGCCAGGTTCGCCAGAGCGCTCCGCTCCCCTTTCTCCAGTGTGATGTGCGCGAACAGCGGATCACCCTTGGCCTTGTCGATCAGGTAGCTCAAGCCGTTGCTCTCCGCATCCAGGTAGGGCGTATCGATCTGATGGACGTCACCGGTGAAAACGATCTTGGTGTTCTCACCTGCCCGGCTGATCACGGTCTTCACTTCGAGCGGCGTAAGATTCTGGGCCTCATCCACGATGAAGAAGATGTTGCTCAGGCTGCGACCGCGGATATAGGCCAGCGGCGCGATCGCGATCTTCTCGTTCTCCAGCATCTCATCGATGCGCTTGGGCGTGCTGTCGTGTTTTTCGAACTGCCCCTTGATCAGCTTCAGGTTGTCCCACAGCGGCTGCATGTAGGGGTCGAGCTTGCTCTGGATGTCGCCGGGCAGGTAACCGATGTCCTTGTTGCTCAGCGGCACCACCGGTCGCGTGACGTAGATCTGGCGATAGTCGCGGCGCTGCTCGAGCGCGCAGGCCAGGGCCAGCAGGGTCTTGCCGGTACCGGCCGCGCCCTGCATGGTCACCAGTTTGATCTCCGGATCCATCAGCGCGGCCATGGCCAGGGTCTGCTCCGCGTTCTTCGGACTGATGCCGAAGATGCTGTGCTTCTCCACGCGGTTCACGAGGCCGGTGCGCGGGTCGAACTTGCTGAGGATGCTCTTCTTCTTGTGTTTGAGGATGTAGAAGTGGTTGCCCGTGGGCTTCGCCAGTCCCATGTCCTCGATGGGCATGTGTCCTTGCTCGAACAGCGTGTCGATGAGCGTCTCGTCCACGTCCTCCATCACGGTGCGGCCGCTGTACATGGCATCGCGTACGTCGCGCACCTTCCCAGTAAGGTAGTCCTCGCTGTTGATGTTGAGGCTCTTGGCCTTCAGTCGAAGGGCCACGTCCTTGGTCACCAGCACCACCTTGCGCTCCTTGTTCTGGCGCTGCAGGGTAAGGGCGGCGTTCAGGATCTGGTGGTCCGCCTTGCCGTCCTGGAACACCTTGGTGGCGTCCACCCCGTTCAGGTCGTGCTTGGCCACCACCTTGAACTGGCCCTTGGTGGAGCCATTCAGCGGTGTCCAGTCGGTAAGCAGGTCGCCTTTCGCTATGCCGTCGAGGTGGCGGATGAATTCGCGCGCCTCGAAGTTGATGGTGTCATTTCCTTTCTTGAACGTGTCGAGCTCCTCCAGCACTTGTATGGGGATGGCCACGTCGTGCTCCTGGAAGCATTCGATGGCCGAGTGGTCGTACAGGATGACCGAGGTATCCAATACGAAGATCTTCCGGTCTTTCTTCTTCATCCGATCAAGGAACAGTGTTGCCCAAA
>CAZYPC010000034.1:0-40811 GCA_964649165.1 uncultured Chryseobacterium sp.
AGAAGAGCCTCGCGCTGCGCACGCACTGCCAGACCAGCGGCTGGAGCCTCACCGCGCAGGATCCGTTCAACAATGTGGCACGGACCACCGTGGAAGCGCTCGCGGCCGTGCTGGGCGGAACACAATCACTGCACACGAACTCGCTCGACGAGGCGATCGCGTTGCCCACCGACTTCAGCGCCAAGATCGCGCGCGACACACAGCTGTACCTTCAGAAGAACAGCGGCGTCACGAAGTTCATCGACCCGCTCGGTGGCAGCTATTATGTGGAGCGTCTTACGCACGAGTTGGTCCTCAAGGCTTGGGCGCGCATCAAAGAGGTGGAAGAGCTCGGCGGCATGAGCAAGGCCATCGAGACCGGTCTGCCGAAAATGCGCATCGAGGAAGCCGCCGCGAAACGGCAAGCCCGTATCGACACCGGCAAGGACAAGATCATCGGCGTGAACGCCTTCGTGACGGAGGAAGAAACGAAGATGGAGTTGTTGGAGGTGGACAATAGCGCGGTGCGGGAGTCGCAGATCGCGCGGTTGAAGAAGATGAAGGAGGCGAGGGATGAAAAGAAGGTGAAGGAGGCGTTGGAGAATTTGGCAGAAGCCGCAAAGGGTCCGAGGTCTATGGTCGCTGGTCCATGGCCTGAGCAGGCTGCCTCAGGCCATAGACCAGCGACCTCGGACCATAGACCTGAGTTCCACAACAACCTCCTCGAACTCGCCGTCATCGCCGCCAAGAACCGGGCTACATTGGGAGAGATCTCCGACGCCCTCGAAAGAGCCTTCGGCCGATACAGTGCGGTGATCCGCAGCATCAGCGGTGTTTACTCAGCGGAAAGCATGCAAGACCCCGAGATGAAAGAGGCCATGCGCCTCGCCGATGAATTCGCCAATGCGGAAGGTCGCCGCCCGCGCATCCTCGTAGCCAAGATGGGGCAGGACGGCCACGACCGCGGCGCCAAGGTGATCGCCACCAGCTTCGCCGACATCGGCTTCGACGTGGACATCGGTCCGCTGTTCCAAACGCCGCAGGAAGTGGCCAAGCAGGCCATCGAGAACGACGTGCATGTGCTGGGTATCAGCAGCCTCGCCGGCGGCCACAAGACCCTGGTGCCCGAAGTGATCAAGGAACTGCGCGAGACCTACAATCGTCCCGACATCCTCGTGGTGGCCGGTGGTGTGATCCCGCCGAACGACTATGACTTCCTCAAGCAGGCTGGCTGCTTCGATGTGTACGGGCCGGGGACGAAGATCCCGGTGGCGGCGCGCACGATTATCACGCGATTGATGAAACGGGGATCCTGATCGGCTTATTCGAACGTTCCACCCGCCAACAGGGCGGCGAATTCGGCTGCATCACGCAATACATTGCGGAGGATCCTGCGAAATGGTGATGATTCTGCGCAAACTGGTCCTGATGTCTTGCCTGAGGCTGACATTGTTCGGCGTTGGACAGACACACGTAACAGGCGATGGCGTCAACCGGGACACGATCCTCATTTCATCGCCTGACTATTCATCCCTTGATCGCAAGGCTCGTGAGTTCCGCAACGCATTGTGGCAGAACCTCACGACTGGAAAGGAACCGAGACCTCATGAACTTCATGCACGGGTCGGCCATGTGCACAAGAAAGGGGTTCAACTGCGCGACGTCCTGAGTAACCGCGAAAAGACACTGCTTCGATTCTGGACCCGGCAGTATGACTCATTGTTGACTGAACCGATCAGCGGCATTGATGCGCATCAAGGTTATTACAAGATGCGACCCAAGTGTTTCAATGCGTGCTACATCTGGGATCCCTGCGATTCGCTGAACGCGCGATTGCTCACCTTCACGTACGAGCGCCGGGAGATGATTCAAGCCGAC
The DNA here is from genome assembly GCA_964649165.1 of uncultured Chryseobacterium sp. Classification (GTDB taxonomy): domain Bacteria; phylum Bacteroidota; class Bacteroidia; order Flavobacteriales_F; family PHOS-HE28; genus PHOS-HE28. The sequence goes on from CAZYPC010000034.1 coordinate 1,858, forward strand.
ATCAACACCTCTTCGTTGAGCGCATTGGACAAGGAATTCCTTGTCATGTATCTACGTTCAGTGTTCGCCTATCGGGATCTGACGGCGTTCAGTACGGACACGATGCTTCAAGAGACCGGACGATTTCTTGACAACCATCCAGGCAGTGCTCAGGAGTTGTACGTCCGCAAGACCCTTGATCAACGGTACAAGCCAGGCGGCTTCGGAACGGGTGGCTACTTCTTCGCTGGGCCATCCTTCTTCGATGGCAACATGAGCAAGTACTTCAATGACACTTGGTTTATCGGAGCGGAGCTCTCATTCTCTTGGGCCAAAGCAATGATCATGGCGGGATATGGCGGTGGTCTTACACGGCCTATCAATGCACCATTCTCTTACAACGACTTCGCCTACACTACCGAAACACGTACGGCATCGGGCTTCGGTCATGCACTGCTGGGGTATGCAGTTATAGATAGCCGACACCTCCGGATCACACCCTTCTTTGGTACTGCTGGCGTAGGTTTTAGCGCTGAGGAGGATAATGGAAACGTCGTCTTCTACGGGCGACAAGCTGGAGTGGATATTGACTGGAAGTTCTCTCACTGGCAGGAGGTCGTCTCTTACCCAACCGCGTTCGGGAACAAGTTCCACGAAGGTTATTGGGCTGTTCGTCTTCGGTTGGGGTACGAGGGCCTTTTCAATGAAAATGACGATGCGACCTTCGGTGGTTCACAGGTCTTTGTTCGGCTGGGCATCTCGTACTTCGAAGGCTATGGTCGGCGGGTGAAGACCTGGAAGCATCGATCCAAGTAGGCTCCCGCATTTCGCGTGATGGATTGGAGCGGAAAGCCCGCAAGCCTTGTAATCAAGGCGCGGACTTGCAGCGGAAAGCCGGACCCGGCTGCTTTTGAGCCGGGGCACGCCCACACTTCGACTCCGCTCAGTGTGACACGTGACACCGGATGCTCAAACGCATCATTGTTTGCCATTTGTTCATAGTATGATGCTCAGGGGCATCGTTGTGATGTAACGCGTTGTTGGGGAATGCGTATACTTGTGGCGTGTATGCCGCGTTATTGAACTGAAACACCGTTTACGATGGCTGCAAGCAACATAAACTGGAAGGGCCTGAAGGATGCCGCGGTGGTGACGCAACTGGGAAAAGAACTGCGTCGCATACGGCTGGAGCGCAACCTGAGCCAGGCCGAAGTGGCCCAGCGCGCGGGCCTGGACCGCACCACTGTAGTGAAACTGGAGGCCGGCAGGGCCGCCACCCTGCTCACCGTAGTGCAGGTGCTGCGGGCCATGGACCGCCTGGAACTCCTGGATGCTTTCCACCAGGAGCCGCAACCCACGCCCTACATGCTGGTGGAGGCGCAGGCGAAGTACCTGAAGAAGCAACGCAAACGCGCGGGGCGCAAGCGGCCGGATGTGCTCCCGCCCAAACCGCAAAGCACATGGTAACGCATGCAACGGTGAAGCTCTGGGGGCAGCCTGTAGGCCTGGTCATCTGGAACGAACAAGAGCATCGTGCGCAGTTCCAATTCGACCGTTCATTCTCGCGCGGTCCGTTGGATGTGGCCCCGCTGATGATGCCGCTGCGCGAAGCCAACAACGGCGAGAAGGTCTTCGCCTTCGGCAACCTGCGCGACGAGACCTTCAAGGGCTTACCGGGTCTGCTGGCCGATGCCCTGCCCGACCGCTTCGGTGACCAATTGATGAACGCGTGGCTGACCAGCCAGGGCCGCCAGCCCGGCACCGCGAACCCGGTGGAGCGGCTGTGCTACACCGGTGCCCGCGGTATGGGAGCGTTGGAGTTCGAGCCGGCGCACCACGAGTTGGAAGCACTGGGCGAGACGCTGGAGGTGAATGAACTGGTGAAATTGGCCGGTCAGGTGCTGGACACACGCAAGCGATTCGTTACGCGCAAGTCGAAGGGCAAGGAGGAGGCGCTGTTGGACATCATCCGCGTAGGCACGTCGGCGGGCGGCGCACGGGCGAAGGCGATCGTGGCGTACAACGCGACCACCGGCGAAGTGCGCAGCGGCCAGATCGAAGGATTGGAGGGCTTCACCTACTGCCTGATCAAGTTCGATGGCGTGACCTCCGACGAGCTGCGCGACCCGAAAGGCTTCGGTCGCATCGAGTACGCCTATCACTTGATGGCGCGCGAATGCGGTGTGGAGATGATGCCCTGTCGCCTGCTGGAGGAGCACGGCCGTGCGCACTTCCTCACGCAGCGTTTCGATCGCGTACACGACGCCAATGGCGCGATGCACAAGCTGCACATGGCCACGCTCTGCGGCGTGGCGCACTTGGATTACAACGATCCGTTGGCGCACAGCTACGAAGCGGCCTTCGCGGTGATGCGCCAATTGGGCCTGCCTTATCCGCATGCCGTGGAGTACTTCCGTCGCATGTGCTTCAATGCCATCGCGCGCAACTGCGACGACCACACGAAGAACACGAGCTTCCTGATGGATCCGCAAGGCGCGTGGCACCTCTCCCCCGCTTACGACATCACCTTCGCGTACAACCCCGGCAACCCGTGGCTGAAGCAGCATCAGATGAGCATCAACGGCAAACGGCTGGGCATCATGCGAGCCGACCTGCTGGCTGTGGCCAAGGACATGAACATCAAGAAGGCCGACGCGATCATCGATGAGGTGAAGGCGGGCGTGAAGAAGTGGAAGACCTTCGCGAAGAAGGCGGAGGTGAACGCGAAGCAGGTGGAGGTGATCGGGAAGCTGCTCCTGACCCGGATCTGATGATCCGCCGGAAGTGCGCGGCGATCGGTGAACCGATCCCCGCACGCATGTGACATCTTTGCATGTGCGCCCGCTGCTCCCGATCATCGTTGCGACACTCGGCACGTTGCCGGGTTGTATGCACCAAGAAGCACGTCCAACGCCGGAACCCATGGACCAGACCATCTCCAACCCCTACTATTCGCGCACCGACACCATCAGACTACAGGTGAGCGACGCCGAATGGAAGCGGATCCTGCCGGACAGCGTCTATTACATCGCCCGTGAAGCCGGCACGGAGCGGGCTTTCACCGGAAAGTACTGGGACTTTGAAGGGCTGGGCACATACCGCTGCGCGGTCTGCGGGAACGCGCTGTTCCGCAGCGACAGCAAATTCGGGAGCAGCTGCGGCTGGCCCAGTTTCTTCGAGCCGTTGCGGGCCGATGGCGTCGTCTATCTACAGGACAACACACACGGCATGCAGCGAACGGAGGTGCGCTGCGGCCGCTGCGCGAGTCACCTCGGTCATGTGTTCGATGACGGACCTCCGCCCACGCACAAGCGCTTCTGCATGAATTCGCTTGTACTGGACTTCGAACCGGAGACTCCGGCTTCGCCTCGTTGACCGATGGAGTTGGCTATGGACCCGGTGCCATAGCTTTGGAAGGCATGATCTCCTCATCGATGGTCCGCAGCGGCGTCTTTTGGCCAGCCATCTTCTTTGCGCTGGCCCGAACGGCACTCTTCGCACAAGCGGCCCATCCGGTGAGCTTCCGGACGAACGGTTATGCGGGTCACCTTCTCCTCGCGGGGCAGGAAATGAACACCGGCGACAGCACATTGGATCTGCTTCTTCTGGAAGGCGAGAATTTCATCGAAACAGGGGATGCACGTTGCACACAGGACGGTGAGTATTGCAGTTATCTGCGGATCATGGTAAGCGCTGATGGCCGCATGACCGGATGCCTCCCGCCCACCGCCGCGACGATCGCGGATGATGGGTTGTCACTGGACCTTCGGACATTCGCCATACAGATCCGGCCAGGCGGCTATCAAGGACGGTACTTCCCTTCCTGGGTAATACCCTCGCACACGCCATGGCGCCACCAGCGGACCGCCGTGCTCGTCGCAGGGTTGACGTACAACATCTCGAACGGCACGGGCCTTTCACCCGTCTTCGAGGCACCACCGTTGACCTTGGCGACCTCAGACAATTTCCGGTTCAAGGTGGGCGGTATGGGTGTCGTGAGCGTACCTGACAACTTCCTGCTGTGCGCGATAGGAAGCAACCGCAGGATCACCTTCAGGACGACCTTGGTAAAGGTGACCCAGGAGATGCTGGGCAGCACGTCCTCCGCGCAGCTATCGAGCGATCCGCAGGTCGCGATCCCGGAGCCGGGCTATCACCTGATGATGCATGGCCTGTTGTCGTGGTGGCGGAATGGTGACCTCGCCCAAGAGGTCTACTTCATCCCCTGAGACCCGGGAGCGAGACTTGGGCCGGAGCGGAGTGCCCTGATCGTCACCCATTGGCGAAACACGAGGCCGATGTACGCCTCGGGCAGCGTTCGTCACGGCAGGAGTATCTTGCGGTTGTGATGCGCGTGGTTTGTTCACTGGCGGGACTTTCGGTCCCCTGCGTGCTGTATTGCCAGATCACGATCAACGAGGCCTGCTCCAAGAACGTCCTTGGAACGGCCGATGGTAACGACTTCCCGGACTGGATCGAACTGCACAACACCGGACCTGATGCCTTCGAACTGACCGGCCTTTTCCTGAGCGACGATCCGTCCTTGCCGCTGAAATGGGCCCTGCCTGCTGAGGAGCTTGTCGCGGATGGCCACTTGCTGCTTTTCGAAGGCAACAACAACGATGATGGCCATCATTTCGACTTCAAACTGTCGCAGGAAGGTGAGACCATCTACCTCGTGAATTCCGGCTCGGTGATCCTTGATTCATTGCCCCTGCCCTTTTTGCGCGCCGACCACTCGTTCGGCCATGCTGATGGCACCCTTCGGTATTTCGACGAGCCCACGCCAGGTGCACCGAACAACACAACACCCTACCTGGGCTATGCACCACGACCGGCATTCGACAGGAACGCTGGCTTCCACCCCACAGCGATCGATGTCGCCATCAGCGATGACGTAGGGCTGACCTTGCGTTTCACCACGAACGGTTCTGAACCGGACCTCTCCAGCTTGCCTGTCAATGGACCCGTTCACATGGGCAGCACAGGCACCTTGAAGGCGAAGGCCTGGGGCGATCAGCTCATCCCGTCGCTGGCCACGGTGGCCACCTACCTCATCAACGAGCACACGGAACTGCCGACGATCTCGTTGACGATGCACCCGGACAGCATGTTCGACGACACGTTGGGCCTTTACATGCTGGGCCCCGAAGCGGACACGGTATATCCGTTCTGGGGCGCGAACTTCTGGGACGAACGTGGGATCACGGTGCATTTCGAGTACTTCGATGAGTCCGGCCACCGCGCGATCGACCAGGAGGTGGAATTGCGCATCCATGGTGGGCGGGCCTCACGCAACAAGCCGCAACGCCCGTTACGGCTCACCGCACGTGACGAGTACGGCGATGACCTGATCCACTACCCGTTCTTCCCCGAACGACCAGGACTGGACGAGTTCAAACGCATCATCCTACGTAACTCGGGGGCCGACTGGTGTTTGGCCCACTATCGGGACGGATTGTTCCACCAGACATCACTGCACAACGAACTTGACATCGATGAACTGGGATTCAGGCCCGCGATCGTGTTCATCAACGGGCAGTATTGGGGCATCCACGAGATCCGCGAGCGTATCGATGAGGATCACCTGGCCTTCGACTATGGCGCGGACCGCGATGATGTGCTGATCATGGAGGAGGAGAACCTCTCCATCCAAGGCGATACGATGCATTTCCACGATCTGAAGGAATTCATCCATACCCATGACCTGAACGACGAGGCGAACTGGGCGCATGTGGACAGTCTGCTCGACATCAAGAGTTGCGTAGATTACTTCGCCCTGGAGATGTTCGCCGGGAACGCCGACTGGCCATCGAACAACCTGAAATACTGGAAGCCCTCCATTACCGAGGGCAAATGGCGCTACCTCTTATATGATATGGATGCCACCATGAACGTGGTGGGGTGGATCCCGAACGACTTCGACATGTTCTACTGGGTGTTCGTGCACCGGGCGGGTTTCGTGCACGCGGAGATCTTCCGGAGCCTGATGACCCGCGACGAGTTCAAACGTGGCTTCGTCAACCGGCTGGCCGACCTGATGAATACGGACCTCTCGTATGAGGGCTTCCTGGCCGAGAACGAGCGCATACGTGGGACCATCCGCAACGAAGTTCCCCGGCACTACACCCGGTGGGGCATCGATCCGGCGGATTGGGAACACCACTCCGGAGAACTCATCCCTTCCTTCGCGAAGGAGCGGCCGGACATCATGCGGCAGGATGTGGTGGATTGGTTCCAATTCCCGAACGCGGCCACCCTGACCTTCGATGTCTTCCCCGCAGGCTCAGGCGGTGTCCATATCAACACGATCGAACCATTGCCTCCCTTTTCCGGGGTGTACTTCAACGGGAACGACATCGACATCACAGCCCTTCCTGCGGAAGGTTTCAGGTTCGACCACTGGACGTATGGTCCGGAGAACGGGCGCCCAACGGACCAACACCTCCGCCGCTCCTTCGTCTCCGACGGAAAGATCACCGCCTGGTTCAGCCATCCGGACGAAGCCCTCGCCGCGTTCCCCAATCCGTGCGGCGATGAGGTTGACATCAGCATGACCGCCCTTGCAGAAGGTTCGGGTGAACTGATCCTCTGGGACATGCATGGCCGCATGGTGGCACGATCGCTCCAGCCTGTCGGGCCCGGTGTCAACGGAGTCCATTGGAACCTGCCCCGGGTCGGCTCCGGCGTCTTCACCTTGGAAGCGCGTGTGGATGCACAGGTGCGAAAGATCCGCCTCGTGAAAGTATCTCCCTGATATTCGTCCAACCGAACCCGACCCGCCCCTGAAGCATGTTCAGCGTAGTCTACTCCTTCGACGTAAAGCCCGACCGGGAGCAGGAGTTCCTGGATGCTTGGGCCTTCATCACCCGTGACTTCATCCGCAACCGTGGTAGCCTTGGCAGCCGGATGCATCGGGACAAAGAAGGCCGTTTCGTGGCCATTGCCCTATGGCCTGACCGGGCTTCCTGGGAAGCCAAACCAACGGACCCCTCGCCGGAACTGAAGGCAGCACGGGATACGATGATGAAGGCCTGCGAACTGTTGCGGACGGACCGTGAGCTGGACCTGGTGATGGACCTCTGGGTAAGCACTCCGACTGCCTGATCGACAGGTGGGTAGGAAAGCGTTCCGGAGGCGTTAACGATCCTTGGAAGGTCAAGCTGGACGTGGGATGAGGCCGCAAAGGCGGATCCGGCTACATTCGCACGCCTTTAACCCGGAAAAGCGGCACGGTTCTCCCTGCGGCGCGGCCGAACGAAGAGCAAGCAGACCATGAGCAGCCGTAAAAAGACCCTGATCCTCACGCCGCCTGAGCCGAAAGCGGGAACCAAATTCGTCAAGGTGCGCTTGGACGGCCGGACGATCGTGCATCTGAAGAGCATGAAAGCCTTCCCCTTCTGGAAGGGCCGCTATCCGAACGCGGAGGTCATCGAGTGACCGGCCCTTGGGCCGTTCCCGATCGAAGTGATCGGGTGTTCTGTTCGTCTTCCTTGCGGCATTGAATAGGGCGTACGCCGTACGAGATCATGTCCGCATCCGTTCTGAGATCCGATCGCCAGGCGCGTGCCGAACGCACGTCCATCGGTCCCCGTGCCAGTATCCGAGCCAATGCCGGTGCGCCGCCTCCTGCGAAAACGAAAGTCACCTGGGGGCAAGCCTTCAAGCGGTTCATCTGGCCACGCAGGAGGAACGTTCTTATCGGTCTCCTTCTCATCATCGTCAGTCGTGCAGCGGGCATGGTTTTGCCCGGTTCTACGAAATACCTGTTGGATGATGTGGTCGCGCACCGCGACCTGGGCATGTTGAACATCCTGCTCGTAGCCGTTATCGGTGCACTGCTTGTTCAGAGTGTCACGAGCTACCTGCTCACCCAGTTGTTGAGCGTGGAGGCCCAATTGCTGATCAGCCAGTTGCGCACACAGGTGCAGCGCAAGATCCTGTCGCTGCCGGTCGGGTTCTTCGATAACACGAAGAGCGGGGCCCTGGTAAGTCGCATCATGAGCGACGTGGAAGGCGTGCGGAACCTTGTGGGTACCGGCCTGGTGCAGCTGGTCGGAGGAACGATCACCTCCGTGGTGTCATTGGCCTGGCTGATCCATATCAGCCCTTTGATGACGCTCTACACACTCGTTCCGGTCGGCATTTTCGCCTTCATCGCGATGAAGGCGTTCGGGCGCATCCGGCCCATCTTCCGTACACGCGGAGTGATCAACGCGGAAGTCACCGGGCGTTTGACCGAAACGTTGAACGGCGTGCGGGTGATCAAGGGCTTCGGGGCGGAAGAGCAGGAGAACCAGGCGTTCGAGAAGGGTGTGCAACGGCTGTTCGACAACGTGAGGTCGAGCCTCACCGCGACCTCATTCATCAGTAGCATGAGCACTTTCCTGCTCGGCCTCGCGAGCGCCGGCATCATGGGATTCGGGGCCAAGTTGATGATCGACCACATGAACGATCCGACGGCGGGCATCAGCCAGGGGGAATTCGTGCAATTCACCGTGCTCCTCGGGTTCATGATCGCACCGATCGTACAGATGAGCAACATCGGCAGCCAGTTCACGGAGGCCTTCGCCGGGCTGGACCGCACGGAGGAGATCATGAACATGGAACCGGAGGACCATCCGGAGGAACGGCCCGTCGTCCTCGATCATGTGCGCGGCGATTTCAGGTTCGAGAACGTTTCGTTCGCCTATGAGGAAGGCAAGCCCGTGGTGCATGAGGTGAGTTTTGATGCGCCGGCCGGAACAGTGACCGCACTGGTGGGCACCAGCGGTTCCGGCAAGACCACCATCGCCAGCATGGCGGCCACGTTCATTACACCGCAACTGGGGCGCATCACTTTGGACGGCCAGGATCTCAGCAGGGTGAACCTCGCCAGCTATCGCCGGCACTTGGGTGTGGTCCTCCAGGACGATTTCCTTTTCCAGGGAACGATCCGCGAGAACATCTTTTTCCCGCGACCGGACGCTACGGAGGAGCAATTACAGCGGGCTGTGCAGGCCGCCTATGTGAACGAATTCACGGACCGTTTCGAGGAAGGATTGAACACGGTGATCGGCGAGCGGGGCGTGAAGCTCAGCGGGGGACAGCGTCAGCGCGTGGCGATCGCCAGGGCCATCCTGGCCGATCCGCGCGTGATCATTCTGGATGAGGCGACGAGCAGCCTGGATACGGAGAGCGAAGCACTGATCCAGCGCAGCCTGAACGGATTGATGAAAGAGCGCACCACGTTCGTGATCGCCCACCGCCTGAGCACGATCCGCCAGGCCGACCGGATCCTGGTCATCGAGGACGGACGCATCGTGGAGCGCGGCACGCACACCGAACTGATCGCACTGCAAGGGCGCTATCACGAACTCTACACGTACCAGGCGCGCATTTGAGCGCGGCCTATTCCACCGGGGGAATGGCTTTGATGTGCGCGCGGACAGCCACTCCACCTACCTGTGCTTCTGTTCTGTCGGCGGAGAACTTCAATCCCTTCACATCGTACTGGGTCCCTCTATCGGAAATGGCCTTCACCCCGAGCTGCTTGTCGCCATCGATCGCCTTCAAGTGGATCACATTACCCTCCTGCACGGTGCCCTTCACGTCCAACTTGCGGCCATCCGGCGCCAGGCCTTTGATGTCGTAGATCGTACCGTCAGCACCGACGGCTTTGACCGGAATGAGCGCATCGTCACTGACCAGCATTTTCACGGGCACTCTCTTGCCGCCGATGATCGCCTTGATATCCATGATCCACCGGTCCCCGTTCTCCATGAACGCCTTGACATCATGAACGCCACCGTTCCTATCAAGGGCTTTTACCGGGATGAAATGGCCATCGGTACCGATGGCCTTCACGTTCCAGATGAAGTCCTCGTCCGTTGCCAGGGACTGAGGTAGGGCCTTGATGTGTGCTGCGATGGCGATGCCCGCGACCTGCCCTTCATCCGGGCCGTTCGTCACCTTCACACCTTTGACATCGTGCATGCGGCCCTCCGGTGAGATCGCCTTCACGCCATAGAGCTCCCGATCCGGCCCGATGGCCTTGATGTGGACGATGTGTCCAGACCATGCGATGCCTTTCACATCGAGCTTGGTCCCGTCCGCTGCGATGGCCTTCACGTCCATCAACCGGCCATCCGGGGTGATCGCCTTCACGGGCAGGAACGCATCGTCGCTGGCGATCACCTTGATTGGGAGCTCCACGCCCGCGACCAGTGCCTTGACATCCAGCAGGTGCGCATCCCCGCGCTGCAATGCCTTCACGTCGTTGGCCTTGCCATCAGCGCCGAAGGCCTTCACGTCGAGCGTGGTGCCATTGGGCAGAATGGCCTTGATGTTCCAGATGCGAGCGGTCTCCTGGGCGGATGCGGTCAGGCAGCAGGCTGCGGCGACGAGCGCGAAGTAATTCCGGATCAGCTTCATGTTCGGTGGATGGGAGGTGAAAGTACGCGCGGCATTCCACAGCGGATGAGGGGAGCACGGAGCGCGGCCGAGCCTGCCGTTGAAGCAGTACACTTGCGTCCGATACTCACCACCCTGCATGGCCTCCTTCGACATCGTCTCCAAAGTGGACACCCAGACGCTGGATAACGCGATCAACACCGCCAAACGCGAGGTGGAGACCCGCTACGACCTGCGCGGCAGCAACAGTACCATCGAGTTCGACAAGAAGGCGCTGACGATCAAAGTGGGCACGGAAGACCACTTGAAACTGGATTCCATCGTGAACATCCTGCTCGAGCGCAGCACCAAACAGAAGATCGATGTAAAGAGCTATGATCTGAAGGAGGAACCGCAACCCAGCGGCAAACTCCTGTACAAGACCATCAAGATACAGAACGGCATCGATCGGGAGAAGGCCAAGAAGATCGTGAAAGCGATCAAGGACATGAAGTTGAAGGTGGAGCCGCAGATCCAGGACGACCAGATCCGTGTGAACGGCAAGAAGTTCGACGACCTGCAGGCGGTGATGGCGATGTGCCGTTCGACGGACTTCGAGGTCCCACTGCAATTCGAGAACATGAAGAGCTGATCGTCCTGCACCGATGATCTTTGTCCGGTTCCGATGCTTCCGCTAGGAACATGACGACGATCTTTGGAAAAAGCGACGCCATGCCGAGCATTCGTCAATATGCCGTTCTGGGCATTCTCACAACTCTTGCGATCACCGCCTGCACCCACGAGGACACGGAGAACCCTGCGGATGCGGACCTGCTGGAACTTGCGATGAGAACGGAGGGTGCGGTGTGGTTCAAGGAGAGCGAGGCTCTTCTACCCAGGAGTTCCGGGTCCGGACACGCGCAACCGCTGTTACGGACGAGGTTCAACACCATTGCAGCCTCGGTCCTCGATACGAACGGCAAGGTCGTTCCCGACACGATATTCCCCAACGGCAGTGCGATCGTGAAGGAGTTGTACGATGATGCCACTACACTGTCCCAGTATGCGATACTTTACAAGAAGCCTAGCCATCCCTACGCGGATGCCGATGGCTGGGTTTGGGGCTACGTGCGACCGGATGGCGAAGTGCGCGAACCCGCGAGTAACAGAGGCTCGGCCTGCCGTGGCTGCCACAGCCAGGAGAACAACATCGACTTCACATTGATGAACGCCTATTTCCCGTGACCGGGCAGCGCAACGCGCGTTCCGCTCGTCACTAGGTCAACCAAGGCTGCATGAACCACATTACCCGAAGACTTCGGTCGAACCTGCTCGGCCCCTTCGCCATAGCTGCGCTCACACTTTCCGGCCTCCGATCCGAAGCTCAGACCTACTTCTACCTGGAGCAGATCACCGTTGACCCTGCTTCCCCAACACCAAGCGATGCGATCACGATAACCGTGAGCGGAAACCTGTCCAACACCGCCGCACAGATAGTAGGCACATCTTTTTCTCTGAGCGGCAACACCGTTCAGATCACTGTGAACGCGGCTTTCGATGGGATCGGGCTGGATATGCTCGTCCCCCATTCCGAAGACCTCTTCATCGGGAACCTGGCCGCAGGCAGCTACACCATCGCGATCAACGGGGCGTTCGTTGCGGACATGGCGCCGGCCCCGCAACACCAGTTCGTTGTGAGCGGCGGCACGCCTTCCGATTGCGACAGCTTGGAGATCATCAGCGTACACTGGGGTGTTTTCGGTCCGCAACGGCTCGTGGTCACTGCGGCGAACGCGAGTTCAGACCTGTTCGACTACCCAGGATTCGTTATGCTGGACATGGACGGCGACACCCTGGCCAAGGAAACGGTGAACTACTTCGGGATCGGCGTTCTACCACAGGAGCACCTGCTCGAAGTCATGGACGGAGCAGTGATCGATGGCAATACGCTTCAGGGGCAACTGCATCTCTGGTCCGGCTTCTATGCCGAGCAGGAATGCCAGTTCGAAGGGACCTGGGATCTGTGCCCGACGGTCGAATGCACAACAGTAACCCCTTACCTCGTGAACCTGGGAGATGCCATCGTCTCAGCGGAGATCCCATACTCGGTTCTGGATGGCGACGGCCTGACGATGGCCACCGGAACGTTCCAGATCACCAGCCTCCAGCAGAGCGACTACGAACCAGGGGTCTGCCTTGCTCCAGGGGAATACACGCTGCAATTGGCACAGATCGCACCGGTGGGCGGCCAATTGTACTATGGAACTGGAGCAGGCATGATGAACTTCCAACAGCAGCAGGACTTCTATGAGCAGGGCGGAGGAGAGAACGTTCTACCGTTCGCCGTGTACGGATCGTGCGTCGATGGAAGCAATGCCGTGTCCGAAGGTGATGCACCGACCGGAACCCAGGTGACGGTGGAAGGTGACCAACTGGTCATCGCAACGCGGGATGGTCGGCCCATCGGCGCTTATCAGCTGATCGATAGCGGTGGCAGGACCGTCCGCACCGGAGTCGGCCTTGCCGACCATGAGCGGCTCCCCATGACCGGTTCGTCGCACGGCATGTACCTCTTCCGCAACGCCGGATCAAGGGGTCTTCGGGTCATTTACTGAGGCGCGGTCTACCAGGGAAAGACCGGAATTGCGAAGCGCGCCTTACGGGGCGCGCTTCGAGTATCCTGGTCTCCGAGCTTACGGGCTTGGACAGAGGCTTTTTCTGCTCAATGGCTTTTTGATGCCTCCTGTGACCAGGGATCTTTTGACCCGGCGTGTCGTTCGCACCGGTTTCATGGTGTGGAACGCGAACGACAGCCCAAGGTTGCAGTGGTCAGGAAAAAAAGAGCCGCGTCATGAACGCGGCCCTTTTTCCAGAACGGAGGTGCCCTCAATCCTTGACGAAACGTCGCACGACCGGGCCCTGCGCGGTAGACACGCTGAGCGAGTAGGCCCCAGGACCGAAGGAGGAGATGTCCACGGTACTGCTGCTTCCGGTGATGGCGAAGCTCCTGACCACACGGCCCATCGAGTCGAAGATCGTTGCAGCCGCACCTTGATGGCCATTGAAAAAAGTCAGCTCCAACCGACCATCACGCACCCTGGCCCTCGGCTCTTCCTGGTTGTTCCCGTTCAACCCGGTGGAAAGCCCTCCCATGCTGCGGAAACTGAAGGCCTCGAGCATCACGCCACTATCGAAGACCCCGTCCGCCACGTCAGCGATCGCCGTCTTGAAGTGGTAGGACTCGCCGGGAACGACAACGGCAAAGGCCGTGAGGTTGGTCGTGAAGCCGTCGTAAACCACGTATTGGCCCGCCTGCGCCTCGTTGTCCACGTAGTACGCGGCGTTCAGACCCGCATTCACGTTGTTGATCGCGACAGGCGTGGCATCCGGCAGGGCGGCCACGTTCTGGGCGGGTGAGAATCCGGGACCACTGAGGTAGATGGCGAAAATGTCATTGAAGGACGAATTCACGAACTCCGGGTATTCCTCGCTCCCGAAGGCGAAATTGAACAGGAGCGTATCACCGATGGGAACGCAATCGAACTCCAGAACGCAAGCGTCGTATGTCGGATACATGCCGCCCAGTTCCACATTCAGATCCGGATCCCCGGGCCCCATGGCCCCTCCGGAGGCGAAGGTCGAAACAGGCGCGGCGATGGCATCTGCGGTCCCGCTCGTGAGGACGAGACCTTGGGCGATGGGGACCTCGGAAGTCCCGGAGAAATGGCCCATCGCAACCGACGGACAATTGATAACCAGATCGCTGATGGTCAGATTCTGTCCCTCGAGAAGATCCGTGACGAACGAAGTGGAAAGACTGTCGATGACGGACAACTGGGCGAAAGCAGGACTGCCCAAAGCGAAAAACAGCGTTGCCGAACAGAGGTGGTTCATGGGAAGGGTTGTTGGAACTCAGCTCGAAAGTAATCCGAAGCTGGAACCACCGGTCACAAGGCCGTTCCATTCACCCTAAAAGAACCGCAAACAGCCAGTGGAGCAGTAAAGCACGCCAGACCGGCTCCTTCTTCTCGTCAGAACACCCGACCACCCTTCAGGATCATCACGAAGATGAACGTCATCAGGAAATGGTGCATGAAGAGCAGCATCGTTGCCCAGTTGAGCATCACCTTACCATTCCCTTTGATCTCCGGGAACAGCTTCTTGTTGTTGAAGGCGATGATCGGCAAAGGCAGGGTAAGCAGCAGGAAGATGATGGCCAACGCCCGGAAGAGGACCTCATTCTCGAAAAGGCCCAGGAACAAGTGGGCATAATAGAAGGCCAAGCCTGTGAAGGAGATCAATCCCAAACGAAGGAAGGTTCTGGCTTCAGTGACCATTTTGTTTCGGGGTTCCATTGGGAAGACGCACGGCTGTAACGGGGTTGCGTCCGGAGGGTTACGTTTTTATCAACAATGACGCGGAAAGTTCATGGGCAACTGTCGCTCATCCCTTGCGTCGCGCGAGATGCAGCAGGGTCCCGAAAACCCCAGCACACGCCAGTCCGAAGAGTCTCCAGGCGTAGCGTTCAGGAAGGTATGCCCGTAGCTGGTCCAAGGCCAGATGACCCGCCGCCGGTACGGAGGAGGCATTACCGCCAGAACGGAGTATGTATCGGATGGGCTCTTCGATGAATGTATACAAGCATATGCATCCACAGGCCCCCAGAACCATCCAATGCACACGGTGAGGTTTGAAGCCCGGAAATACCCGACGCTTCTCCAACAGCAGGATACCCAGCACGATCAACCCGACGGAGATCAGGCACGGGGCCAACACCGGCCCGACCCACACGACGGGCACCAGGAACAGGATATCCCAATCCAACAGGGAAGCGGGCCAGTCGAGCACGGCTTTGAGGAAAACGTAGTAGAGAATATCCCACACCCCGAAGCAGAAGCAGAACCAGGCGAAGCGCTCGAGGCGCTTCGTTGTGACCATCGCTGCGGGTGCGAGGAGCATCACCATCGTGGCCAGTTCGCGGAGCAGTTCGGTGATGGCGACATGACGCGCGATCGGAGCGACAGGGAACTTGAACTCCACCGGATAGTAGAGCTCCCGTAAATAGATGACCACAGCGCTTTCCAAGAACGCGATGGCGACGGTGTAGGCCGCCATCCAAGGCAGTATCCGCTGCCAGGAAGCTTGTGTCCTCATGAGCGGGATCGGATGACCGCGGTAACACCCCGATGGTCCGACCCGGAGATGCTGAAAATGTCCAGCTCGTCAACCGCGAGTTGGCGCGTAACGAGGATATGGTCCAAGGGGATCAAGGCCAGCCCTGCGAACGAAGGCCAGGTAGCGTCAGTATTGGCGGGGTGTTCCCGCAGGCCGGTGCGCGAGCACAGCTCTACCAACGCGCGGTCCCAACTCACCGTGTTGAGGTCGCCGAAGAGTACCACGGGCATGGGACTCTCATTGATGCGGTCCGCGAGTTCCCGGAGCTGTGCGTTGCGTTCCCGATAGTGCCCGTAGCTGCCCGGAGAGGTCGCATGCACGCTCAGCAGACGCACGGGCCCGGCGGAAGTCTCCACCTCCGCGCACAGCATCGCACGACGTTGCAATGGGAGGGCTTCCACCCGAAGGAACGGGATGCGGCTGAACAAGGCGATACCGTAGCAATTGGTCCGCGGCACCAACCGGTGGTACGGATACGCGTGCGCCAGACTTTGTTCCAGAACGGAAGCCCACTCCGGGCTCACTTCCTGGAAGGAGATCACGTCCGCGTCCGTGGCGATCGCGGCAGCAACGACTTCCTCATGATCATCGTTCGGTTGGAAGACGTTCATCTGTGCGACGCGAACCAGCGCCTCACCGCCGACGCGGAGCTCAGGTTGTACCGTTCGTTGCGGCGGAAAAGCCAGCAACAGCGCCACCAGGAGCGCCGCACCCGCGCTCCACCATCGCTTGGTGAACAAGGCGAACAAGGCGAGCGCGAGCGCGCAGAGCGACCATTGCCACAGGAAGGCACGCGCGATCATGAGCAGGAACGGATCCGGTGCGAAAGCGAGCAGCGTACCGAGCGCGAGCAGCAGACCGGCGGCGATCGGCCCATCGGTCCAACGGGAAAGAAGTTTACCGATCATGTGTTCGGGTTCTGTTCCAACGTGCGGATGTCGCGGAGGACGAGCCAGAGCGGGATGGCACCGATCACGCCGAAAGAGGCGTCCACACAGCGCCAGAAGAAGGGGATGCCGCGCACAGGGGCCCAGGCGAAGGCGAGCACGAGCACGAGCGCGCAGCACCAAAGGCCCCACTCGATGATCCACTTGTTGCGCACGGGATCGCGCAGCACGCCGAAGAAGGCGAGGCCGATCACGATGTGCGCGAAGGCCAGCCAATCGGTACCGTAGAACAGGAACGGATACTTACCGCCGACATCAGCGATCGCGACCGCCGCGTTCTCCGCCCAGCCATGCCAGAGTCCCGGCCAGCTCAAGGTGAGATCGCTCAACCAGCGCGTGCCCCATTCGAGCGGAACGGCGGTGAGGCCGCTGAACCACAAGGCCGCGATGAAGAACAGCGTCCAATTGCGGATGCGGTTCCGGATGCGTCGTTCGCTCATCTGATCGTTGGTGTTTGTGGTCAGGATCGGTCCGTTTGCGTTCAAGAACCCGCGAAGGGCGTCCCGAACACACCAACGGCGAGCTCGGCCCAGGTGAGGAGGAACACGGCCAGCAACAACGCGCAGATCGCCACGCGCGCCCGCACCTTGGGCACCTTCCTCATCACCAGCTCGCACAGCAGACCCGTGCCGAACAAGAGGATACCGGCGATCACGAAGTCGGACGAGGACCAGTCCACCTCATCCGTGAACCGCATCGCGACGAGGGGCACCAACAGCAGGAGCGCCGCGCCGGAAAGGATGAGGAGAAGCCGTTTGTTCTTCATTTTCTTGGTCATGGTTGTTCCTTGTTCAAGGCAAGCAGGGCATCGTGCGTCCGCTCATCGGCCCAGGTCCAGCTTTGCCAGTCCTGATCGGCGTAGCGCCACAGGAAAAGCTCCCTGCGCCGGTCGAGCTCGATGTGGAAGACCTCGGGGTCGAGCTGGGTGACCCATCGCACCTCGTTCTCCTGATGCCTGCTCATCTGTTCCGCGACGCGATCCTTGTCGGCGTACAGCAAGGGCAGCACCTTGTCGCTCATCGCGAGATAGTTGTCCACGTCGATCTCGCCCTGGTTCCAATGGGCCAGGTTGTACTTCACGATGGTGCTGTCCCAATCGACAGTGGCCAGACCGACGAGCATCGCGAAGGCTGCCCAAGCGTTCACGCGGAGCAGGTAGAAAAAGGTCTTCCGTCGGCGGATCTTCACGAAGAGCGTGACCAGTCCTACGAGCATGAGCACCAGGAAGACGATGACCCCGATGCGCTTGTAGGCCAGCCCATGGAAACTGATGTAGTGGTAGTTCCGCAGGAAGACCGACATGCCCAGGATGAAGTTCTGGACTAGCCAGGCGGAAGCGAGCAGCACCAGGAGGCGGTTGTTCGGATGGAAATTGAGGTTGCCGCGGAACTGGTGGAGCAGGATGGCCATGCTCAATAGGATGCTCACGATCAGCAGCCACGTCCCTTCATGCACGAATTCCTTCAGGCTCATACCGGGTTCCATGGTGAAGCCGAACCACATCCAGTGGATATCGATGGCGTTCACCACGAGCAGCAGCGCGTTCACCAGGACGAGCAGCACCACGGCCATTCGGCGTTCACGGTCCAGGGCGGCCATCCCGAGGGGCATCTTCCAATGGGGGCGCTTCTCCCGCACGCGCACGAGCAGATCGGACATGCCGGACTCATGATCGGCGAGCCAGCCACCGATGGATCGCATCACCAACGAAGCGGCGAACACGATGGCGAAGAGGAAGAAGAGCGTGTGCGGCGTGAAGACCTCCTCGAAGAAGTGCTCCAGCCAGATGCCCAATCCGTCCATGAAACCGGCCGTCATCGCATCGAACTTGCTATTGCCGCCGCGATAGAGCTGGAAGAACGCGAAGAGCACGATCAGCGGGACGATGGTGATGCGGCTCCAACGCCAGCCCTTGCGGATGGAAGGCGTGCTGGGGAACACCTCACCCGTCGCTGATACCAGTCCGATCGGAGCGATGATCAGGTTCGCGGCCCAGGAGATGAGCGCGGAGGTGGTGGTGCGCACCTGCGGCGAAAGCACGAACGCCGCGCATGTGAACAAGCAGGCGAACGCGGCGATGATCGCGATGGTGGATCCATGCACCGTGACCATCACAGCGCTGAGGAAGGCTCCGCAGGCGCTCCATCGCGCCGCACGGCTCCATTGTCTCCAGCCTTGGTCCACAAGCAGGATGGCCAGCGTGATCAGCGAAAAAAGCGTGAGGTTCAGGCCGAACTCCTGATGCCAGAACAGGCGATCGAAGACGACGGCGAGCAGGAGGACAGTGAGGAGCAGCTTTCTGGTGGTGTTCATCGGCGATGTGGTTCGGGTTCAGGCAGCGCTAACGGAGCCGGCTGGCGATCATTGGCGGAGGTCCTTTTTCAGCAGGCGGTCCATGGCATCGAGGTGGTCTTTGAAGGCCTTGGTCCCTGCCGCCGTGGCCTTGTAGGCCGTGTTCGGCCGGTTGCCGATGAAGCGCTTCTTTACCAGCACGTACTTCAAGGCCACGAGCGCGGCCATGTGGCTCGCCAGATTCCCGTCCGTCACGCTGAGCAGCTCCTTCAATGGTCCATGCTCCACCTCATCATTCACGGTGAGCACGGCCATGATACCGAGTCGTACACGGCTTTCGAACGCCTTATGGAGTCCCTCGATCATGCGTTCGCTCCGCGCTCATGGCGCACCCACATCAGGCCGCCGTACACGATATGCAGTACACCGAAGCCCAGTGCCCAGAACATCAGCCCGGCCCCGATCCAGAAGGAAGCGACCACACCGAGCGCGAGTTCACTCAAGGCCAGCCAACGGATCTCGTCCAAGGTGTACTTGCTCGCGTTCAGCAGGGCCAGACCGTAGAACACGAGCGTAGCCGGGGCGACCAGTCCCGGCAACCCGTGATACATGAGCGCCAGGCATACGATACCACCCGCGGCGAGCGGGATGAACAGGTTCCAGGCAAGCCTGCGGGCGCTCGGGTCCCAGAGCCCCTGCCCCATCCGCTTGCTCCTGCGCCAGGTGAACCAAAATGCGCCGAGCAGAGCGACCGCAAGCACGGCCACTGCATCGAAAAGGAGTGTGATCGTCAGTTCGTCCCAGTACAAGTAAGCCGGAACACGGCGCATGACGCCGTAAGTGACCGAATCGTATCGAGAGCCAGGCTGCCCGGCCACATGATGTTGGGCCAGCCACGCCCCGCCCAGCGCGACCACCCCGGCGAACACACCGCTCAGGCCGCTCAGGGAGATGAAGCGCGTGCTCCGCTCCATGAGCGAGCGGATGTGGGCGAGGTCCGAGCGGGGGTCGTTCTGATCCATTGCAAAGTACTTTGAGATGCAAAGTAAAGAACGGTCGTCGTGCCCCGCAAGTATGTCCACCGGAAAAAATGCAGGGCGCTCGTGGCGCTCAATGCGCCCCGTGCATGCTCACGAACGCGAGCGCGGCACCGGCCAGCACAGTGAGGAAGCGCTTCGCATTGAAGCGGTGATCGGGCGTGCTTTCGAAGATGATGGTGGTGCTGATGTGGAGCAGCATGCCGATGGCCACGGCGAGCGCCGCGTGGAGAAAGTCCCCACCGAGCTGCTCACCACCCGCGACGCCGGTAGCGATACCCAGAGGCAGCGCGATAGCGAAGACGCCGATCATGCTCCAATAGTGCATGGGCGGTACTTCGCTCCGCCGGAGAACCGTGGCCAGCGCGATCGCCATCGGCGCCTTGTGCATCAGCACACCGGCCACGAACGGCAGATTCCCTCGCACAGCCTCATCCGCGAACGGAAGGCCCTCGGTGAACGAATGCAGGCACAGGCTGAGCAGGGTCATCAGCGGCAGCGTGTGCGAATGCCCCTTGTGAACGTGCACATGCCCGTGCTCGATGCCGCGGCTGAAAAACTCGAGGACCACCTGCAGCATGAAACCGGCCAGGACCCACGGGCCGATCTCGTGACCGCCTTGCTCATAGAGTTCAGGCAGCATGTGGACCACCGTCACGCTGAGGAGGAACGCCCCGCTGAAGGCGAGCAGGAGTTTCACGAGGTCCGAGTCCGCTTCGCGGCGCTGCAGCCATGCCCCGGCCAGCAAGGGCAGAGCCACGAAAACGGCTATGAGGGTCGTGCTGGTCATCCTGGTTTGCGCGCCCATGCGACGATACGGTCCGAAACGCCTGGATCGAAGGGCGTCGGGTCCGGTCCATCGGTCAATTCTTCCAGGATCAGCCCGGCACGAGCGATCATGGTCCGTACCTCTTCGGCGGTCCATGCATGCACACGCTCGATGAAGCGGTGCGAACAACCCTGATCATCGACGTGTATGTCCTTTATGATCGTATCGCCCTCAACGCGTCGTTGCAGGGTGAAGCGCACCTCACCTTCCATCTGGCAATTCTCCTCCACGAGATCCTTGCGTACGATCGCACCGTTCAACACGTCCAGAACGAAGAGGGCACCAGGCTTCAGCGCGGTGCAAGCGGCATCAATGGCCCGTTGATCATCGGAGCGATCCGCGGAGTATCCCAGGCTGGTGAACAGGCAGACCACGGCATCGAACCGCTCCTGAGCGAAAGCACTCCGCATGTCGTGAACAGCGAATGTGGCTTGCGGACAAGCCGACCGGGCATCAGTAATGCTCTCGACCGACAGGTCGATACCGGTCACCCGGAGTCCTTGCTTGGCGAAGAGGATGGCGTGCCTGCCGCGTCCACACCCCATGTCCAGCAGCTCCGCACCCGGGGAAAGGCCTGAACGGCGCAGGATCGCGTTCACCCAGGACTCCGCATCCCGCTGGTCCCGGTGCCCATAGAGCAGCTTGTAGTAACGAGTACCGAACCACTCGGTGTACCAGGCCATGGTGCAAAGACCGCCGAAAGTAACGGGGATCCGGACCCCGAGGGTAATGACGGGTATTCGTACCGGCGCTCACGACCACTTGCCGGGCTCATCCTTCCTTGCCCGACTTCTGTTCATGGATCGGTGGAAAACTCCACCACACGCTTCCAAGGCTCAAGGAAGGGCGCGGGTTGCTTTGCTGACGGGGGGATACAACCGCCCAGCCACCCGATGCTGGACCGCGTTTTCGATCTGTATGACGAGTTGGAGAAGCAGCGCATCATGCTGTCTTTCAAGGGCAATCTGTCGCCCGAACTGATCACTGCTTTATTGGGCCTGGTGGAAAGGAAAATGGAACTGATCGAAACCGATGGCCGCATGCGGAAACGCGTGTTCAACGTGGCCATGGAGTGCCTGCAGAACCTTTACCACCACAACGCGGGGTCCTTGATGCCGGAGATCACGGATGAACGCCAGGGTGTGATCATGATCGCCCATGGCGAAAAGGGCTACTCGGTGCTCACTGGCAACTTCATGGCCAGCGACGAAGTGCAGAAGCTGAAGGCGCACCTCGACCGCGTGAACGGTTGCGAACCGGACGAGCTTCGCGACCTGTACAAGGAGACCCTGAACGACGGCCGCTTCGGCAAGGCCGGGGGCGGAGGCCTTGGCCTCATAGACATCGCCCGGAAAAGTGGCCGTAAACTTGAATACGGCTTCGTGCCACTGGATGAGGCCAACGCCTTCTTCAGCCTGAACGTGAACGTGACCGCCTGAACAAACGACCTATGGCAGCCATTCTCCTGGAAGGATCCCCGAAAACACCGACCGTTTCTTTCGATGACGGCACCGGCCTGCTCGAGCTGAAGGGGCGCAGCATCCCCGAGAACAGCATCGAGTTCTACAAGCCGTTGATCGACTGGATCGACCGCTATGCACGCGACCCCAGGCCGAAGACCACCTTGCACGTGCAACTGGAGTATTTCAACACGAGCAGCAGCAAGTGCATCCTTGATGTTTTCAAGAAACTCGAACTGGTGCGCACCACGGGAAATGAGGTCACCGTGCTGTGGCACTACGAACAGGATGATGAGGACATGCTGGAGGCCGGCGAGGACTACCAAGCCATCATCAACATCCCCTTCAAGATGATCCAGATCGAAGAAGTGGATGGCGGAGGGAACTGATCCCGGTCTTCATTGAACGGAGAACCCCGGCCTTGCCGGGGCTTTTTCTTCGGGCTGATCGCTTGTCAAGCCTTCGTCCGCTCCCATGGCTTCGTGCTCAGCCGCTCCATAAGCGTGGGGAACACATTGAACTTGAGCGTGAGCGCCAGCAGGGTGGTCATAGCCCAGAGCAGGAGCACGTTGGCCCAGAGCGTATGCATGCGGGCGCCGAATACGGGCTTCACCGGCGCGTAGAAGTGCGCGGCGAAGAAGCCGCCCTCCCGTGGTTCGAGGTAGATCGGGTCGCTCTTCTGCACCAGTTCACCGTCCGACTCAACGATCACGTTGACATCGTTCTTGTTCGTCACATGGTCGGCCAGGCTTTCATTGCGGTACTGGTCGAGCAGCTTGAAATACTGCGTGCGGAGCTCAGGGGTCGCGGTCATGCTCGCGATGAGTGCTTCCTTCTCGCGTTCCGCCTCTCGGTAGGCATTGCGGTAGTGACCGGTGAGCGTATTGAGAGCGGCGTCCAGCTCGTCGAGCGTGGCATTGTCCAATGCCGCCGGTGTCAGCCCGTCCATGTGAGCGAAGGAGAATCCCTTCAGCCCGCGCATTTCCTTGACCAGTTCGTTCCGTACCAGCGTCAGATCATGCTCCATGTCCGCAGCAGGCGCCTTGGCGCGCAGATCCCTGCGCAGTTCGGCGCTGCGGTCCTGGAGGTCGCGCACCCAGAGATCCTTGCGCCAGTTCGCGGTCTTCATGCGCTGATCGAAGGCGTAGAATAGCCGCTCGTAGTCGTTGTCCTTGTACTGCGCAACAGCGAGGCCTTCGTACGCCCAGCGACTGGCCATGATATTGCCGATCCAGGGCACGCTCTTCTCGCTGGAGAACCACGGGTGCAGCTTGTCGAAGCGCACGATGATCCCCGAGAACAACAGCTGCGGGATGATGAGCACGGGGATCACGATGTAGATCACCTTGGCACTGTTGAAGCTCGCGCTCACGTTCAGGCCAAGCACGTTGGCGAAGCACGCGGTGCTGAAGAACACGGCCCAATGCGCGAAGGTCATCCCGTGGAAGTCGAGCACCAGATCGCCCACCATGGCGAAGAGCAGGGTCTGGATGGCGCTGATGATGAAAAGCAGGCCGATCTTGCTGGTGAGATAGCTCGCACGACTGAGCGAAAGGAATTTCTCGCGCTGGATGATCTTCTTGTCGCGGATGATCTCCTCCGCAGCGACGGTAAGCCCGATGAAGAGCGCGACGATCACAGAGATGAACAGGAACTGCGGGATATTATCGTTGCGCCGGAAGACGTATTCCTCGGCTGTGCCGGTCCCTGTGCGGTAGTAGCGCAGGAAGAAGGCCATCACGAAGGCCAGCGCCGGTGCCTCGAACAGGTTGATGAGCACATATTGGCGGTTCGCCAGTTTGCTCAACAGATCGCGTTTGAAGTAAACGAACATCTGCTTCACCTTGTCCGGCGCCTTGAAGGTGCTCCTCGGAACAGCGGTGCCATCGGGCACCTTGCTCACACGCACCTCCATCTGCGCGCGGAAGACCTCGTTCCAGGCCTCCGGACTGATGCGGCGTTGATCCGTCTCATTGCCGTACTCGTCTACGATGCGCGCTTCGAGGATATCGAAGATCTGCTCAGGGTTCACATTGCCGCAGGCCGCGCACTGGCCCACATCGCTGTTCACCTGGCCGGTCACCTTTTTGAAGTAGACCACCGCGTCCACGGGATCGCCATAGTAGACCGGATGACCTTCCTGGTCCATCAGGAGCAGGCGGTCGAAGAGCTTGAAGATCTCCGAACTGGGCTGATGGATCACCACGAAGACGATGCGGCCCTTCAGCGCGAGCTCCTTCAGCAGGTCCATGATGTGCTCGCTATCGCGGCTGCTGAGACCGCTGGTGGGCTCATCCACGAAGAGCACGCTCGGTTCGCGGATCAGCTCAAGAGCGATATTCAATCGCTTGCGCTGGCCCCCGCTGATGGTTTTCTCCAGGGGGCTTCCGACCTTCAGGTCCTTCGTCTCATAGAGGCCGAGCGTCTGCAACAGCCGCAGCACCCGCTCCCCGATCTTCACATCCGTCTGATCGCCGAAGCAGAGCTTGGCGTTGAAGAAGAGGTTCTGGTAAACGGTGAGTTCCTCAATGAGCAGGTCGTCCTGGCTCACATGACCGATCACGCCACGGATGCGGTCGCTCTCGTGGTGTACATCGATGCCATTGATGGTGATGCGCCCCTTGCTCGGCTTGAGGTTGCCGTTGAGCACGTTGAGCAGGGTGCTCTTGCCACTGCCGCTGCCCCCCATGATACCGATGAGCTTGCCGCTCGTTTCGGCCATATGCAATTCGTGCAGGCCGAGGCGTCCGTTCGGGAACGCGTACTCGATGCTGTCCGCCTTGAAGACCAGTCGATCGCGACCTTCACCATTGAGGAAGCTCGCCAGGATGTCGCTGTAGTAGATCGGCTGACCATGCGGCGGCCGCACCGATGACCCGTTGTTCAGTACATAGGCCTGGTCTCGATTGATCGGCTGACCATTGAGCAGCACACGGTCCCCCCCCTCATAGCGCATCAGGTAAAGACCGACGCTCGGCACATGGAGCACACGCATCTCTCCTTCCAGACCATGCGCGTGCAGATGGTGCGCGAGTGCGGTCGATGCCCCATGTGCGGCATCGATGTAGAGCATGTCCGCAGCGTCCTGCCGTTCCTGCTCGGCCTCGACGAACGCCTGGCAACGCTCGAACTCCCTTTGAGCGATGTTGAACGATTCCGCCACGGTGCTTACGAACTCCTGCTCCTGCTCCCCGACCTCACCACCCGCATGGATCAGTTCCAGCAGGTGGACCAGCACGATGAACTTCTGGCGCTGCGTGAGTTCCTCGTTCACATGGGCACAGATCTTCAGCACTTTCACACTGTTGAGACTGGTGCGCTTCCGTCCTTTCTGGCTGGCGCCGCCGCTGGAGTGGAATGCCGCTACGAACGCCTCGAAGACGGCCATATGTGCCGCTGCCTGCTCCGGGGAGAACTGCTGGCGCAGGAAGCGCGAAACGGCTTCAAAACCGCTCTTTCCGGCAGCACTGGACCCGTCGACCTTCGCGATGATCGCGAACAGTTGCAACAGGGCTTTGAGGATCTTCTCGCTCATTTCCGGGCATGCTCCGCAATGGCCACAGCCAGAAAAGAGCAGCCGTTCCTACGCTGGAAGCGGGAGAAGGTTCCGAGGAGCGATCGTCTGAGGACTGTCGCTGGTTGCTCGTCTGCCGAGGGACCCATCGAAGGTGTCCATGCACCACCCTACCGATGTGCCGGACACCCGTCAACGGTCAACCGGCACTTACTTCTTGAACCCGATGAGCATCACGGCGCACCCGCTGGCCGCCTTGCTCTGATCCAGTTGGGCCTCGATGGTGACGTCCATGGTATTCGCGATCACCAGGTCCCAATAGGGATCGTTGTTCTGTTCCTTGTTCGAATACAGCACGTTCCGTTGCTTGTCCAGCACGGAGAAGATCAGGTTGCCATCGCTCAACCCGCTACAGGCGGCCACCCTGTAGGTGGTTCCACCGAAAAGGGTCAGCTCGAACTCGGCCATTTCATCCTCGCGCAGGAGCGCACGGTAGAACTGACCATCCGGGATGTAAGCCGCGGTAATGTGCTTTTCGCAGATGCTCGCGATGGTATCGCACTGGGCGGAGGCCACCGTTCCGAACAAGAGAGCGGCGGCGAAGAGGAGATGTTTCGTCGTCATGCGCATGGTTCAGGCGGTGGCGGTGATGGTGGCGCGCAGGGCCTTCACCTTGTCGGCGATGGCCTTGAACTGTTCGGCGGTCATCGTCACGGTGGAAACACTGTTCACATAAGTGGTCTTCTTCGCGATGTCTACGCTGGGCGGCTGGAACTCATAGGAGATATCAACACCTTCGTAAGCGGCCATCACGTCCTTCAACCCCGCGACAAGACCCGACTGCGACTTTTCCGTGTCGGTGCTCTCAATGAGGGCGATCAGGTTCTCCAAGGTCTTGCGCTGCTCGCCGAGCCTCGTGGTAAGCGCGGCATCACTCTTCTCGGTCGTACCGCTCAAGGTGAGGTACATGCCCTCGATCCATCCGCCGGTAAGCACAAGAGCGCTCACGTCGTCGCTGCTGTTGTTCTTCAGGTATTGGTCCGCCGAACGGAAGGCCGTACCGGTGAACCTCAACAGGCTGTCCTCGTTGTTGAGGCTCTTCTTGAAACCCTCCATCAATTCCTGATCGAAAGCATTGGCGATGCCGATCTTGTCACTGAGCTGATGTACCGTCTGTAGGATGGTCAACGCCCGCTGCCCGTCCTTGTGAACAGTGACATAGGCGAGGTCCGCCCCGTACATGCCCAAGGCGAGCGCGCGTTGGGATTTGCTGGCCATTTTCTCGGCCGCACCAGCGGACATCGGCAGTTCCTTCTCGTAGGGCAGGCCCACCTTGCGAATGAGCAGGGCGGTTTGCACAGGCGAAGGGATGCTGAACAGTTTGCCCCCTACCTTCATCAGGTTGGTGGCGGACTGCTGTGCCGTTGGGTCGAGCGAATCGGTTTTCGCGGCCGGATCCTTCGTACCCTCGGCACTGCCACCGCAACCGAGCAGTGCGAATGCGAGGGCCGCGGATGCGGTCCATTTCAGGGGCGTGTACGATGGCATTCTCCGCGCGAGGCGTTTGGGTTCGGCAACGAAGGTAGAAGCCCCCCCAAGGGCGGTCCGGTGACCAAGGCCGACTTTTCAACACCCTGTGGGGAAGGGAGTTGGGACGAAATGACAGATAGGTACTTCACCGCACCCCTCAAGCCCCTGTCCGGTGCCTCACTCGAGCACCAATCTTCCTGTCGATCGGGGGGATCCAGCGATCCGGAACACATACGTACCCGAAGCCAGACCACCCTTACGGATCACGACGCGATCCTCCCGAACGTTGCCGTAGGTGCGCACCACGCGTCCCTGCAGGTCGAGCAGCTCGATCGTCGCTTGTTCGCCCTTGGGCAGGTGGAAGGTCATCACGGTCTCATTCGTGAAGGGATTGGGGAATACATGTACCCCGGAAGCGGCGATGGGGGCCGTGAGGCCCGTGCTCAAAACGCAGGCGTTCTCCAGGAAGGTCGTGCTGTTCGCGTAGTTCTCGTTAACCACATCGATGACCTCGGCGATGCAGATCACATCGCCCGGACTCATGAAATGCACGCGGACAAGCGGCTGGTAGCCGCTGGTGCGGGCAATGCTCGAGTCCACGAAAGAGGTCGCGATCAGATGCTGGCCACCGAACGACGCCTGCGGGATCACCGGCCAGTTGGCCGGATCCACCAGGCTCTCCACAGTGGTGATCTCGATGCCGCTCATCATCAGTTCATAGCCGATGGTGCGCTTGTTCGGGTTCTTGAAGTAGATGTCCAACCAGTTCTCCTCGAAGTTGATGTCAGCGATGGTGAAGGTGACCGAGTCGTACGGGTTGATCACCTCGGGCTTGGGGAAGTTGCAATGGTCATGCGTGCCGACGCTGTCCGGGTGCTGGTAGGCGATGTTGAAGTAGTTGCAGTTGGCTACGAGCGCCACGTCCGTCACGGTGATGCTTCCGTCGCCGTTCGCATCATTGCAGGGGAGCGCCGTGATGTCGTTGCCAAGAATGGCGTCGATGTAGTCCTGTGCGTCCGTGTAGTCCTGATCCGCATCGATGTCGAGATCGCCGATGAGCCGACTGCCATTGCACACGCCCTCGCAATCCTGCTGAGCGCTGCCGTAGACCTCACCGGCACAATCCACATACGGCTCGCAGGTGGGGTTCACCGTCACGGAGAGCGAAGGGGTGCGGTCGATGTTGATGCACACCTGCGCCCAGTTGTTCACATGGTTGGTCTCATAGTGACCGAGCGCGTCGGGGCTGTTGTCCCAGTTGCAGCGCACCACCAGGATGTAGTCGCCTTCCGGGATACCGGTCACGTCGATCCACTGGCAATCAAGACCGCTGCCATAGATGTCACCGCAACCAT
Organism: uncultured Chryseobacterium sp.; assembly: GCA_964649165.1. GTDB lineage: Bacteria > Bacteroidota > Bacteroidia > Flavobacteriales_F > PHOS-HE28 > PHOS-HE28. Next base: position 30,347 of record CAZYPC010000034.1, read on the forward strand.
GGCTGATGCCCATGTTGTTACAGCCATATTGGCCACTGCCGCCACCGCTGCACTCCAGATCGAGCACGCAGAAGCCGTTCTTGAAACCGTTCACCACTTCCTGCCCGTCCGGGGCGAAGAGGATGTACTCCGCGTAGCCCTTGTAATGCCAGTGGTTGTGACAGTTGCCGTAGGTGAACTGGTCCGGGTTCGCGCCGGGCTCGCCGATGTAGTAGTCCTGGTTGCCTTCGTTCTTGATGTGTGTAGTGAAGCGGATGATCTCACGATCGCCGAAACCGTTGAGGCATCCTTCGCCGATGTAGCAGTCGTTCGGGTTCACGGTGAGCACCTCGGCCGAGATCGAGTTCTGGAGCGAGTTCTGCACCACCAACAGGTCCGGTCCATCAGGGCAGCCGGGGTCGCCGGGTTGCAGGCAGGTCCCATCGTCGATCGTGGCGAACGGATCATAGTTGCAGGCCGAAGGATCCGTGCAACCGCTGACCGGACCGTTGTAGTTGATGCTCCATTCGATCGCGCCCGGGCAGCCCGGGCCATTGTCGCCGATGCGGATCCAATACGTCTCGTTGATGGCCAGCATCGCTGCGGGAACGTCGGCCTGCTCGCCGCACTCGTTGTCGCCGTAGTAGATGGTGCCCTCATTGTTGTCGGTCACCAACAGGTCCTGACAGTGGTCGTATACCCAGATGCGCGTATCGCAGGTATTGCTCCCGCAGGTGGTCACTTGGTAGAACCCGGATTGTGCCGGGGTGAACGTGTACCAGGTCTCCGCAGCGTCGGCCGTGTGCGCTCCTTCGCCCACGCCAAGGGCACTGATGCAGCTGAAGCCTTCCGGGCAGCCGAACTCGCGCACTTCGGTGGTGCCGAAATCGCCCACTACGCTATCCAGCACGACGCTGTCGACCGAAAGCCAGATACCTCCAGGCGGGAGGATCCCGTCGCCGTAGTCATCGTTGATGGTGAAAACCACACACGTGGCGCTGTCGAAGCAGACCGCCCCCCCTAGATAGCCGCCGCTCAAGAGCACGCTGTCATCCGCATTGGCAATGGTGAACTCGAGCTCATTCGCGAACTGATCCGGCTCAATGGAAACCGTGAACAGCGACTCTCCTGTCACGCACATCGGGGGCGGCGGAGCTTCATCGGAATAGATCTGCCATGTGACCGGAGCGCCACCGCAGGCATCCTGATAGTCGCCGATACGGATGTAGTACGTCTCACCCTCGTACAGGTACGGGTCCACCTGCGTGTGCAGGCCGCTTCCGCCACAGGCGTCGTCGTTGTATGCGAGCGCGTTCAGGCCACCTTCGTCCACGACGAGCCCCACGCAATGGTCGTAGACCCAGATCTTGGTGTCGCAGGTCGCCAGGTCGCATGTGCTGATATGGTATACCCCGGTTTCCTCCGGAACGAAACGGTACCAGTAATTATCGGCTTGGGCCGTGTACTGGCCCTCGGTCACCGGGATGGCCTCGATGCAGTTCGCGCCCGTCTGCGCCAGCAGGACGAACGGTGAGAAGCAAGCGCTGACGAGAAGTGTACGGGGCAGGTTCATGCGGGGCCTGGAATGGGGGCGCAAAGTAGCGGCTTCACCCCCTGCGCTCAGAACCCTTTGCCAGTGACCTTACCGGAAAAGGCTGGAAACCATCCCAAAATGGCTTTTGGAAGCGAGCCGATGGCATTTCGCGATCAGCCAAGGCGCGGAACCCGCGCATAGCCGGGCGCTCTGTAAGGGTTGAGCAACGCCCGATGGTCGGGAAAGGACGCGGCGCAGCCCGAAGGGTTATTTTGGGATGGCTTCTACTACCAGTTCAGCGCCTTCTTGTAGTAGCGGGGGAAACGGACGCGTTTGCGCATCTCCCGATAGTATTTGTCCACCAAGGGCGTGCTCAGATCATAGATCGAAGCGAGCACCGATCTCCTTCTCTTCCGGTTCTTCGTGTTCATGGGCTATCTGCGGTGGCATTCCTAGGACAGCACGAGTCGTTCCAATGTTGCCTGACCAGGGCCATCAACCATCCCGGGCTATACAGGTCCAACCGGGCGCTCTTACCGGCCGCCATTCCCATGTACGTCGTTCGGGGCGGATCGGGATCACGGGCGGCGGGCTTGGTAAACTTGTCCACCGTGTTCGCCGACGTCATTCTGCCCATTTCCGCACCGGGCTGCTTCACCTATGAGGTGCCTCCATCGCTTGAAGCGGAGGTGGGTGTCGGGCGACGGGTGGTGGTCAACTTCGGAGCGGGTCGCAAGCTCTACTCCGGGATCATCCGCCACCTGCGGCAAGAGTCTCCTGGGCTGCGCGCGGTGAAGCAGGTACTGTCCGTGCTGGACGATGCGGCGGTGACAACGCCCGATCAGCTCGCTCTGTGGGAGCGCATCAGCGAGCACTACATGTGCACACTGGGAGAGGTGATGCTCGCTGCGATGCCCGGTGCGCTCGTGCTGACGAGCGAAACGCGCATCGTCTCGGCCGCGAAAGAACCACATGCGTGGACAGGGAATGCCCGGCACGACATCCTTTTGGACGCGCTCGAGCAACGCCACGAACTCGACCTGAGCGAGGCCGGTAAGTTGCTGGGGTTGAAGGATCCGATGCCCGTGATCAAGCGGATGTTGGAGGAAGGAGCGTTGATGATCGCTGAGGAGATCGGCGAGAAGTTCTCCCCACGCATGGACCGTTTTGTGCGCCTCCATCCAGCCGCATCGAACGAAACTGCTCTCCAGGGATGGTTCGACAAACTGGAGAAGGCGCCCAAGCTGCTCGGTCTGCTGATGCGGTTCGTCGAGATGAGCCAGTGCCTGAGCGATGCTCCGCAGGAAGTGAAGCGCGAAGCATTGATGCGCTCATCCGGTACAACGGGCGAGCATGTGAAGAAACTGGCGGAGAAGGGACTGTTCGAGGTGTACGAGCGGCCTGCCGGCTCGCCGGCACCATCAGCAACACAAGGAAGGCGCAAGGTGTTGTCCGCAGCTCAGGGCAGAACGCTCGATGAGATCCTGGCCTCGTTCCAGAAGAGGCCCGTGTGCCTGCTTCACGGGGTCACCGCCTCCGGAAAGACCGAGATCTACATGGAGCTGATCGCCGAAGCGATGGAACGAGGCCAACAGACCCTGTACCTGCTGCCGGAGATCGCGCTCACCACGCAGGTGATCGGTCGTTTGCGGGCGCGTTTCGGGGATCGCGTCAGTGTTTTCCACTCACGCTTGTCACCTCGTGAGCGTACGGAACTGTGGTTGTCCATGCTCAACGACCCCGCTGGCCACCCACTGATCGTGGGTGCGCGGTCGGCGCTGTTCCTACCCTTCCATGGTCTGGGTCTGATCGTGGTGGATGAGGAGCACGACGCGAGCTACAAGCAGCATGAACCATCGCCACGATACAATGCCCGGGACATGGCCATCGTCCTCGCCGGCCTGCACGGTGCGAAGACGGTACTGGGATCCGCAACGCCGAGCATGGAGAGCTTCTTCAATGCGCACCAGGGCAAATACGGCCTCGCCCGATTGACCGTCCGCCACGGCGATGCGGTGCTACCACAGGTGGTACGCGTGGACATCGCCGACGCGCAGGAACGGAAGCACATGCGCGGCTACTTCAGCGGGACGATGCTGAAGGGTATCGAAGAAGCGCTCGCGCGGAAGGAACAGGCCATCATCTTCCAGAACCGCCGCGGATACGTGCCCGTGTGGCAGTGCGAAACCTGTGGATGGATACCGGAATGCGAGCATTGCGATGTGAGCCTCACCTACCACAAACAGAGGCACGATCTGCGCTGCCACTATTGCGGACGCAGCTATCCACCTCCAGCCAGTTGCGCTGCGTGCGGCAGCAACCGGCTGCGCATGCTCGGATTCGGAACAGAGAAGATCGAGGAGGAACTCGCCCTGCTGCTGCCTGATGCGCGCATCGCGCGCATGGACCAGGACACCACACGCGGCAAGCATGCGTTCGAGCGCATCCTCTCACGCTTCGGTGATGGCGCCCTTGATATCCTGGTAGGCACGCAGATGGTCACCAAAGGCCTGGACTTCGATCAGGTGACGGTGATCGGCATCGTGAACGCCGATCACCTGCTGCGCTTTCCTGACCTGCGGGCGCACGAGCGCGCCTTCCAGCTCATGTCGCAGGTGGCGGGCCGGAGCGGCCGGAAGCGGGACCCCGGAACAGTGTTCATCCAGGCGCGTGAGATCCATCATCCGGTGATCGGGCTCGTAGTGGCGCACGACACGGAGGGCATGTACGAACGCGAGCTGGAGCACAGGCGCGCGCATGGTTACCCACCGTTCACGCGACTGGTGCGGTTCACATTGAAGCACCGCCTGGAGGAGCGGGTCGCTCATACCGCGGATGCCTTGGCCGCGGCCTTGCGTTCGCGCTTGGGCGATCGCGTACTCGGCCCCGAGCCGCCACCTGTGGCCCGGGTCCGCGACAGGCACCTGCGCGCCATCCTGGTGAAGCTCGACCGCAACGCGTACCGGAGCGAGAAGGACTTCATGCGCGAAGTGATCGACCGGCTGTTCGCCGAACAGGCACACCGGGCGATACAGCTCGTCGTGGACGTCGATCCTATGTGATCGGGGACGCCCCTTTCAGAAGTGTTGACCACAAGGCGCCCGGGGGCTCTGCCACGATGCGGATCTCCCGCGCGTCGAACGGATGCATGAAAGCGATCGAGCGCGCATGCAGAGCGATGCTCCGGTCCTTCTCTCCACGTCGCGCGCCGTACTTCACGTCGCCTTTGATCGGGAAACCGGCCGCCGCGCACTGCGCACGCAGTTGATGGAAGCGGCCACCATCCGGCACGAGCTCGATCAGACCGTAGCGCTCGCCGGCGGCTACGCGTTCGATCACCACGCGCGACATCTCCACCGATGGATCATCGCTGACACGCGCCTTGTGCTGCCGTGTATCGTGCACGAGACGGTGCTCCCATATCCCTGAGACCGGCGGTGTACCGCTAACGATCGCCCAGTACGTTTTCCTCACCGCACGCGCAGCGAACAGCGTATTCATCGCAGCGAGGGCTTCCTGTGTGCGTGTGATGAGCAGCACACCGCTCACCGGTCGGTCCAGTCGATGCGGCAGACCGAGATGCCGGTCCTGCGGGAATTCGCCCGCCAGCATCCCGAGGACGTGCGCATCACCCGTCTTGTCCGCCTGCACAGGCCGTCCCCCCGGCTTGTTCACCGCGATCAGATGGGCATCCCGGTAGAGGACTTCCACGGCGTTCAATACTGTTCCTGGCCGCTGGGGAAATCCTTCGAACGCACGTCGCGGACATACCCTTCCACCGCTCCGGTGATGATGCCGTGCAGGTCGGCGTACCGGCGCAGGAACCTCGGATTGAACTCTTTGTTGATGCCGAGCATATCGTGCAGCACGAGCACTTGGCCGTCCACCCCACCACCCGCACCGATACCGATCACCGGGATCTGGATGCTTCGGGCCACCTCCTGGGCGAGCTTGGCGGGGATCTTCTCCAGGACCAATGCGAAGCAGCCGGCCTCCTCGAGGAGTTTCGCATCGCGCTTCAGTCGCTCCGCTTCTTCCTCCTCCCTTGCGCGAACCACGTAGGTGCCGAACTTGTAGATGCTTTGGGGGGTGAGACCCAGATGGCCCATCACCGGGATCCCGGCCGTGAGGATCCGTTCCACGCTGTCCAGCACCTCTTCCCCGCCTTCAAGCTTCACGGCATGCGCTCCGCTCTCCTTCATGATCCGGATGGCCGAGTTCAATGCGCCCTTCGAATTGCCTTGGTACGTGCCGAACGGCAGGTCCACCACGATCAAGGCCCGGGCACAGCCCCGGACCACCGCACAGGCGTGGTAGATCATCTGGTCCAGTGTGATCGGCAGCGTGGTCTCATGTCCGGCCATCACGTTACTGGCACTGTCACCCACCAGGATCACGTCCACCCCGGCGGCATCCACCAGCCGCGCAAGTGAATAGTCGTAAGCCGTGAGCATGGCGATGGGCGTACCCTGCTGTTTCATTTCCTGCAGCACGTGGGTGGTCACGCGCTTGGCTTCCTTCATCTGAGTGCTCATGACAAGGCTGGCGGGTGTGGTGCGGCCAAAGCTATGCCGCCCGTTGGCCCGCTTTGACCTGTTCTCATCGGGCATTCACCGGTCATCATCTTTCCCGTTCCGGAGAACGCGTCCGGATATCTTTGGCCACCTATGGATATCCGTTCCGCTTCCCGCCTCGCGCTGCTGGCCACCATTGGGCCCCTGTTCTTCGGCTGCAGCACCGATCTGGACGTGACCGCCCCCTACAAGGAGATCACGGTCGTTTACAGCCTGCTGAACAAGAACGACGCGATCCATTGGGTGAAGATCAACAAAGCCTTTCTCGGGGACGGCGATGCCTTCGTCTATGCGCAGATAGCCGACTCCACCGAGTACAAGGACGGTGAACTGGTCGATGCACGCATTGAACGGGTGAACAGTGCCGGCAACGTGATCGCGACCATGGAACTGCATGACACGATCCTGACCGACCGGCCCGCAGGTCTGTTCACCTGGCCCGTTCACAAGATGTACTACTTCCGGGGCGATCTGCCCGATGGGCACCTCGCTTACGAGGACAACTACCGGCTGGTGGCCACCGCGAAGGGCAATCACATCCAGACCACGACGCCGATCGTGAACAATGTCATCCACTATTCCACAACGGGCAATCCAACAACGCTCATTTCCTTCAAGCAGGTCAGCGGCTACCAGAACTACCCGATCAAGTGGGAAACCACGGCCAACGGGCGTCGTTATGAGGCGTACTACCGCTTCCACTATGATGAGGTGATGCTGGATGGGACCGTGTACACGAAATCCTTCGACAACTTCGTCGGGACCGTGATCTCCGCCAGTGCTCCCGGTCAGGTGGATGAGGTCTCGATGAACGGCGAGCTCTTCTTCCAGACCGTGAACAGTCGGGTGCGGTTGGCGGACGAGAGCCAGGTCCAACAGCGCATATTCCGGGGCATGGAATTCTTCTGGTGGGTAGCGGCCGCCGACCTGCACACCTATCTGCAATTGGCCAACCCGATCAGCGGTATCGTCGAAGAGCGTCCCGATTTCTCCAACGTCAGCGGCGGCTATGGTCTGTTCAGCAGCCGGATGTTCCATATCGTTCCCACACAGGCACAAGGCAACCCACCGAACATTTCACAACGCAAACGCCTGAACGAGGCGACCAATACGGAGCTTCGGGAGGGGCAATACACCGGAACGCTGAAGTTCTGTGTTCCACCTGCCTTGGACGGCGACTGCTGAGCCTCCTGTCCTTTTGACAGTCCCGGGTCGCCCACGGCCCTCGCGGCTTTTGTGACTTTCCTGTCAGCTTGTGCCTGCCGATCGGGTGGGCACGAACGTTGAGAAGCGCGGCGGAACCATTAAAGCACAGGCGCGGCCCCGCGCCCCACAACATGAGCAAGATCATAGGGATCGACCTGGGAACGACCAACAGCTGCGTAGCCGTCATGGAAGGCAGCGAACCCGTGGTGATCGCGAACAGCGAAGGCAAGCGCACGACCCCCAGCGTGGTGGCCTTCGTGGACGGCGGCGAGCGCAAGGTGGGCGACCCCGCCAAGCGTCAGGCGATCACCAATCCGAAGAACACCATCTTCTCCATCAAGCGCTTCATGGGCAACTCGTTCGACGAGAGCTCCAAGGAGGCGGCGCGCGTGCCTTACGAGGTGGCCCGTGGCGACAACAACACGCCCCGCGTGAAGATCGCCGACCGCATGTACACCCCGCAGGAGATCAGCGCGATGATCCTGCAGAAGATGAAGAAGACGGCTGAGGACTACCTCGGCACTACGGTGAGCGAGGCGGTGATCACCGTGCCCGCCTACTTCAACGATGCCCAGCGCCAGGCCACCAAAGAGGCCGGTGAGATCGCGGGCCTGAAGGTGCGCCGCATCATCAACGAACCGACCGCGGCCGCCCTGGCCTACGGTCTGGACAAGAAGCACAAGGACCAGAAGATCGTCGTGTTCGACTGCGGTGGCGGTACGCACGACGTGAGCGTGCTGGAACTCGGCGACGGCGTCTTCGAAGTGAAGTCCACGGACGGGGACACGCACCTTGGCGGTGACGACTTCGACCAGGCCATCATCGACTGGTTGGCCGAGGAGTTCAAGAGCGACGAAGGCATCGACCTGCGCAAGGACCCCATGGCCCTGCAGCGCTTGAAGGACGCCGCTGAGAAAGCCAAGATCGAACTGAGCAGCACCACCAGCAGCGAGATCAACCTGCCGTACATCATGCCGGTGAACGGCATTCCGAAGCACCTGGTGCGCTCGCTCACCCGTGCGAAATTCGAGCAACTGGTGGACAGCCTGATCAAGCGCACGATCGCGCCTTGTGAAAGCGCGTTGAAGAACGCCGGCCTCAGCCCGTCGCAGATCGACGAGGTGATCCTGGTCGGTGGCAGCACACGCATTCCGGCGATCCAGGAAGCGGTGAAGAAATTCTTCGGCGGAAAGGAGCCGAGCAAAGGCGTGAACCCCGATGAGGTGGTCGCCTTGGGCGCGGCCATCCAAGGCGGTGTGCTCACCGGTGATGTGAAGGACGTGCTCCTGCTGGATGTGACGCCCCTGAGCCTCGGCATCGAGACGATGGGCGGTGTGATGACCAAGCTGATCGAGTCCAACACCACGATCCCCACGAAGAAGAGCGAGACCTTCAGCACGGCCAGCGACAGCCAGCCGAGCGTGGAGATCCATGTGCTGCAGGGCGAACGCCCGATGGCCTCCGGCAACCGCACGATCGGTAGGTTCCACCTGGACGGCATCCCGCCGGCCCCGCGTGGCACCCCGCAGATCGAGGTGACCTTCGACATCGACGCCAACGGCATCCTGCACGTAGGCGCGAAGGACAAGACCACCGGCAAGGAGCAGAGCATCCGCATCGAAGCGAGCAGCGGCCTGAGCAAGGACGACATCGAGAAGATGAAGAACGAGGCCAGGGCCAACGCCGACACCGACAAGGCTGCCCGTGAGCGCGTGGACAAGCTGAACCAGGCCGACAGCATGGTCTTCCAGATGGAGAAGAACATGAAGGAGTACGGCGACAAGCTGCCCGCTGACAAGAAGGAACCCATCGAAGCGGCCATCGCCAGGCTGAAGTCGGCGCACGAAGCGCAGGACATCCCGGCGATCGATACCGCGATGGCGGAACTGAACAACCTGTTCAACGCGGCGAGCCAGGAGATGTACGCCGCGGCCCAGCAGGCCCAGGCCCAAGGCGGTGCGAGCGCCGACAACGGCGCCGGAGCCGGCAAGGACCAGGAAGTGACCGATGTGGACTTTGAAGAAGTGAAGGACGAGAAGAAGTAAGGACCGTCCTACCAGAACGAGGAAGGCCCGCCGAGCGATCGGTGGGCCTTCCTCTTTTTCCCGCCCGGGGTTCTAGCGGAGTTCAGCCGTTTCGTGGACCTTGCCATCCACATAGCTCTCCTCCCGCACCGGCTTCCCCTGTTCATCATGATAGGTCCATGAACCGATCCGCTGCGAGTCGTAGCGCTGTGGGTTGAACCGGGAACGGCCCATGGCGCGCAACTGCCCGTTCGGCCAGTATTCGCGCTGCTCGAAAACCCCTTGCTTCTTATCCACGACATGTAGTGTACTCACCGGCTTGCCATCCGGCGCGAAAAGATCCATCACCAGATAGTAGGGTAGCGATGGGTGCCTTTCCTCGGTATAGCGCACCTGGCCGTTCGGATAGTGCTCAACGTAGGACCGCGAAAGACCGTCGACGAAACGGGCCTCGCTGCGCAGGATACCGTTGTCGTAGAAGGTGCGCATGGAACTCCGTGTCTGGTCCTTCATCCGGAACTCGCGCTCCATTTGCCCGTTCGGGTGGTAGTTGCGATAGGTGATGATCCTTCCTTCACCGTAATACCCTCGGTGCCTCAGGCCTCCGTTCGGATAACGGTCCTCCACCCAGCCCGTACAGGCCGAACCGTTGGCCATCCGGACGGAATCACCACCCAATGCCGCGTTCAGAGGGGCATAGGGGTCCGGGAGTTCCTCCGGCCAGTTGAACGTGTCCCCGGACAGTAACACGTCCTCTGGCGGCAACGGCGGGTCCCCGACCTGGGCCAAGGCCACCCGGGAGGTGACCAGGAACAGGAGGATGGGCAGCGGGCAGGAATGCGAGCGAGATATGAACATGGGCTGGTCATACGACCGGGAACCTGTATTGTTGTAAGCACGCCGAATGATCGCACACCGAACGAGGTACGAACACCCGCAGAACGATGCCCTTGGAACGGGACACCTTAACGTCAACGAGGCCGGGGTACGAGGCCACGGAAACAGGGTTGCCTCCGGTTCAGAAAAAAAAATCCAAGCGGAAGTCCTTCAACTTTCTCAACTTTCAGCGCTCCATTGTTTCCGGCTTCATCGAACCCATGTCCCCATCCGTCGTTCGTTACGGCCCGAAAGCCGCGCTGGCAGCGGTT
>CAZYPC010000035.1:0-39776 GCA_964649165.1 uncultured Chryseobacterium sp.
GGACTCGAACCCGCGACCCCGACCTTGGCAAGGTCGTGCTCTACCAACTGAGCTACTCTCGCAATGGGGGCGCAAATATAGCCGTGGGAGGCAGAGTCACAAGATGAAAAGTGCGACGTCAGGCTTTCCTCAGCTTGACGGGCTTTGCACCGCTCATCCGTTTGATCTCGTTCAGTTTCAGGAGTGCTTCAACGGGGGTGAGCGTATCGATGTCGATGCGTTCCAACTGCGCACGGATGCCTTCAAGCGCCGGGTCGTCCAATTGGAAAATGCTCAGCTGGGGTTCCCTGCCAAGTGCGGACGTGTCGGGTTTCATCGCCTTGCGCGGGCCATCCCCGGCCGGTTGGTCGATGGCGATCGGGGCGGCTTCAGCTCCCAGGTCTCCGGCGTGCGTGGCCTCCAGATGATGCAGCACCTTCTGGGCCCGTTCGATCACGGAGGGGGGCATCCCGGCCATACGGGCCACATGGATACCGAAGCTCCGGTCCGTTCCGCCGGGAACGAGTTTGCGCAGAAAGAGCACCTTACCACCGACCTCCCGCACCGCCACGTTGGCGTTGTGGATGCGCGGGTAGCTGTCGGCCATCTCGTTCAGTTCGTGGTAGTGGGTGGCGAAGAGCGTTTTGGGACGGCCAGGATGCTCATGCAGGAATTCGGCGATGGCCCAGGCGATGCTGATGCCGTCGTAGGTGCTCGTCCCTCGGCCGATCTCATCGAGCAGCACCAGGCTACGCGCGCTGAGGTTGTGCAGGATGCTCGCCGTTTCGTTCATTTCTACCATGAACGTACTTTCCCCGGTGGAGAGGTCGTCCGAGGCGCCTACGCGCGTGAACACGCGGTCGGTGATGCCGAGCGTGGCGCTCTTCGCAGGAACGAAACTGCCGCACTGGGCCATAAGGACATGCAGTGCCGTCTGGCGGAGGAGCGCGCTTTTCCCGCTCATATTGGGGCCCGTGATCACCACCATCTGGCGATCGTCAGGGTCCAGGACCACATCATTGGCAACGTAGGCTTCCCCAGGGGGCAGCTGTTGCTCGATCACCGGATGGCGGCCTTCGCGGACCTCGAGATCCGCATTGTCCGTCAACCTCGGTCGGACATATTTCCAGGCCACTGCGTTGTCCGCGAAGCTCACGAGCACATCCAGTTCGCTCAACGCCGCTGCGGTCGTTTGCAGGGTCGTGGTGGCCTGCCTCACACGTTCCACGACGCGGCCGTAGAGTTGCTGTTCGAGGGTGCCGATGCGTTCCTCCGCGCTGAGGATGCGCTCTTCGAGCGTTTTCAGTTCATCCGTGATGTAACGCTCCGCGCCGGTGAGCGTCTGCTTGCGCACCCAATCTTCGGGTACCTTTTCCTTGTGCGTGTTGCGCACTTCCAGGTAGTAGCCGAAGACATTGTTGTATCCCACCTTCAGTGAGGGGATCGCGGTGCGCTCCGATTCCCGCTGTTGGATGCCCAGAAGCAGTTCCTTGGCGTGAGTGGTGATGTGCCTCAACTCGTCCAGGTCCTTGTCCACTCCCGGGCGCACCACGCCTCCCTTGGCGATGTTGACCGGTGCTTCGGGCTCGATGCTTTCTTGAATGTGTTGCGCCAGGTCCATGGGTGGCTGCCAGTTCCTCGCGGGTTCGGCCAGCCGTTCGTCCGTTGCCATGAGCTCGTTGCGCACCTTTTCCGCCGCCACAAGGGATCGGCCGAGGTGGAGCAGCTCCCTGGGGTGGATGCGCCCCACGGCCGCTTTGCCGGTCAGTCTTTCCAGGTCGCCGATGCCGGAAAGCGTATCCTTCAGGATCTCACGCAGCTCGGCACTGGTGATCAAGGCCTCGACCCGGTCATAGCGTTGCTCGATGGCTGGGCGGTCAAGCAAGGGGAACAGCAACCAACGCTTGAGCCGGCGTGCCCCCATCGGGGTGCTGGTGCGGTCCATGCATTGGAGCAGTGTGCGTGCGCCCTCGTGAAGCGGGGCCACGAGTTCGAGGTTGCGAACGGTGTAGCGGTCCAGCCCGAGGTGCGTGCCCGCATGGAGCCGGGCGATACGTGTGATGTGTCCGAGCTGATCGTGGCGCGTTTCGCCAAGATAGTGCAGTATGGCACCTGCGGCGCGCTGGGCAAGGTGCATATCCTCGATCCCAAAGCCTTTCAAGCTGTTGGTCCCGAAGACGGCGAGCAGCCGCTCTTTGGCAAAATCGTTGGTAAAAGCCCAATCATCAAGCCCGAAGGCGTAGGATCGGCCTGATGCGCTGACCACGAACGGGTCCGCTTCGTTCCGGGCATGAAGTAATTCCGCAGGCGAATGCCCATCGAGGTACTTGCCGATGACCGTGGCATCGCCCTCGCCCACGTGGAACTCGCCGGTGGTCACGTCCAGGAAGGCCACGCCGTAAAGGCCTTTCTCCGCGCACAGGGCTGCGAGCCAGTTGTGGCTGCGGTGGTCCAGTACCCTGTCGCTGAACGCGACCCCGGGGGTGACGACCTCGGTTACTCCCCGTTCCACGACCGTTTTGGCCAATTTAGGGTCCTCCAATTGGTCACAGACCGCCACGCGATGGCCCGCCCGCACCAGCCTTGGCAGGTAGCTGTCGAGCGAATGGTGGGGGAATCCGGCGAGGTCCATCAGGGCCGCACCGCCGTTGTTGCGCTTGGTCAGAGTGATGCCCAAGACCCGGCTGGCCGTGCGGGCATCGGCATCGAAGGTCTCATAGAAATCACCGACCCTGAAGAGCAGGATGGCATCGGGATATTGGCCTTTGATGCGGTTGTATTGGCGCATCAGGGGGGTATCGGCCCCTTGGCCGCTCTTGGCGGCTCGATTCTTCATCACGCCGGAAAATTACCTCGAGCCCAACAGCGACCGACCTTTGCGTTATCAACGATCGGTGAAAGCAATGGACCGTAAACTCAGCATGGAGGAATTGGGCCGAGTGGACGCCGGGCAATACAAGGCCATGGTCAAGCGGCCGGTCCGAGTGGTCCTGGACGATGTCCGGAGCCGGCATAACGTAGGGGCCATCTTCCGGACGGCTGATGCCTTTGCTTTGGAAGGCTTGGTGCTGTGCGGGTTCACGCCCCGTCCACCCCAGCGGGAGATCGAAAAGACCGCGCTGGGTGCCACCCTGTCCGTGCCGTGGATCCATCGGACATCAGCCGCTGAAGCGGTCGAGGAACTGAAACGCGAGGGATATGTGGTTCACAGTGTCGAGCAGACGGTGCATGCCATACCCTTGGGCCAATGGCGGTTTCCGGAGGGGGGGCGCCTGGCCTTGGTCTTCGGGAACGAGTTGAATGGCGTCTCAGAAGCGGTGGTCGGGGCCAGTGATGGGTGCATCGTGGTCCCTCAAGGCGGCACCAAGCACTCCCTGAACGTCTCGGTTTGTGCCGGGATCGTGCTTTGGCAGGTCTGCCAAGGGGGGTGAGACGGCTTTCAACCACAGGCAACTCGACGAGCATAACGGAGTCTTCGATGAAACAGCGCAAGCTGTTAAGCGTAGAATGCCCGCTCTTCTATATTTGGCTCCCATCCGAAAGCACCCCGTGCGCCTGAAGGAACGTTTACCTCTCCTCGTCCTGCTGTTGTTGGCATCGGTGGCGCTTCCCGTACAGGGGCAGTACTTCCGGAACAGCGGCTACTGGAAAACCCACCGCGGCGAGGTGATGATCGGCCTTGGCATCTCCAATTTTCTTGGGGAGCTGGGAGGTCGCAACCAGATCGGTTCACCTTTCGTGTGGGACTTGGAGCTCAGCCAGACCAAACCTGCGGTGAGCTTGGGCTACCGCTATCATACGGCCGAGAAGCAGGCGCTGCGCATGCAGTTGACCTATGGGATCCTGGCCGGTAACGACAACTTGACGACCGAGGAGTTCCGGCAGGACCGGAACCTGAACTTCAAGTCGGACGTGTTCGAACTACAGCTCGCTTATGAGTTGCACCTCTATAAGGAGGAACTGGGCCACATCTACGACCTCCGTGGGGTCAAAGGGACGAAGAGTTCACGCGTCGGCCTGTATTTCTTCGGTGGCGTGGGCATGTTCTATTTCGACCCGAAAGCGCAGTTCAACAACGCTTGGGTGAAGCTGCGCCCCTTGGGCACCGAGGGCCAGGGCCTGGAGCCCATCGAAGTGGGAGACAAGTTGATCGGTGGGGGCGAGATCTACAGCCAGTTCCAGATCTGTATTCCGATGGGCATCGGTATCCGCAAGGCCTTCAGTAAGCAATGGAGCGGTGGGCTGGAATTGCAGTACACGAAGACCTTTACCGATTACATCGATGATGTGAGCGGTGACTACTACGACAACAGCGCGCTGAGGGACGCCCACGGCGACGTTGGAGCGTATCTGGCCGACCCGAACCTTGGGGCCTTTTCGCTTGGTGGCCCGCGAGGGGCTGGAGACCAGCGCGGTGATCCCACCGACCTGGACGCCTACCTCTTCCTGAAGGCCCAGTTCCACTACAAGCTGTACAAGTACAAGACACAGGGCGGACACAAGTACCGCACCCGCATCCGCCGCCAGAAGATCGTGTTCTAAGGTTTCCAGGATCGTGTTCAAGCAGGGCTTCCGTTCGGGAGCCCTGCTCCGTTTTGAGCCGGATCGGTCACCTATTTCGAGTTCTGCTCATGAACTCGCATGAGGTTTGTTCCTACGCTTCTCATTCTGGCTGGTCATCCCAGCAACGCTCAGTTCCCAACAGAGGCCCAAACGGATCCTATGCACATGCGCCCGGTGGAACGTTTCGATCCCTGGTTCGATGATCCACAACCCTTGCTGTTGCAGGATACGCTCATCACGCAGTGTTGGTCCAATGGCTGGCAGGTGATATTCAACAGAGGTGACATCGGCTTTGACCTCCGAACGATCGACAGCTGTTCCTGCTGGCAGGTACGAGGTGCGCTGCATCAGAACCTGCTGGACGGCGAGCGGTGGACAACGGCTGAAGACAGCCTGCTAGTGGTCCGCTGGCGAAAGGACGGCGATGGCTTGATGGATTATTGGCGAGTGGATCGCCTAGAACCCGACGTACGGCGCTTCCGAATGGATATCCAGGACACGGTCCGGCTGGACAGCGTTTTCACAGAGCGGTTGCACAGTTCGGGTGTACAGCTCGCCCTTGATGTCTGGTTCCGCGCGACCGAGATCCCGTGAAAAAAGAAGCCCCCGACGTGCGTCGGGGGCTTCGCTCAGATCTTTCGGGAACGGCTCAGAGGCCTAGGCTGTCCTTGAAGGCGCGGAACTCGAGGTCCTTCGTCGCTTTGTCCTTCAGAGCGGGGTCCTGAGCAACGGCGGCGGCCAGTTCGGTCTTCACCAGTTCGCCATTGCTCTGGCGTGCACCGATGATGGCCATGAGGTAGTGGCCCTTGGCCGAGTCCTTTTCAGGGGACTGCTGCAGGATGCCCTGAGCCCCGGCGGCGTCACCACCGAGCAGCTTGGACAGTGCAGCGTTGTAGTCCATCACGCCGCTCATGTTGCTGCTCGCGCTGCCATAGTCGCCGTTCTGGATATCGATCAGCCCCATATTGTACTTCACTTCCGGGCCGGCGCTCACGCTCTTCTTCAGCATCTCCATCGCTTTTTTGCGATCACCCTTCTGGCGGGTGATCGCCGCCAGGTTGTTCGTGCTGATGGGATTGTCCATGATGGAGTTGGCCTTCTGGAACTGGGCCTCGGCCTCCGTCATTTTGTTCTGCGCGTAGTAGATGCAACCCACGTTGTTGGCGGCGCGGTAGTCGGTCGGGTGAACGCGTTCGCACTCCTTGTAGATGCGGAGTTGCTCGTTCATATCGGCGCTGGCGTTCGCTGCGGCCTTCAGCAGTTCCTCCACATTGAGGCTGTCGGGCATGGTCTTGCTGAGCTGGGCGAGCTCTTCGTCGCTGTAGCCGATCTTGTCGTAGTTCAGCACGATCTCCGAGCGGCGCAATTGGGGAAGAATGTCCTCGCGCAGTTCGTTGTAGGTGGCGGCCATGTTCTTGATCTCGCTCTCACGCTTCTCCACGTCCGGATACATTTCCAGCACGCGAAGGACCAGATCCTTGTCCTTGAAGTCGCTCGCCTGGGTAACTGAGCGGAATCCCTCCCAGTCCTCACCGCGGGGGTTCAGCATGTAGATCGAGTCATTTTTCGCCTTCGGGAACTTGTTCTTCACCATCTCGCCCATGACCACCTTTTTGGCGGTGGCGGCGCGCTTGTCGGCCAGGCCCTCGTTCATCTGCACCTCACCTTCGGGTGAAGCGTAGGCATCCACTTTCACGTTCGTGATCGCGATCTTCTCATTGCCAGCGCTGCTCTTCAAGAACGTGCTCATGTCCTTGATGTCCTGGTCCTTCAGTTCGGCGGGACGCACCGTCTCGGAAGCCACCAGGTAATTGATCTTCGCGCTCATGGTGTGGCTGGTCACACGCTGGAAGTTGTCCTTCGCCATGATGGTCTTGTCATCGTTCAGCATCAGGTACGGGGTGGTGATCACGCCGTCCGCCAGTTTCACCGGGCTGAAGGGCTTCTCCTTTTTTCCCTGCTTGCCGAGGATGCGCAGCATCAGGGCGCTGTGCTCCATTTCGGGCTTGTAGGCCGTACGATCGCTGTAGCTGAAGCTCTTGCCGGTCTCGTAGGGGACCACGGTGTAGTTGCCTGCGGCCTTTTCACCTTGGAAACCGGACATCTTCAGGGCGGTGGAACTGGCCGGTGTGTAGGAATCGGGCACTTTGTTCTCGGGGGTGGCCAGCATCATCTGGTCGCCGATGCCTTCGATCGTCGGGGTCAGTTCGACCAAGGCCTTCTTGGCGAAATACTTGGCCGGGAAGTTCCCGTTGATGTTCACGGTAACCGTGTCGCCCTTCACGATCAGGGGGTTAGGGTCCACGGTATAAGTGATCGTGGACGCTTTCTTGTTCATTTTGCCGAGGCCATTGCAACCGGTGACAACCGTTGCGGCCACGAGCACCAGGGCAAGGCCTTTAAGGTGCTTTTGTTCCATGAGTTCCGGGCTTTTTTCTGTGGATGTGGCCGCGAATGTAACCGCCGTTCCCTCAGCGATTTTTCATTCCGACGAACACTTGTTCACAGTCGATGAACCGATCATAGACGTACAATAGTGAGGCCCATCGCATGCTCTTGGGAAAGTAGCGCGAGCAGCCGCGCATAAGCCGTGGGATCCTTCAGCAGGTCATGGTCACCGATATCCACGGCAAGTGCCCGCTGTCCGGCGGATTTGTGCAGGTGGTCGAGGTAGCCCTGCTGGAGGCGCTCAAGATATTCTACCGGTATCGCCTGTTCATAACTACGCCTGCGGGAGCGGATACGGTCCCGTACGCGCTCCATGGGAAGGTGCAGGTAGACCAGCAGGTCGGGTTTCGGTAGTCCCCCGTACATGATGGAATAGAGGTCGGTGAACAGCGCCCGCTCATCCGGGGGGAGGGTAACGCTGGCGAACACCAGCGACTTGCCGATGGAATAGTCCGCGACGGTCACGGGCTCGAACAAGCTCCGCTCGCCGACCCGCTTCAACTGGTGATACCGTTGGGCAAGGAAGGACAGTTCCACGGAGAAGGCGTAGCGCTGCTGGTCCTCATAAAAGCGGGGGAGGAAGGGGTTGTCCTCGAACTCCTCCAGCACGGTGCGCCCGTTCCAGTGCTCGGCGAAGCGTTTGGCCAGGGTCGTTTTGCCGGCCCCGATCAGTCCCTCGATGGCCACATAGCCGTACAACGGCTGCTTCGCTGCCTGGGCCGGTGCGGAGGGGTTCTCCAATTCAGGCGTTCCGGGTCGCATCGTTCAGCAGGGTGAGCACCGTGCGTTTGAGCATGGGGTGCGGCCATTCTGGGGCCACGTCCGCTGCCGGGGCCAAGGCGAAGGCGCGCTCGTGCATACGCGGATGGGGTACTTGGAGATGGGGGAGCGAGATGACCTGATCCCCCCAAAGGAGAACATCGATGTCGATGGGGCGTGGTCCATAGGTATCCGTTGCGGTGCGGACACGGCCCAGTTCGCGCTCCAGATCCAAGCATGAAGCCAGCAGGTCTTCCGGGGAGAGATGCGTGTCAACCACCAAGGCCCGGTTCAGGAACAGACGCTCGTCCCGGAAGCCCCAGGGCTCCGTCCAATGGTCGCGGCTGCTGGAGCGGATGGGGCCAATGCGCTCGGTGATCATGGATGCGGCGCGGTGGAAGGTGCCGACCACATCGCCGACATTCCCCCCGAGCAGCAGGAGCACTTCCATCGCCGGCGAAGCTATCCGGCTTGTTGGGAGTTCATCACACCGGCGATCCTCCCATTTACCACTGCGGATCCGCCGCCCATGTAGTTGGGGACGAGGGCGCAGGATGGCCCGGGCTACTTTCGGCCCACAACCACGACACCTCTCTTCTCATGGGCCAGTTCTTCAAGTTCATGTTCGCTTCGATGCTCGGGTTCGTCCTGGGTTCGATCCTCCTCTTCTTCCTGCTCCTCGTCATGATCATGGGGGCCATTGGCGCCGCGGTCAACTCGTATTCGTTCGACAAGAAACCCACGAACGTCGAGGACAACACCATCCTGCACATGGAACTGACCGAGACCATCGTGGATCGTGGGAACAAGGAGGACTTGATGTTCGACTTCGGCCCGTTCAAGGGGGCTGCGGAGCTCGGTCTGAACGACATCCTGGCAGACCTTGAGAAGGCGAAGACCGACGACCGCATCAAAGGGGTGTTCCTCGATCTCGGTTTCATGGTGAACGCCCGCATGGCCACTGTGAAGGAGATCCGCGACAAGCTCATCGAGTTCAAGCAGGAAAGCGGGAAACCGGTGATCGCGTACGCGGAACTCTACACACAGGGTACCTATTACCTGGCGAGCGCGGCCGATCAGGTCTATCTGGTGCCGGAGGGCGACCTCGATTTCAGGGGATTACAGGCTGAACTGATGTTCATGAAAGGGCTCTTTGACAAATTGGGCATCGACATCCAGTTCATCCGGGGCAGCAACAACAGGTTCAAGAGCTACGGCGAGACGTTCATCTACAAGGAGATGAGCCCGGAGAATGAGCGCCAGATGACCGAGCTGATCGGCGGCCTTTGGGACCAGTACCTCACGGCCATCGGCGATTCGCGCAAGCTGGACAAGGCGCGCCTGAACGAGGTGGCCGAAAAGCTGCTGATCCGCGAAGGGAAGGACGCCGTGGAGGTCGGCATGGTGGACGGGCTCAAGTACCGCGATGAAGTGATCGCCCTGCTGAAGGAGAAGATGGGGCTCGACGCCGACAAGGACCTGAAGCTGGCGAGCTTGGGCAAATACGCACGGGCGACCGTTCCGAAGAAGGCCGGCGAGGGAAAGGTGACCAGCACCTTCAAGAAGCCGAAAGTGGCCATCGTGTATGCGCAGGGTGGCATCAACAGCGGCGAGAGCTCGGACGGGGACATCGGCAGCACCACCATCTCGGAGGCCATCCGCGAGGCGCGGGAGGACACGTCCGTGAAGGCCATCGTCTTGCGCGTGAACAGCCCCGGTGGCAGTGGCCTGGCCAGCGATGTGATCTGGCGTGAAGTGAACCTCGCCAAACAGACCAAGCCTGTGGTGGTGAGCATGGGCGACTATGCGGCGAGCGGCGGCTACTACATCGCCTGCGCGGCGGACAGGATCTATGCGCAGCCGAACACCATCACCGGGAGCATCGGCGTGTTCGGGATCATCCCCAACATGCAGGGCCTCTTCAACGACAAGCTCGGCATCACCTTCGATGGCGTGAAGACCAACAAATACGCGGACATGATGACGACCTCACGCCCGCTCAGCGCGGAGGAGAAAGGCATCATCCAAGGATACGTGGACAACTTCTACGACACCTTCAAGACTCGCGTGGCAGAAGGCCGCAAGATGACGGTGGCGCAGGTCGACAGCATCGGGCAGGGTCGTGTCTGGACCGGCCAACGCGGCAAGGAACTCGGTCTGGTGGATGAGATCGGCGGTTTGGAAGACGCTATCGCGGGGGCCGCCGAGCTGGCCAAGCTCGCCGTGGGCGACTACCGCACGGTGGACTACCCGGAAGAGGAGTCGATGTTGAAGCAACTGATGGAGAACCTGGATGGCGGTGCGAAAGCTTGGGTGCGCGAAGAAGCCTTCGGTGACGATGTTCAGCTCATGCATCAGTTCGAGGCCGTGCGAAAAGCGCGGGGTATGATGGGGGTACAGGCGCGGATGCCTTTCGACCTGGAGGTCCACTGAACGGACGGGCACGGGAGAATGAGAAAGGGCCGCTGGAAGCGGCCCTTTCCTTTACCCTGACAACCCTTGTCCTTTGACCAAAACCCGCCTGTGCAACGAGCACGTTCTTGAAAGGGTTACGCGTGGGCTCATCCTATCTCCGCGCGGTAGCCGGTGTGGTTCCGCACATTGAAAACCCGGCCATCTTTCCACACCAGGTATTGCCCCTTGATCCCGAGCAACGTGCCGGTGATCTCGGGCAGCTTCTCGAACGTAACGCTGGCGATCTTCGGCAGCATCTCGCGCAACGGATAAGCGAGCGTGCGCGGCTCTTCGGCATTGAGCATGTATTCCTTCAGTTCGGGGGCGATGTTCGCCACGGCAAGATCGCGCGCAGCGAGCAGGGCCGTTGGATCCGGAACCACTTGCTGCAGCATCTTGCGGTAGTCGGTCTTGTCGGCGAACGTTCGCTTGAGGTCCACTTCGATCGCTCCCGATAGCTGACGGTACGGCGTTCGGGCGATGAGCACGGCGAGCACCGCGCCCTGGTCGATCCAACGGACGGGGATCTGCGTCGATCGGGTAACACCCACCTTGATACCGCCGGTCTGCGAGAGGTAGACGAAGTGCTCCTGCAAGTGGTGATCCTTCTCCCACTGCGGATCACGCCCTTCGCCCAGGTGCGCACGACAGAGCTCCGGCCGCACGATGCACTCGCTCGCCTCTGGCGCGCTCGTCAGGCACGGATAGCAGAGGCCCTGCCCGTAGAATTTCTTCACGCGCTTGCCGCAGCTCATGCAGGTACGCGCGCCCGTGAAGCGCATGGTGAAGGACGTGCCGATGCGTTCGTTCAGTGGCACGATGGACAGCCCCATGTGCAGCGCGTAGTTCACCGTGCCGGCTTCTTCGCCGACAAGCATCTTCCTTAGAGGTTCGCCATCCATGCTGCCAGGGAACAAGCCGCCCGTGTGGGACCGCGATCAAGGTGTCTTGCTCCTGAGCCGTTCCCGGTCGGTCATGTAACTTGGCGAATGTACCCCGGCTCTGCGCATGCGCTCCGGCCGGGGCGAGCGATATTCGCCGTCGGCCATGCCTGTCAACGCGCTCTTCTCCTTCCTCATCAAGAAGCGACTGCAACAGATCGAACTGTTCAGGAGCTATCCGCACGAGGCGCAATTGGAGGTGTTCCATAAACTGATCGGGACCGCGCGATACACGGACTGGGGTAAACGGCATGGGTATGCGGACATCACCACGCCAGAGCAGTTCCGTGAGCGTGTGCCACTGCAGGACTACACGAGCCTGAAGCCTTATGTGGACCGGTTGCGCGCAGGCGAACAGAATCTCCTGTGGCCCACGGATATCAAGTGGTTCGCCAAGAGCAGCGGCACTACCAATGCAGCGAGCAAGTTCATCCCTGTGAGCCGGGAAGCCCTGGAGGACTGCCATTACAAGGGAGGAAAGGACCTCATCGCGCTCCACTATGAGCACCGCCCGGACAGCAGGTTGTACCAAGGCATGAACATGGTGGTGGGAGGCAGCAGCACCATCGAGCAATTGCGGACAGACGCGTACAGCGGCGACCTCAGCGCCATCATCATCCGCAACCTGCCCATCTGGGTGGAGATCCGCCGAACACCGGTGATCGAAACGGCGTTGATGGAGAACTGGGAGGAGAAGATCGAGCGCATGGCCCGTGAGACGATGCGCGAGGACGTGCGGAGCATCGCCGGCGTGCCATCCTGGACGTTGATCATCCTGCGCCGGATCCTGGAGCTCACCGGCAAACAGCACATGCACGAGGTGTGGCCGAACCTCGAGCTCTTCATGCATGGCGGCGTCAGCTTCGGCCCTTACAAGGAACAGTTCGCGCAGCTCTTTCCTGCCGCCGGCATGAACTACCTGGAGAGCTACAACGCCAGCGAGGGTTTCTTCGGCATCACCGATCAGCGCGGGTCAGGCGATCTGCTGCTGATGCTCGACTACGGTATCTTCTTCGAATTCATACCCGTGGAGGAACTGGATCGCGATCAACCGCGGACCAGGTGGCTGCACGAGGTGGAACCGGACAGGCAGTACGCCATCGTCATTAGCACGAACGCCGGCCTTTGGCGCTACATGCCGGGCGATACGGTCCGGTTCAGCAGCGTGAAACCATACCGGTTCCGGGTGAGCGGTCGTACGCGCAGCTTCATCAACGCGTTCGGGGAGGAGCTGATCGTGGAGAATGCGGATCGTGGCATCGAGGCCGCATGCGAGGCCACGGGTGCCGTGGTGAACGAGTTCACGGCCGGTCCGGTGTACATGAGCGGATCAGCGCGTGGTGGACATGAATGGGTGATCGAATTCGAACGTGCACCGCATGACCTTGGCGCGTTCGCGCAAGTGCTCGACCGGCGGATGCGTGAACTGAACACCGATTATGACGCCAAGCGGAGAGGCGACATGGCGCTGCTGCCACCCAAGGTGCACGCCGTAATGCGCGGTACTTTCTTCCAGTGGATGAAGGAACGGGGAAAGCTCGGGGGCCAGAACAAGGTGCCACGTCTTTGCAATGACCGGCAATGGTTGGACCAGTTGTTGTTATCCGATCACGCGTGATATCGAAGCGGTTGTCGGTTGCCGGTTGTTGTTGGTTGTCGGGCATGGCGTTGTGCGCCCAGGTCACCCCGCCTGGAACGCAGGGAACAGCGCAGGTGGGCGAGGCTGTGGTGATCAAGGGCACCTTCGATCGGTTCACCACGGATGAGATCGGCAACGTGTACACCTTGCAGGGCGATGAGCTCACTTTGTGGAACGCGCAGGGCAAGAAGCTGCTGCGGAACAGCCTGAAGACCTTCGGGACCATCACCGCCATCGACGCGTTCTCCTCATTGAAGCCCATGATCTTCTCCGGGCCGCAAGGCATGCTGGCCGCGTTGGACAATACGTTGGCCATTCAAGGCGACCCGATCGATCTGAACAGGAGTGGTTTCCCGCAAGTGACCCTGGCCTGCATGAGCGTGCAGAACTGTTTCTGGTTCTTCGACGAAAGGCTCCTGCAATTGACCCGGGTGGACAACCAGTTGCGTCCGCGCTCGGCTACGGGCCGGCTGGACCAGCTGCTCGGTTTCAGCCCGCGCCCGGTCTTCATGCAGGAATTCGACAGCTGGCTATACGTATGCGATCCCGAGCAGGGCGTGCTGGTCTTCGACATTTTCGGCGGCTTCGCGAAGACCATCCCGATCATCGGTGCGGTGTCGTTGGAAGTGCGTGATGGCCACATCCTCTACCTGAAGGATGGTGTGCTGCACAGCTACGACCTGAAGAGCTTCGACATCAGCATGCCGGTGACCTGGCTCGCCACGTCGAAGGAGAAAGGGTTGCGCGACGCGCGCATCGAACGCGGCCTGCTCTACGCGCTCTATGCCGATGGGATCGTCATCGCACCTGCTGTGTGGTAGCTGGCTTTAAGAGGATACGCTGCGGATATCCCGGCACTGCCGCATTCATCGGCGTGATCTGTGAAATCTGCGGACGAATTTTCTTGCACCCATCCGTGTGTATCCGGGGTCGGCATTCGAGCGTGCCGAAGGGGCGCGACTTGTCTCCCCGCACCACGACTTTTCCACATCCTGACCAACGGTGGGCGCGGGGGATAAATTCGCGCCCCTTCACCGGGAACATCTCCTCATGCACATCGCGATCGCAGGTAACATCGGCGCTGGAAAGACCACGCTCACGCAACTTCTGGCCAAGCACTACAAGTGGGACCAGCTACAGGAGGCGGTGGACAACAACCCGTACCTTTTCGACTTCTACAAGGACATGCAGCGCTGGAGCTTCAACCTCCAGATCTTCTTCCTGAACAGCCGCTTCGAGCAGTTGCTGGAGATCCGCCGCAGCGGCCGCAACGTGATCCAGGATCGCACCATTTACGAGGACGCCAACATCTTCGCCCCGAACCTGCACGCGATGGGGCTGATGACCACGCGCGATTTCGAGAACTACCTGCGCCTGTTCCAGAACATGGACACGTCCATCGTTCCGCCGGACCTGATGATCTATCTGCGCGCGAAAGTGGAGAACCTGGTGGACCAGATCGCCGAGCGCGGCCGCGACTACGAGACGAGCATCAGCATCGAATACCTGAAGCGGCTGAACGAGCGCTACGAGGCGTGGATCGACAAGTACGACAAGGGCAAGGTGCTCATCGTGGACATCGACGACAACCGCTTCCACAAGAACCCGGAGGACCTGGGCATCATCATCAACGCGATCGACGCGGAGATCCACGGCCTGTTCCCCAGTGAGAACGGCAAGAGCGGCGGTAAGCCGGGCGTGGTGCGGAAGAAGAAGTAGTCTGTCTTACACGCAGTGCTCCATGCGGTACAGCGTGCGCGTTGAGCTTTCGCACAGCGGTACGAAACGCGCGTAGCCTTCACGCGCCTTCTCATCGCTCACCCAGCGGACCATCTTCGGCCCGAAGTCCGTCATGTTGCGGTAGTGCATCTCCATCACCAGCGTATAGCTCGGACCCGTGATGTCGGTCATCAAACGGATGGCCGGTGCGTCCGGTCTGCCCTTGATCGTGTTCATGATCTCCTTCCAAATGGCGATGGCGTCCTTCGCCGCACCGTATTTCAACTGGAAGGCCATACGCTCCACCACGAAGCCGGCCGGGCAGTTCTCGCCGATCTGGTGCTCCAGATGGAACAACTCGCTGATCGATCCTTCGCAGAGCGGTACGAATTGCGGGTAGAGCTCGCGGATCTTGGCATTCGTGCTCCAGATGTGCTGGTCCGGCTCCAGGTCCGCGAAGCCGCGCATGTTCAGCTCCGTCACCAGCGTGTAGTTCACGCCGCTCATGTCGGTAAGCAGCCGCATGCCCGGTTTGGGCACAGGCCCGCTGCCCATCTCGGCGTTCATGATCTCCTTCCAGATGGCGATGGCCGGTTTGGCCTGGCCGAACTTGAGCTTGAAAGCTGTGCGGGAAATGATCATGGGTGCGGATGGTTGCGAGTCCAAAGTAATCCGGCACTCCAATGCGAACGAAAGGAAAAGGCTGGAATGCTCAATTCCCGAACATCTCCCTCACCCGCTCGAAGAAACCCCGGTCCTTGGCAGTGGGCTTGGGCTGAAAGCCGGGGCTGCTCCGGAGCTTCTCCAGCGCGCCACGCTCTTCGCGGCTGAGGTCGCTGGGGGTCCACACGATCAGATGAACGAAAAGGTCGCCCATGCCATGGTGGTTGACGCTGGGTAGCCCTTTGCCCTTGAGGCGGAGCGTATGGTTGCTCTGTGTGCCGGGCTCCACCTTCACCTTGGCCTTGCCTTTCACGAGCGGTACTTCGATGCTGGCACCGAGCGCGGCGTCGACCACGTTGATGAACGCCTCGAAGTGCAGGTCGCTTCCGTCGCGTTTCAGGTCGGCGTGGTTCTCCTCTTCGATCACCACGAGCAGATCGCCGGGCACGCCACCGGCGGGTGCCTCGTTGCCCATGCCGCTGATGTTGAGCTGCATGCCCTCCTCCACGCCAGCGGGGATCTTTACGGTGACCACGACCTCCTCACGCACGAGGCCGTGCTCATCGCTGCCGGGGGGGCGTTTGCTCACGGTCTGGCCCATGCCACCGCATGTGGGGCAGGTGCTCACCGTTTGCATGTGGCCGATGAAGGTGCTCTGCACGCGCGTGACCTGTCCCGAGCCGTTGCACGTGCGGCAGGTTCCATATTCGCTGCCCTTGCCGCGCACGAGTTTGCTCAGCTTGAGCTGCTTCTCGACGCCTTCGGCGATCTCCTCCAAGGACAGCTTCATGCGCACCCGCAGGTTGCTGCCTTTCACCACGCGCTGGCCCCGGCCGCGCTGGCCGAACCCACCGCCTCCGAAGGCACCTCCAAAGATGTCGCCGAACTGGGAGAAGATGTCCTCCATGTTCATGCCCCCGCCCTGGAAGCCGCCACCACCGCCGAACCCGCCGGGGGCGTTGTGCCCGAAGCGGTCGTATTTCGCCTTCTTCTCCGGATCGCTCAGGATCTCGTAGGCCGAAGCCGCTTCCTTGAACTTCTCCTCGGCGGCCTTGTCACCCGGGTTCTTGTCCGGGTGGTATTTGATCGCCATCTGGCGGTACGCCTTCTTGATCTCGTCCGCAGTGGCGTTGCGGCCGACACCGAGAACATCGTATGGATCGCGTTTGCTCATGTTGGATGGACGACGCGAGCGTCGTCCCTGCGCATCATTCCCCGACGATCACCTTGGCGTAGCGGATCACCTTGTCGTGCAGCGTGTAGCCGTTCTCAAGCACATCGATCACCTTGCCCTTCAGCTCGGCGGAAGGCGCTGCTGCCTTGGTGATCGCCTCGTGACGGTCCACGTCCAACGGCTGGCCTTTGAGGTCGCCCATGGGTTTCACGCCTTGGGATCCCAGGATGTTCAGGAGCTTGGCGTGGATGAGGGCGAAACCCTGCTTCACTGTGGCGAGGTCATCCGACTTCTCGTTGTTCTCGATGGCGCGTTCCATATCGTCCAGCACCGGAAGCATGTTCTTCAAGGCATTCTCTCCGGCGAACTGGAGCATATCGATGCGCTCCTTGGCGGTGCGCTTGCGGAAGTTGTCGAACTCGGCGAAGAGACGCAAATGCTTGTCGTTCAGCGCGGTCACTTCGGCCGCGAGCCGCTCCACTTCCTCGTTACGCTGGGGGTCGGCATCGTGAAGTCCGTGCTCGCTGGCGGCTTCGCTGGCCTGTTGCATTTCCGTCTCGGCCGGGTCGCTCGTTCCCGTGCCGGCGTTCGCCGCATCCGTCATCTGCTCGTGTTGTGCGGTCGATGTGGGTTCGGTCATCGTCTTCGGCTTCTTTCTGAACATGTTCACATGCCCGCACGCCTCTTTGTCGCAGAGGGCCGGCGAACGGGGGCGCGAAGATCGATCATTATGCCAACCGTGCAGCGGTGACGGATCGGCAGGAACGCTCAGGGAAAGTCAGGTCTTGCACGCGCCAAAAAAAAAGAAGGGCCGCCTTGCGGGCAGCCCTTCGGTCAGGTCCATGATGGTCAGAAGCTCTTGACGTGCTTGTCGAGTTCCATGTCGAGCGCCTGCCCGCGCAGGTTCTTCGCCACGATGATGCCATTGGGGTCGATGAGGAAGCTGGCCGGAATGGAATGCACCCCGTAGAGCGCGGCGCCTTTGGACTCCCAGCCAGCCAGGTCGCTCACGTGGTGGGGCCAGGCGAGCTTGTCTTTGGCCACGGCCGCTTTCCACGGCTCTTTGGCCTTGTCCAGGCTCACGCTGAAGATCGCGAAGCCCTTGCCCTCCTTGAACTTGGCCTTGCTGTACTTCTCGTAGGCCTTCACCACGTTCGGGTTCTCCATGCGGCACGGTCCGCACCAGCTTGCCCAGAAGTCGATGAGGACGTACTTGCCGCGCAGTTCCGAGAGCTTCATCGTCTTGCCGTCAACGTTCGGAAAGGCCAGCTCCGGGGCCTTGTCGCCGATGTTGATGCCCACTTTCGGATCACCGGGGGGCGGCGGGTCGATGGGCGAAAGGGCCGAGGCTGAGAGCACGGACGCGAGAGCGATGACGGAGGCGAGGAGCTTCATGGGGTCTTCGAGGTTCGGGGCGAAAGTAACGAGGTGATCTGCGCCGCGACAGACCAACATCGTGCCGCGCTTGGCCGCTTGAGCGCCGGAGCTATTTATTGCCTTTCTGGTGTTTGGCCAGCTTGGTCGCGTCCTTCTCCAACAGCCCGTCCAGCGCCTGCGTGAGCGCTTCACCATGCAGGTCAACGCCGAGGATCTTGCCTTTGCCGTCGATGAGCGCATTGGTCGGGATGAACATGGCGCCGTATTCCTGAGCAGCGGCATTCTCCGGTTCGTTCACCGCACCCACGTGCCATTTCCAGTCCAGGCTGTCCATGGCGATCGCGGCCTTCCATTGCTCCAGCGCTCCCTGGCGGTCCATGCTCACGCTGAAGACCTGGAAGCCGTCGCCGTTGGTGAAGAGGCGGTCCTTGTACGCGTGGTAGGTATGGCGCACATGCGGGTTCTCCCGGCGGCACGGGCGGCACCAGCTGGCCCAGAAGTCGATGAGCACCACCTTGCCTTGGAGCTGCGAAAGCCGGAGCACTTCCCCGCTGGGGCTGGCCATCACGATCTCTGGGGCTTGTTGGCCGACCTGCACATTGGCGAGGCGCACTTGGCCCTGTGCGGAAGAAAGCAATGCGGTGAACGCGGCGAAGAGGGTGGTGAAGTGGCGCATGTGGTGGCGAAGATCGGAGTTCCCCGCAAGCATCGGGCCGCTTGACCGCGTGGCGCTCCGTTTCAATCCATGACCGCGATCCTCGCCCCGATGGCGTTCAGCCGCCCCTCGATATCCTGGTAGCCCCGGCGGATCTGCTCGATGTGGTCGATGGTGCTCGTGCCGTCGGCACTGAGGGCCGCGATCAGCAAGGAGACCCCGGCCCGAATATCGGGGCTGGTCATGCGGATCGCACGCAGCGGTTTTTCGAAGTCCTTGCCGATCACCAGGGCGCGGTGCGGATCGCACAGCGTGATCTGCGCGCCCATCTCGATAAGTTTGTCCGTGAAGAACAGGCGGCTCTCGAACATCTTCTGGTGGATGAGCACGTGGCCGTTGGCCTGTGTGGCGGTCACCAGCACGATGCTCAGCAGGTCGGGCGTGAAGCCGGGCCAGGGGTGGTCGCTGATCACGCGGTTGCTGCCGTCCAGGAAGGGCTCGATGGTGTAGTGCTCATGCGCCGGCACATGGATGTCGTCACCACGCCGTTCTACGGTGATGCCCAGTTTGCGGAAGACATCGGGGATGATCCCCAAACGCTCGTATCCGGTGTCCTTGATGGTGATCTCGCTGCGCGTCATGGCGGCGAGGCCGATGAAGGAGCCGATCTCGATCATGTCCGGGAGCATGCGATGCTCGGTGCCGCCGAGTTCCTTCACGCCATCGATGTGCAGCAGGTTGCTGCCGATGCCGGAGATCTTCGCGCCCATGCGCACAAGCATATCGCAGAGCTGCTGCAGGTAGGGCTCACACGCCGCGTTGAAGATCGTGGTGCGCCCCTCGGCGAGGGTGGCGGCCATCACGATGTTGGCGGTGCCGGTCACACTGGCCTCGTCCAGCAGCATGTATGATCCCTTCAGCCGTTTCGCCTCGGCGCGGTAGAACGCGTCGTTCTCGTCGTACTTGATCGTTGCGCCCAGGTGCTCGAAACCGGTGAAGTGGGTGTCCATGCGCCGGCGTCCGATCTTGTCGCCACCGGGACTGGGGATATAGCCGCGGCCGAAACGCGCGAGCGCCGGACCGGCCACCATCACGCTGCCGCGCAAGCTTCCGCCCATGCGCCTGTACTCGGGGTCAAGGAAGAACTCCAGGTTCACGGTCTTCGCCTGGAATCGGTAGGAGCCGGCACCGAGCTTCTCCACGCTCACGCCCATCGCCTTCAGCAGGTCGATCAGCTTGTTCACGTCCACGATGTCGGGCACATTGTGGATCGTCATCGGCTCGCTCGTGAGCAGCACCGCACAAAGGATCTGCAGCGCTTCGTTCTTCGCGCCCTGTGGCACCAGCGTACCCTTCAGGCGTCGGCCGCCTTCGATCTTGAAACTTCCCATGACGCGAAGCAAGGGTTCGGCCCCCCGGCCTCGTCGTGCATACGGGGCGCAGTGCTAACACCAGGATGTTGCGGACGCGGCCAGCGGTTGTCCGTTCTCGGTTGTCAGTTGTTGGGCTTCCAATGCTGCGAGCGGCCAGTCGTCAGTGCCGCTATCGCGAGCCTGACAACCGACAACTATCAACCGACAACCGGTTCAGTACCTCTTCTTCTTGTTGCGGTTCCTATGCCGCTTCTTGCCGCCGCCGCCTCCCTGGTTCTGGTCGGCGTAACGCTGCTTCCGGAAGTCCACCTCGTTGCGCGGACCCTGGCGTTGCGTGTGCAACAATGCGTCGGTGCTGGCCAATTGCTGGTCGGGCTTCAGGCGGAGCTTGCCGCCGCTCAGTTCCACCAGGTCTTTGATGATCACCCCGTCGCCCACGCTGTCGCGGTTCCAGGCGAGGAATTGGCGCTTCATCAGGTTCGCGACCTGCACGATGGCGGCCTCCTTCTCGGGGCCATCCGTCATCGCGCAACAGGCCGCGATGGTGCGTTCGACCAGCTTGCCGTAGTGCCCGTAGCGGATGTCCTGCTTCGGGTAGTTCACTTTTTCGGGCTTCGAGATGAGGTCCTCGGGTGCTGGTTTCGGGTAGGGACCGTCCACATCGAGCTTGAATTCGCTCATGACGTAGAGGTGGTCCCAGAGCGTGCGGTCCGCGTTCTCGCTTCCGCGCAATTGCGGGTTCAACCGGCCGATCACCTGGATGATCGCGTGCGCGTTCCGCGTGCGGGTCTCGCGGTCCTCGATCCCCATGCAGTGCTCCACCATGCGCTGCACGTTTCGGCCATATTCCGGGATGATCAGGCGCGGGCGCTGGGTGTTGTAGTCGAAGAGGACTTCAGGAGAAGGCATGTCGATCGGATGATGGGATGATC
This sequence comes from uncultured Chryseobacterium sp., assembly GCA_964649165.1. Classification (GTDB taxonomy): domain Bacteria; phylum Bacteroidota; class Bacteroidia; order Flavobacteriales_F; family PHOS-HE28; genus PHOS-HE28. The sequence goes on from CAZYPC010000035.1 coordinate 20,677, forward strand.
AGAAGATCAGATGATGGGCATCACTGATGCACTGATCGAAGGCTGGTGCCTTGCGATGCGCCAAATGTAGACGTACGGCCCCAGCCGGCTACTGGGCCGCTTTGTACCGGGCCACCCAGCCCGGGTCCTGCAGGTCATGCATCAGGTTGAAGGCGCCTTCACCGACGTAGGGTCCGAGCCAGTGCTCCTCAGCCGCGGTCCTGTACTTCGCCAGGATGCGTTGCTGACCGTCGCCCGGTTGGTAACCGTGAGCTGCCCAGCCGAAATTGCCGCTACCATCGGAGGCCGCACCTGTCATCAGCTTCTGCACGTCATCGAGCGGGAAGCAGTAATAGGTGATGGCCTTGGTCGTGGTGTCCATCGCCCCGCCGCAATCACGTATGGCGAAGCGCTCGAAGAGGTTGCTGTCAGCCGGGTTCGCCCGGCTCGCCTCCACACCCATGCCTTGCATGATGAAGCTCTTGTGGCTGATGGCTTCACTGGTGACCACGCTATCCTCGAAGACCTTGTAGATGAAGGTGGTGCCGTTGAGGCTGAATCCGAGTTCGAAACGGGCTGGCGCTTGGGCGGCGCACCTGAGGGTCATCAGGATCAGTGTGAAGCAGATCGTTCCGCGCATGTGTTCGATCCGCGTCAGCGGAATGCGAAGGTGCGAACCACTGACCGCAAGGTTGGTGCCGCGTGGTCGTTCGTTCGGTATGAGCGGTTCCACAGAACGGTCCGGGAGGTCCATCAAATGCGCACGATGTCGGAGATGTGTACCAAGCTGTCGGGTATCAGCACAGTGTTCAGAGGAAATCCTGCCGGGTCCTTGCCATCCTGCAGTATCAGGACCGTGTAGCCCTTGGCGCGCAGCCTGGAGACGTCTTCCGGTTCCGGCAGCTTGTCCCATGCTTCGATGCCATGGGTGAACATGAAGCGCAGATGCGCGTTGCGGGGCACGTTGAAGATCACCGGTCTTTCATACCCTGATGCGACGCGGTAGAGATCCCGCAGTTCGTTGGTGGAGTCCAGTTTCTGGATCCGCCAGCGGCGATCCACCAGCCGGGTTTCCTCCAGTGTGTGGGTGGCCTGGATGCGAGGGAGATCGAACCCGTACCAACCGAGTACCGCACAAACGAACACGAGACCCAACTTTTGGGCACGGACATTCCGGATCCGTTCCAGGGCGTCATCGAGAACGCAGCCCACAGCCACGAGGTAGATGGGGAGCAGCACCATGGTGTAACAGACCATTTTGGTGGCCGCGAAGGCGAAGAAGAGATGCACGGCCAGAAGGGAGAAGGCCACGAGCAGGCGATGCGCCGGGTGTTGCAGCCGCCGGATGAGGTAGCCGCATGAGGGAAGGATGATCCACCAGGTGAATGGCGGCAGGAGCGTGCCGATCGCGTCGAAGTGGAACAGGCCGGTGCCCGTATGCCCATCCATCGCCAGGGTGAAATGATGCGATTTGAAGTACCATTCGAATCGCGCTTCAGCCGGGAACCAGGAGAAGATGTGGAACAGCCACGCACTCACCGGCAGTACGAAGGTGAAGGCCCCCGACAGAAGACCTTTCAGGACAGCTGGCCGGAAGCGTTCATGCATGGCCCATAGGCACCATGGCCCGAAGACAATGGCCCCCACGTGCCATTTGGTCAGCACCGCGCCCGCGCTGAAGGCCCCGGCCGCGATGGCCCAATGCATGACCGCCTTGCGCATGTGTTCAAGCCAGGCCCACCAGCTGCAAGCGATCAAGGCGATGAAGACCGTGTCGTTGTGATCGGTATTGATCATACCTACAGTAAGCTCCTGCAGCATGAACGAGAAGGTGGCCAGCAGCGCGGCGATGAACCCCGTGCGCTCGCTGCGAAGCAGGGTCCCGATGCGCCAGATCACTGGAACGAGCAGTGTTGTCCAGAACACGCTGGGGATCCGTACCGCCCACGGGTGAAGACCGAAGACCTTGAGCGAAAGAGCGATCTGCCAGAGAAAGAAGGGGGGCTTGTGCAGCCAGATGTGCTGCTCTCCCCAGCCCGTCGTGATCGGCAGCGCGGCCTCCCGGAAGAGCATGGGTGTAAGAGGGGCTGACATGAGATTCTTGGCCACCACCGCATGGAACGCCTCGTCCCAATCGTTCAGGAAAGGGTCGAGGGTAGCCGATACGACCCGCAGGATGCAGGCAGCCAGGGTGAGCGTGGTGATCGCCGCGCCAGGGCGCCGCATGTGCAGCACGGCAGCAGCAAGACCCAACAGCCCGGCGATGGCAATGCCTGTCGCATGCGCGGGATCGAATCCTGTGAACAGGGCCATCGGACAAAGCAAACGATGTCCGGGCACCGGTCACCGTCAGCCCCCGATCACCGTCAGTTTCGCGAAGCGCAACAAGAGCTGCTTCTGTCCGCTGCTGGGGAAGAAGATCGTTGCCTTCACATCCGGCGCGTTGCCTTCGAGCTTCAGCACCTTGCCCTTGCCGAAACGTTCATGTTCCACGGTAACGCCCTCGGCGATATCGCCCGGTGCCGCGTGCCCGAGCGTGCTCGTGGCTTCCATCGGAGCCCCGGTGCTGGTCACGCGTTTCAGCTTCTTCAATTTCTCCGGATCCACGGCGGGGGCGCTGGGTGCGGCACCCCGTTGCATGGGCGAGTGCGAGACTTTCGGAGCGGGTGCCGCCTTCTTGGGCTCGCGGCCGAACACGGTTCCTTGCGCGGTCGGACGAGTTGACACATTCCCGGGCCTTGACCACGACGATGGTGCAGGCCCCCGATCGAAAGCCGGTGTTTCGTAGCGCTTCGGCAGGCGCAGGTATTGCGGGTCGATCTCGTCGATGAAGCGGCTGGGCTCGCCCGCGGTGAGGTTGCCCCACTTGTAGCGGCTCATCGCGTAGGAGAGCGTGGCGCGTTTCTCCGCTCGTGTCAAAGCCACATAGAACAGGCGGCGCTCCTCCTCGAGTTCCGCGCGGCTCTGCGCACTGAAGGTATTCGGGAACAGCTCCTCCTCCATGCCCACGATGTACACATAGGGGAACTCCAGCCCCTTCGCGCTGTGGATGGTCATCAGGCTCACACGGTCGTTGTCGTTCGGATCGTCGGTCTTGTCGGCGTCGGTGAGCAGGGCCACGTCGATGAGGAAGTCCGGTAGTGTGCGTGGAACATCCGTGCCTTCCTGCTGCTCGCTGAACTCGCGCATCCCGTTCAGCAGTTCCTGGATGTTCTCGTAGCGGCTGATGCCTTCGGGCGTCTTGTCGATGAAGAGGTCCTGCAGCAGGCCGGTGGTGCGCGCGATGTACTCGCCCATGGTATAGGCGCTCTGCGAGTCGAGCATCGTCTGGAAGCTGCGGATCATCATCACGAAGTCCGCCAGGCGCTTGCGCGTGCCCTCGTTGAAGCCGAGCTCGCCGAGGTGCTTGTTCAGCGTGTCCCAGATGCTCAACTCCCGTTCGCCAGCGGAGACGAGCAGCTTGTCCACGGTCGTTTGCCCGATGCCGCGCGCCGGGTAGTTGATCACGCGTTTCAGCGCCTCCTCGTCGTTCGGGTTGCAGGTGAGGCGGAAGTAGGAGATGAGGTCTTTGATCTCCTTGCGCTGGTAGAAGCTGAGCCCGCCGTAGATGCGGTACGGCACGTTCAGTTTGCGCAGCGCTTCCTCCATGCTGCGGCTCTGCGCGTTGGTGCGGTACAGGATGGCGAAGCCCTTGTTCGGGACCTGGCCCTGCATCTTGGTCTCGAAGATGTCGTGTGCCACGAAGACGCCCTCCTCGTTGTCGCTCATCGTGCGCTGCACGCGGATGAGCTCGCCCTCATCGTTGTCGGTCCAGATCGTCTTCTCGATCCGCTCCTTGTTCTTGTCGATCAGGCTGTTCGCCGCCGCCACCAGCGTTTTCGTGCTGCGGTAGTTCTGTTCGAGCTTGACGAGCTTGTAGTCCGGATAGTCTCGACGGAAGTTGAGGATGTTCTGGATGTTCGCCCCCCGGAAGCCGTAGATGCTCTGGCTGTCATCGCCCACCACGGTGATGTTCTCGTGGCGCGCGGCGAGGGTGCGCACGATGTTGTACTGGGCGAGGTTCGTGTCCTGGTACTCGTCCACCAGGATGTATTGGAAGCGCGTCTGGTACTTCACCATGGCCTCCGGATGATCGCGGAAGAGCAGGTTGGTGTTGTAGAGCAGGTCGTCGAAGTCCATCGCGCCGGCACGGTAACAACGGTCCGCGTACGCCTTGTAGAGGTCGCCGATCCTGGGGCGCAGGGCGGCGGCGTCGGCGGCCATCAGTTCGTCATTGCGCAGGTACTCCTGCGGTCCGATAAGGTTGTTCTTGCTGATGCTGATGCGGGCGTGGACGTTGTTCGCCTTGTAGAGCTTGTCGTCCAGCTGGAACTCCTTGATGATGGTCCGCAGCAGCGAGCGGCTGTCGTCGGTATCGTAGATGGTGAAATCCTTCGGGTAGCCGAGCTTCTCGGCTTCGGCGCGGAGGATGCGGGCGAAGACGCTGTGGAAGGTGCCCATCCAAAGGTTGCGCGCCTCCGTGTTCAAGCCGGGCACGGTGTGCAGGAGCTTCTCGATCCGCTCCTTCATCTCCCGGGCGGCCTTGTTCGTGAAGGTGAGCGCGAGGATCCGGAAGGGATCCACCTCCTTGGCGGCCATCAAATGGGCGATGCGCACGGTGAGCACGCGGGTCTTGCCGCTGCCCGCGCCGGCGATCACCATGTTGGGGCCGTCCGTATGCTGTACCGCTGCGAGTTGCGCGGGGTTGAGACCTTTCAAATAGTCCATGGGAGCGGCCGAAGGTAGAGCCGTGTCGGAGCGCTCCGGAGCTCCGATATCAACAAGGTTGCGCTCCGTGCAGAATGGACAAGGCCGCCCGTTCACTCGGCGACCTTCACGAAGCGTCCAATGCGCCCCTCGCATCCGATGGTGTAGACACCTGCTTTCAATGATCGGATATCAATAGGGTCGCCTGCGTTCATGCGCTTGCGGAAGACAACATGGCCCAAGGCATCCCGGATGGACATCTCCACCGGTCCCAGCTTCGGATGGTCGATCATACGTATGTGGTCCGTCGCCGGCACGGGTGCGATCAGCATGGAACTGGTGAGATGCTCCATGATGGAAGTCGTATCCGCTCCCTGTGCGACCACCCGCAAGGCCAGCGCGTTCCCATCGGAATAGACCGTTCCGTCAGGGGAGAGGTAGATCAGGCTCGCATAGGGACTCTGTTCCACGGTAAGGTCGTCTTTGATGAAGAGGGGATCCGATCCACCATTGCTGTACAACACGGCCGCCGCATAATAGCCACCGGGTGCGAGTTCGGCTGCAGGCACGCTGGCCGAAACGAAGGACTCATCGATATCCGACTGTTCGATCAGGATATCGTCGCTTGCCGTGATCCAGTTGTAAACGTCGGAGTAGAGCACGCTTTCGGAATCGATCACTGCGAAGACCATGAACGAATTCGTCGCGCTACCGGGCGCCAGGACCGCTTCCATCCCGATGACGTTCACGGTCTCCTTCACTTCGAAATAACTGAACAGCATGAACTCATCTTCCGAACCGGAGAACGTACCGGTGCCCATGTCATCCACGATCTGTTCAGCGAACGGGATGACGCTCAGCCCATCCAGCGCGAAATAGTCCGCGATCACGAAGTAGCGGTCAACGGAGTTGTTCGAAGGGGTGGGATCGCTCGCGCTCTGATCGGACGTGGCACTGATGGTCGCCCAGTAGTTGCCCGGAGCGAGAGAGGGGATATCGAACGTGATATCCAGCGCTAATGCAGGACCAGGGGCCAGATCCCCGAGGGATTGCGATGCGGAGAAGGGCGTTGGACCGGTGAGCGTCAGGGTGATCATCACGTTCGTTTCCGTGATGTTCCCTGATTCAGTGAGCTGGCCGAACAGGAAGAGTTCGTTCCCGATCTGGTCCGCCGGAACGCTTCCGAAACCCGAGGTGAAGCGCGAGTTCGTGAGCCCGATGTTGGTCAGCGAAAGATCGGGCAAGGCTGCAGCCAATAGTGGCACCAAGGCCAGGGGAAGCATGAATGCGCGCATGTGGGATGTGGCTCGGTCGAAGGTACGGTGGAAGAGCCTGGGATCATCGGCGCTGCCTGCGGAGTTGTCCCGATCCTCACGCGTTGAGGTCCACGCGGTATTGGATAGCGTTCGGCACCGCCCGCGGTGCGCGTGGTCGGAAAAAGAACGAGGGCACCCGGAAGGGTGCCCTCGTTCACGTCGTTGTGTTGGATCAGTGGCTCACGATCAGCTTCTGCTTCACGATGCCGGTTCGGGTCTGTCCGGAGATCACGTAGGTGCCGGTGGCCAGGTCTTCGATCCGGATCGTCTCGCTGGCATCATTCAGGGTGAACGAACGCACGAGCACGCCCATATCATTCAACAGGTAATAGGTCCCTGGGCTGCTGGCCCTCACCGTGCAGGCGCCATTGCTCGGATTCGGGAAAACCTCCAAGGTCTCCATACGCAGCGCGGGCACTTCCACCACGGGTTCGCCGCTGATCACGATGGGAGCGAGCGTGCCGGTCACGTTCAGTGTATAGTCCTCCACTTCACCGTAGGTCGATGTGCCGCATGGGGTCAGGTTGGCGCCCGCTGCTGAGTCTGTCAAACGGATGCGCATGCGCACGCCGCCAGCCGTGGTACCTGCTGGCGCGGTGATGCTGGTGGTGAACGGCCCGACCCCTTGGGCAGAAGCATAGACGGCTTCGCCCGCATCGGTGAGTGTGCCATTGCGGTTCCAATCGCACCAGATGAAAACGCGGTCCGTGGAGTAGGGCGTGCCGATGGTCACCGTGATCGACTGCGCCACGCCCACGCTCACGTTGGTGCTCAGGCTGGTGTAGTTGGAGTAGGACGAGGCGCCCGTGGTGTTGTTGATGCTGCCCATCGTCACATTCGTGATGCGTTCGTAGGTCGTGTTCGTGGTACCGGCCGTGCAGTACGTGACCACGGTATTCACCGTCATGGTGATGGAATTGCTCGTGGCGGTCGTCGGTGAGGCGCAGCCGTTGTTGGAGGTCATCACGCAGCTCACCACCGCACCATTGGTCAGCGTGGTCGTGGTGTAGGTGGCCGAGTTGGTGCCCACGTTCGCACCGTTCACTTTCCACTGGTAGCTGGGGCTCGTGCCACCATTGGTCGGTGTGGCAGTGAAGGTCACCGAAGCGCCCGTGGTGGTGGGGTTGCTACCGGAGGTGATGGCGATGGACACGGCGGGCGTCACTGAGCCGGTCACGGTCATGGTGATCGCGTTCGAAGTGGCCGGGTTGCCGGTCACTCCGCTGAGGTTGGAGGTCATCACGCACGTGACCACTTGGCCGCTGGTGAGCGTGGTGGTGCTATAGGTGGCCGAGTTGGTGCCGACGTTCGCCCCATTCACCTTCCACTGGTAGCTGGGGCTCGTGCCGCCATTCGTGGGTGTCGCGGTGAAGGTCACAGAAGCGCCGGTGCAGGAAGGGTTGGTTCCACCGGTGATGGCGATGCTCACACCGGCCGCATTGCTGCACGGGCTGATCTGGTAGGAGAAGATGCGGGTACGCGCGGCACTGGACCCCGATGAACCGCCCATGTACTCGCTGGTGTTCCAGAAGGTCACGCCGTCCGGATCGAGGCACTGGTGGGCATAGTCACCCACGCGGTTGGTGCCCGTCTGGTAACCGGTACCGGCCACCACCAGTGTTTCGGTGAGGGGCAAGGTGCCTAGCGGATCGCAGGAGCGGCGGCCGGTCCAGTAGAGGCTGGCGTACATGCTCGTGGAGTTCGAGCGCAGGTAGGAGAGGCCGATGGAGCCGTTGTTGTCCATGCAGATGGATCCCATCCAGCGCGTGTCCGTGCCGGGCGCGTAGATGCCTTCCTGGTACATGCTCCAGACGCCGGTGGAGGTGTTCTGGCGCATTTCGCACCACTTGATGCCGCGCTGTGTGCTGCTGATGCGCACGGCCCAGTTGAGAACGACGGAATTGTAGCCGCTCCAGCTCTTCCACTGTGCACGGTACATCATCGCGCCACCGATGCCGTCCAGCTTCTGCGTGGTGCCGGGCTGCGGGCAGTCGTTCCAGCTGGAGTTGTACGAGCCGTCGAAGGCGGCGGCCGTCACGTTCGCCGCCAGGGTGATGGTGCCGGTGGGCGTTGTGGGCACCCAGTTCACGGCCATGTTGTAGATGTTCACACGGTCGAAATAGCTCGAGCCCCAACCGTTGTCCGAGTAGGAGAAGATCGGGCAGGGTCCCGATGCCGGCAGGGTTCCGTCCGCAGCACAGCCGGCCAGGGGAACGAAGAAGCCCGCCTTCGGCGGCGAGTAGTTCACGTACACCGCGCGGGCTCCCGGGGTGCCTGCGAGCATCGCTGTGCGTTCGAAAGCGAAAACCTTCTGCGTGCTCTGATTGCTCGTCATGTAGTACCCGTCATGCCAGACGCTGAACTTCAGGTAATCCGGGAACTGCGGGGAGGTGTAGGTGTATGTGTAGTAGGAACCGGTGGGGTCGGCGGTGGTGCTCACCGCGATGTAGATCTTCCTGTCCGAGCTCGTGCCGAACTGCGCGAGCATCCAGCGGTCGGCCGGTTTGTCGTACAGCACGATGGGGTCACCGCTGTTTCCGGTCGCCGGACTCCACAGGTTGCCCAGCGTGCCGGTGAGGAGCAGCGCCCCGGAGGTCTTGTTGTAGATCCGGAACGTCGTCGAGTTGATCATCTGCACATAGTGGCTCGGTCCTGCCGCGCCCGAGGGATCGTAGGGTCGGAAGCCACTTGCCGTTCCACCATTGAAGCTGATCTTCATCTCCGGCGCCTCACGCTCTTCACCTTCTCGCTTCTGCAAGGTGTTCTCATCGTTACCGTAGGCCGGGCCGTCCTCCCCGGTGAACTCGTACTTCGGCGGCTCGCGATGGAGGCGGTCTTCGGATTCACCACGCACCGGCGAGAAGTCATCGGGAACGGGGTTCTCGCGGAAGATCTCGCTCAACGGTCGGGTGATGTGGAAGCCCGAAGCGACGATCGCACCACTTTCGCTTTGCGCTAGCTGAGCGTTCGCGCTGGCCAGCGAGCCGCACAGCAGGGCGAGAAGGAGGGGTCTGTTCATGGACACAAGGGTTTGGTTTTGGGAACGGCGAACTTCAAGGTCTTACAAGGTTAACCGTCCGCCCCATACGGGGAAAGGGGCTCGACGAAAACCTTTTTGACCGCGATACCAGGAGGCTTTTGCATGTTGAAGGTCGAAGTGGAATACCCGAGGCCCGACCTTTGCCATCCGACCGACCATGCGCCTACTTCCGATCCTTCTGCTGCTCCTTACCCAAGCACTCCATGCGCAGTGGGTACCCGACGGTGTCCTTGGCGGTATCCCCAAGGTGAACGACCCCGCCCACGCGGGTCCTGACTTCGCCAAAGGGGCCTATGAGCAGGGCGGCAAGTACGTCATCTACACCTGCGACTCCTGCTTGGCCGCCGTGGACAAGTCGTTCCCAGGGGCGAGCCACTTTCTCATCGTGCGCGCCTATACCTATCGCGCCATGAACGCCGATGGGGAAGAGGCCGGTGATGTATGGGCAGCCTCGGCTGTGACCCAGGCGCCCAATGCGGCGCACTACCTCAACGCCGTCCTTTCCTACTTCGCTGCGAGCAAGGATCCGCACGCGGCGAAGCGTCACGAGCGCATCCGGGCGGCGGCGGTGGAGGTCGCGCGCCTCGCAGGATTGACGATGAAGTGGAACGCGGAGGGGAAGCGGTTCGAGTAAATGACCGTCGTTGTCGCTCGGCTGGGCCGTGGGTAGGCATCGCGTGCGCCGAGTGACCAGATCCATAGGGCCTCCTGCCCGTCTAGGACCATCGGTTCTCGGACGTACCTTGGCCGTATGTCGGAGTTGATGAAAGCCGACGTGGAGCACGGCACCTACTTCGTGACCCTGACCGTGGTGAACTGGGTGGATGTGTTCATTCGGCCGGAGTATTGCGCGATCGTGTTCGACAGCCTGGAATTCTGCCGCAGGAACAAGGCGCTGGAGATCTTCGAGTACGCACTGATGCCGAGCCACCTCCATATGATCCTTCGTCGAAAGCATGGGCTTCTATCTGACACTCTTCGGGATCTCAAGAGCTTTACGGCCAAGCAGCTACTGGCTGCCATCGCGGGCAGTGACCGGGAGAGCCGCAGGGAGTGGATGATGGCCATGTTCAGGGAGCATGGCCGTCGATCGGCGCAGAACACTGAACTGATGTTCTGGCAGAAGACCAACCATCCTGAATTGATCCAGACACCTGCGTTTTACCTGCAGAAAGCGCGGTACATTCGTAACAACCCAGTTGTCATGGGTCTGGTGACCGAGCCGGAACACTACGCGTGGAGCAGTGCGCACGAACAAGCGCCATTAGCAACGGATGAAGCATGACACGGATCGACGGGCCGGAGGCCCCATCAGCTATCTCACTCGGCGCGCGCGGCCCCTCGCGCATGGCAGCCGAGCGAGAACTGGGAGTCTCGCGCCAGAGTGGGGGCTATCCTTACCTTCGGTAGACTTGTTTTTGATCGAACCGCTCACCACCATGCGCACAAACGCACCGACCATCTCGCGAATCATGAAAAGCAAGATCCACTCATCAATTGAGCGCAAGCTCTTCGTTTTGGTGACGTGGCTGTCGGCAATGTTGGCCCAAGCGCAAACGCCTGATTGGGTGTGGTACTTCGGGACCTCTGGTGCTGGTGATTGCTTTGTCACTAGCAGCACAACCAACATGTATGGCATCACATATGTCTGTGGCTACTACACGGGACCAACACTATCTATTGGCGGCTATCAATTCAACAATCATGGCGGAGAAGACATTTTCCTAGCAGCGTTCAGCGGTGTTGGCTCTGTATCTTGGGCTCGGTCCTTTGGCAGTGCTGGTGATGATCGGGCCAACTCGATCGAGTACGACGGTCTTAATCTGCTGGTGGTAGGCTCTTTCAGTGAATCAATGAACTGGGAGGGCGTGTTCCCCATTACTAGCGCAGGCAGCACGGACGCCTTCATAGCCACATTTGATAGTTTCAGCGGCAACTGCATTTGGGCTACATCAATTGGCGGTACGGGATATGAATCGGCAGGATCGATAGATGGGAATTATACTGAGTTTGTTGTTTCTGGTACATACCAAAATTCTAGCATCACATTTGGTCCAAGCTACACAACAAGTCTTTCAGCAAGTGGGAGCAGCAATGGCTTTCTAGTGAAATACTCCGCTCAATCATTTAGTTGGGTGAACCGATTGGAATGTACAAGTAACATGAGTACAAGATTGTTGTGTCGAATATCTCCTAATGATGGAAGTATTGTATTAACCGGATCATTTACCGGAACTATCACTTTTGATGGGAATTATCCAATTAATAACAATGGCCCGGATGATTGTTTCCTAGCCAAGTATGGTTCTGACGGGAACACTCTTTGGGTTATCGAATTTGCAACCGATTGGGATTACAGCTCTGTAGGGGATTGTGCAATTGATGTTGTTGATGGAATCTATATATCCGGAGGGCGTAGCAATGGACCTGACATGGATGGAACATTATTTATATACAAATTCGATGCTGCTGGATCTATGCAGTGGAATTTGGCAAGCTCATACATAAATTGTGGAATATTTGCGGGATCTCTAGATATGGATGCGACTGGCAATTGCTATTTCACAGCAAGGCACTGTGACCAATTCCAGATGGATAACCTGATAATCGAGGGAAGCGGAGTCACGGTAGTTGCAATCGATCCAATGGGAATTCCAATCTGGACAAGAACACTTCATGGCTACCCATCATATGATGCAAAAATATCATTGGACCTTTGGAGTAACATATATGTTACAGGTTCTTTCTCAGGTTCGCTTTCTGATGGTAATAGTACAATATCATCAAATGGTTGGGATATTTTCGTTGGCAAGTTGTGCGCGGTTCCATTAATTGATACTTCGGCCGTAATAAGCGGGCCGATCGATCTATGCGAGGGCGTACCGGCGACGTTTACCATTGAACCGGAGGACGGTGTGGAATTCTATGCTTGGTCCTTGCCAAATGGTTGGCAGGGTTCATCCGAATCCAACAGTATTGTAGCCATACCGAATGATCAAGGAGGCTCGGTCTCTGTTGCGCGTGGTAATTCCTGCATGACAGATTTCTGCGAGCTGTTCGTAGATGCTCAGCCGCAACCAGATTTCGTATTTTCGGTCAGTGACATGGTGGTGAATTTCTCCATGCTCGATCCTGTGTGCATTTCATCAGGAGAAGGTTTCACTTGGGATTATGGGAATGGCACTCAGAATACCCTTGCGCCAAATCCAACATGGACTTATTCCGACCCAGGTAGCTACTCGGCGTGCCTGAATTGTGCCTACAGCGGATGCACTGCTTGTGCCATCGTTACGGTGCCCGGAAACTACGTTGGAAGCTCAAGTGCATGGGTCGGCATGAATGAGTCGAGGTCCACGCCAGGATTCTCTTGTTATCCTAATCCTGCAACCGATCTTCTCTTCTTCTCCGGGCTCGGTTCTGCGGCAGGTCCGTTTTCGATAACCATTACTGATGATCTTGGGCGGTGCATCAAGACCACTCGGCTTCTCAGCGCTGACGGCGGTGTTGATGTCGCTGATTTGCCCAATGGCTTCTACATAGTGAGCATTGAAACCAGTGGTAGGGTTCTGCGTCAACCCTTGGAATTGATCCACTAACAATTGCAAGTACCCCCTTCTTGCGGTGGGGTGCAAATGGAACTCGGCTCCGGGCCTATTCTCTGGGTTGATAGAATGCTGTCCGACCGCTCCCTGATAGCTCCAGTCGCTCTGACCTGACCGCCTCCGCCAGATCCCTGCTTGCTGTGGCCGTACTCAGTTCGGGGTACATCCTTCTGTAGTCCATACGCGTGAATCTCGTCAGCCGCTTTTCGGTCAAGAAGAGATCCACGCGGTCGGCCGCGGATAGCACGGGCCGCTGGGCGGCCAGCAGTTCGCTCAGCGCCTCATCGATCTGCTCCATCATGTAGGTGATGAAGCCGCCGCAATCCCCTTGGCGGTCGGCGTACTCCAGTGCGGCGTGATAGGCGGGTTCGGTCTTCAGGATGAAAGCCTCCACCGGCAGGAAGTTGAAGACCGGCCAATGGGTCATCAAGGCACGCCGCTGCCAGAGGCGGGCCATGCGCGCATTGCCGGCGGAAAAGGGGCGGAGGTACACGATGCCATAGTGGAGCACACAACTCGTGATGAGCATCGGCGCTTCGTCCGTTTCGGTGAAATGCAGGAGTTCCTCCACCTGGCTGGCGAGGTTGTCGGCCGGTGCCTGGCGGCTGGCATAGTGTTCCCCGTACATCACTTCCACGGGCCCGGTGCGATAAGCCCCGGCGTCCAAAGCCAGGTTGTGCATCAATTCGGCATGGGCGCGGCGAAAGTCCTGGGCCAAGTATGGGTCCAGGGAGGGTAGCTGATCGAGCGTGTGGTTCGTATTGGAAACCTCGATGGCCGTAGGCTCTGGACGATGGTGATGGTGCTCCGCAAGTAGGTCGGCCACAGGCCTGGGCATCAGGGGGTTACCATCGATGGCCACCGTGGCGTGCACGGTGCTCACCCGATAGGCCTTCTGTAGTACAGGAGAAGGTCTTTCCAAGTGGGCGGCCTTCACCTCACCCAGTTTGTGGGAGATGGAGGCCAGTAGCGTGAGCACCCGGTTATGAAGAGAGTAGGTTGTGGGAAGCAAATAATATCAAATGATGCCATCAAAGGTATGCGCAGCAGTTGATCCAACGCATCCCCTTGGTCTTGAATGGACGATGGTCCGAAGATCGGATCCATCTTTGATCCGCTGGCGGGAACTCAATGCTGGCGGGGACTTCAGAGGACATGCGCTCTGTGGAGCCCTCCCGAAAAAGCCCTGAAAGCTGCGTTCAGCCCGGAATTTTCCACTGGCGATCGTTCGCCGATCGGTGACTTCGGCTACATTTGCGCCCCCTTACGCCACCCCTGTGGGGCAAAGGCACTGAACAACAGGACGAAACGCGAGCGATGCCAACCATCCAACAGCTGATCCGCAAGGGCCGTACGGCTCCGACCTACAAGAGCAAGTCGGTAGCCCTTACCGAGTGCCCGCAACGCCGCGGTGTGTGCACCAAGGTGTACACCACCACGCCGAAGAAGCCGAACTCGGCCCTCCGCAAGGTGGCCAAGGTGCGCCTCACCAACAAGTATGAGGTGATCGCTTACATCGGCGGCGAAGGCCACAACCTGCAAGAGCACAGCATCGTGCTGGTGCGCGGCGGCAGGGTGAAGGACCTGCCCGGTGTGAAGTACCACATCGTGCGCGGCGTTCTCGATACGGCCGGCGTGGAAGGTCGCGGCCAGCGCCGCAGCAAGTACGGCACGAAGCGTAAGAAGGAAGCCAAGAAGTGATCCTGAACCGGACCACACCAACAGGAATCAGCGAATCAGCAATCAGCAATCACTGAGATGCGCAAAAAGGCAGTAAAGCACACCACGCTCCCGGACCCCAAGTTCGGCGACGTGCAAGTGACCAAGTTCGTGAACAACCTGATGTACGACGGCAAGAAGAGCAAGTCGTTCGACATCTTCTACAGCGCGATAGACATCGTGAGCGAGAAAACGGGTGAAGAGGGCCTGGAGATCTTCCGCAAGGCGATCACCAACGTGACCCCGCAGGTGGAGGTGCGCAGTCGCCGTGTGGGCGGTGCGAACTTCCAGATCCCGCAGCCCGTTCGTGAAGGACGCAAAGTGAGCCTGGCCATGAAGTGGCTGATCGGATACAGCCGCGATCGCAATGAGCGGAGCATGGCGCAGAAGCTCGCCAACGAGATCATGGCCGCCGCCAAGGAAGAAGGGGCCGCCTACAAGAAGAAAGAGGAAGTCCACAAGATGGCCGAAGCGAACAAGGCGTTCAGCCACTTCCGCTTCTAACCGAACCGAGAGAGAGAACTCATGGCCAGAGACCTCAGATATACGCGCAACATCGGCATCATGGCGCACATCGATGCCGGCAAGACGACCACGTCCGAACGCATCCTGTACTACACCGGCATCGTGCACAAGATCGGTGAGGTGCACGACGGTGCTGCCACCATGGACTGGATGGAGCAGGAGCAGGAGCGCGGTATCACCATCACGTCCGCCGCTACGACCACGAGCTGGAAGTACCGGAACGACATGTACAAGATCAACCTCATCGACACGCCCGGCCACGTGGACTTCACCGTGGAGGTGGAGCGCAGCCTGCGCGTGCTCGACGGTGCCGTTGCCCTTTTCTGCGCGGTGGGCGGAGTTGAGCCCCAGAGCGAAACGGTATGGCGCCAGGCGAACAAATACAAGGTGCCCCGCCTGGGCTTCGTGAACAAGATGGACCGCAGCGGTGCGGACTTCTTCAACGTGGTCGCCCAGATCCGCGAGCGCCTCGGTGCGAACCCCGTTCCCCTGCAAGTGCCCATCGGCGCTGAGGCGGAATTCAAAGGCGTTGTTGATCTGATCAACAACCGCGCGATGGTGTGGAACGAAGCGGACCAGGGCATGACCTGGAACGAGATCCCCATTCCCGCCGACCTCGTTGATACCGTGAAGGAGTGGCGCGACAAGCTCATCGAGGCCGTTGCCGAGAGCGACGACACCTTGATGGAGAAATACTTCAATGATCCGAACTCCCTCACGGAGGCCGAGATCATGAACGCCATCCGCAAGAGCACCATCAGCATGAGCATTACGCCCCTGCTGTGCGGCAGCGCCTTCAAGAACAAGGGCGTGCAGACGATGTTGGACGCGGTCATGGCCTACCTGCCGAGCCCGGTGGACATCGAGGCCGTGACCGGTACCGATCCGGACAGCGGAGAGGAGATCTCGCGCAAGCCGAACGTGAACGAGCCGATGGCGAGCCTCGCCTTCAAGATCGCGACCGATCCGTTCGTGGGCCGTCTGGCATTCTTCCGCTGCTACAGCGGCAGCGTGCCTGCGGGCAGCTACGTGCAGAACATGCGCACGGGCAAGAAGGAGCGCATCAGCCGCATCTTCCAGATGCACGCCAACAAGCAGAACTCCGTGGAGGTGATCGAGGCCGGTGACATCGGCGCAGCGGTCGGCTTCAAGGACATCCGCACGGGTGACACGCTCTGTGACGAGAACAAGCAGATCGTGCTGGAGAGCATGAGCTTCCCCGAGCCTGTGATCGGTATCGCAGTGGAGCCCAAGACCCAGGCGGACATGGACAAGATGGGCCAGGCGCTGTTCAAGCTCGCCGAAGAGGACCCCACCTTCCGTGTACACACCGACGAGGAGACCAGCCAGACCGTGATCAGCGGTATGGGCGAACTGCACCTGGAGATCATCGTGGACCGTATGCGCCGCGAATTCAAGGTGGAGTGCAACCAGGGCGCGCCCCAGGTGAAGTACAAGGAGGCCATCACGGCTTCGGTGAACCACCGCGAGGTGTACAAGAAGCAGACCGGTGGCCGCGGTAAGTTCGCTGACATCCACGTCACGATCGAGCCGCAGACGGACATGACGAAGGAGGGTCTGGAGTTCATTGACCAGATCAAGGGCGGTTCCATCCCGAAGGAATTCATCCCACCGGTGGAGAAGGGCTTCAAGGCCAGCCTCCAGAACGGTGTGCTCGCCGGGTTCCCGATGGAGCGCCTGAAGGTGACCCTCACCGACGGTTCTTTCCACAACGTGGACTCCGATGCGCTGAGCTTCGAGATCTGCGCCAAGAGCGCCTTCCGCGAAGCGGTGCCCAAGTGCAAGCCCGTGCTGATGGAGCCGATCATGAAGATCGAGGTCATCACGCCCGAGGAGAACATGGGTGACATCGTGGGTGACCTCAACCGTCGCCGTGGTCAGATCCAGGGCATGGAAGACCGCAGCGGTGCGAAGGCCATCAAAGGCACCGTTCCCCTGAGCGAGATGTTCGGTTATGTGACCAGCCTCCGCACGATGAGCTCCGGCCGCGCGAGCAGCACCATGGAGTTCAGCCATTACGAGCAAGCCCCCAACAACATCACCGAAGCGGTACTCGCCAAGGTGAAAGGAAAAGTGACGGCCAAAGCCTGATAACCAGATGACCCAGAAGATCCGGATCAAGTTGCGGTCTTACGATCACAACCTCGTCGACAAGAGCGCCGAGAAGATCGTGAAGACGGTGAAGAGCACGGGCGCTGTCGTGAGCGGACCGATCCCCCTGCCCACGCACAAGCGCATTTTCACGGTGCTCCGCTCGCCGCACGTCAACAAGAAGGCGCGCGAGCAGTTCCAACTGTGCAGCTACAAGCGCCTGATGGACATCTACAGCTCGAACAGCAAGACCGTTGATGCGCTGATGAAACTGGAACTCCCCAGCGGCGTGGACGTGGAGATCAAAGTCTGACGGACAACAACAACGATCGCACGAGCGGGTAACAGCGCTCCAATACGACAACAGCAATGAGCGGACTCATCGGCAAGAAGATCGGGATGACCAGCATCTATGATGCGGCAGGCAGCCTCGTGGGCTGCACCGTCATCGAGGCGGGCCCCAACGTGGTCACCCACGTGAAGACGGCGGACAAGGACGGTTACAACGCGGTGCAGCTCGCCTTCGGTGAGCGCCGCGAGAAGAACACGCCCGCCGCGCTGAAAGGACACTACAAGAAGGCGAACACCACCCCCAAGGTGAAGGCGCACGAGTTCAAGGAGTTCGAGACCGAGCTGACGCTGGGTGCGACCGTTGATGCGACCATCTTCGAGGAGGGCAGCTTCGTCACGGTGACCGGCGCCACCAAGGGCAAGGGTTTCCAGGGCGTTGTTAAGCGCCACGGCTTCAGCGGTGTGGGCGAAGGCACGCACGGTCAGCACGACCGTACGCGCGCTCCCGGTTCGCTGGGCGGTTCTTCGTACCCCAGCCGCGTGTTCAAGGGCATGCGCATGGCGGGCCGCACGGGCGGCAACCAAGTGACCACCGAGAACCTGCAGGTGGTGAAGATCGACAAGGAGAAAAACCTCATGCTCGTCCGCGGTTCGGTTCCCGGTCCGAAGGGCAGCTACGTGATCATCTGGAAGTAAGGGAGACGTTCACGTCGCCCCTCAACTGAAGAAAAATGGAACTCGAGATCCACGGAACGGACGGCAAGTCCACCGGCAAAAAAGCCAGGCTGAACGACGCGGTATTCGCCGTCGAGACGCCGAACGACCACGCCATCTGGCTGGACGTGAAGCAGCACCTCGCGAACAAGCGCCAGGGCACGGCCAAGACGCTCGAGAAGAGCGAGGTGAGCGGCAGCACCAAGAAGTTGCATCGCCAGAAGGGCACGGGCGGAAGCCGCAAAGGCTCCATCAAAAGCCCGCTCTTCAAGGGTGGCGCGCGCGTGTTCGGCCCCAAGCCCCGCGACTACGACTTCAAACTGAACAAGAAGGTGAAGGACCTGGCCCGCCGCAGCGCCCTCACCCACAAGGCCAAGGACGGTGCCATCACGGTGCTGGACGGTGTGAAGATGGGCGCTCCGAAGACCAAGGAGTTCGCCGCCATTCTGAAGGCCTTCTCGCTGAACGACCGCAAGAGCCTGCTGGTGCTTCCCGCGAAGGACGCCAACGTGCTGCTCAGCTCGCGCAACGTGCAGGGCGCGCGCGTGGTGGTGGCCAGCGAGATCAACACGTACGACATCATGAACGCCAACAAGGTGCTGATCGTGAAGGACGCGATCGCTCCCTTGGAGGCCACCCTCACCAAGTAAGCCATGAGCAGGATCATCATCCGTCCCCTCGTCACCGAGAAGATGACGAAGCAGACCGAGAAGGAAGGTCGCTACGGCTTCGTGGTGGACCGCAAGAGCAATAAGGTGGAGATCAAGAACGCCGTGGAGCAGGAATACGGTGTGACCGTTACCGGTGTGCGCACGATGATCGTTCGCGGCAAGGACAAGACGCGCTACACCAAGCGCAACATCCTCCGCGGCGGAACGAGCACCTGGAAGAAGGCCATCGTCACGCTGAAGTCCGGCGAGAACATCGATCTGTACAGCGCCATCTAACCCTCGATCCCGAACAGGAACATGGCAGTCCGCAAACTGAATCCCGTCACCCCCGGCACCCGCCACAAGGTGATCACCGACTTCGAGGGCATCACCACGAACGTCCCTG
>CAZYPC010000036.1:0-39721 GCA_964649165.1 uncultured Chryseobacterium sp.
CTCCGGGGTGTTCATTGATCGCCGTATGGATCTTCCCGCTCGTGAACTTCTTCAGATCGCGCAGGATGTCGGAAAGCGAACAACCCTCAGCGGCCGAGGCCAGAAGATGCACGTGGTTCGACATGATCGTCCACTCGTACAACAGCAGTCCCTTCTTCACCTGGCAGTGCCGGAGGCTTTCCACGATGATGTCCTTGTAGGCTGGCCTTGTCAGCACATCGATCCAACCCACGGTAGCGAAGGAGATAAAGTACAGTCCCTCCGGATCGTGGAATTTGTACTTGCGGCTCATGCGGGAAGGTAGCAGGCCAAACCGATCCACCAGATTGGAAGGCACGGGAGGACGGCCAGGAACGTTTGACACCCGCGAGCCTGGCCTAACTCCCGCGCCAAGAGTTTTGGAAGACTCGCGCCAGATGGGGGGCTTGGTCAAGGGCCGCGCTAGCGGTTCACCCTGCGGAGGTCTAAAGCTGATCGGCGCTTACCTGCGCGATCACAAGGCCAAGCAGGCGTACGCGTACTAAGGAGAACCTACCCGCTACTCCTTGAACAAGCAGCGGGGCAAGGTGCCCGCTGATCCGGTCTTCCGTACCCACCTGGGCCGCTCGACTTCGCCGGGGATGGTCTCATCGCACCAGTAGAGGAGTTTCGGGGAGGTGGCAACGAACGCATCCCAGTAAAGCACTTGGTAGAGGTGGAAGTATTCGAGGGAGTGGACTCGGGAGCAAAACAGACGATGGATGGGATTGAACCGGCGAACCTTCAATCGCGTGCCATTCGCATCGCGCACAACGATTCGCTTAGGCTTGCCGTGACGGGTGAGGAAGTATGAGGAGAAGGAGTAGTCAAACTCATTCGCGCAACTGATTTCCGCGCGTACCTCTTTGGGTGTCACAACTACACTGAACGAAGTTTGCTTTCCGTCGATGTAGCAACCGTAGTAGACAGATTCAACCACGTGGTTCGTATCGCTCACGAAGGACACGCTCTTAACAAGACCTTGTAGGACCGAATCGGATTCACTTGTTACATGAACGACTGCGTTCGTTCGGCCATACCAGTATACTACGCCGTCGGGTCGAAGCTCATCTGTTCCGTTGGTTTGCGCAGGGCATATTGATGCCCAGCCTGTAAGACATGTGAAGACAAGCTGGAATCTCACTGCCTGGGGTTCAGAAGTGGCGGAAGTGCCTTGCGTTCAGCCTTGCCCAGAGTTCTCGTGCCATTGAGGATATTGTCCAGCACCTTCTTGACCGATTGATCAACGGTGGAAGACTCCCGGTTCCAACCCTCATGCCGACCTGCTTGACTACGGAACCCAGCAACAGCGGCAAAATTTGCCACGGTCATTGTTTCCAGTGTGGGATCGGTGAGCGGCCCGAATATGAAGCGCTCGGATGTGAGTACAAGAGACCGCGATACTCCTTGGCCGCTGATTTCTTGCCCTTGTGTGTTCAAGATGCCGATGGGCAGATAACCGCTTCCGTGTGAAAGAGTTGTTCCAGTTGTTGCATTTCGACGTTGAACCTCCGGGCGGTCGGCATTCAAGGCCACGCCGTACAGAGCCTTGCTGAAATCATAACGACTGTCCATCGTTCCCGCTGCGTAGTTGGACCGATCCACAGTATTCTGCATTTCGTTGTTACGGTAGTAGACAAAGTCTGTCCGGCCCTCTGTGATGTTGTACATCACACCTAACGCCATCACCTTGACATTCTCATCAGTGATCGTGGCCAGAGCAGCATTGAACGAGGCTTGCCAGTCGGCTTGATGACCAGCGCTTTGGAAATTACCCCAGCCTTGAACACCGTTTCTGTCGCCGCCCCATGATGACTCAATGACTTGACGCATACCCGCTGGGAAAACCTGTGCGAATGAAACGCGCAGGAATCCGGCGGAGACAGCTGCACCATCCGAGTTTACAGAGCCATCTGTACCGGTTGGAACGATTGTGCGACCAGTCGGGTCTATGAACTTCAATGGACTGTTACCTACGAATGCATAGGGCGAAAGCGAAGGGTAAGTATCTGCCTTGGGATCGAGGCTTAAGAAACGGCCAACCCTTGGGTCTTGGATTCGCGCCTCGAAGTCATAGCTCGTTCCGGTGGCTCCGTGGACTTCATCATCCTTCCGCTTGCCACCGAACCCGTATGCGTAGCTCGATGAACTGTAGTTCCTCCCAGGTAACAACGACCCGAACGGCTCATACCCGCTCGCGCTCAACAAATGCGGCTGCAGGAACTCAGCAACTTGGTCGTTGTTCCCATCCACCGGATAGGTCTCACCACTCACCGTGGCGGCCACATTGCCTAAATGATCTTTCAGTTCATACCGCAGCTCCGCCGGTGTGGCCGGTGGTACGGTCGTTCCCAACAAGCTCTGGTCCAACTGCGTTTGCAGCATCAGCTCACGCCTTTGGGCGTCGGTGCCCACGCGATCACTGCCGTACAGAGGCCGCTCCATCAGCGTGAAGGTACCGTTGTGCCCGTTGTAGCGGTAGATGGCCATGAGGTTCCCTTGGGCGTCATGCACGTAGTGGTCCCGCGTATTGATCGTGGTGCTTCCGTTGTTGAGCACCGCCTTGGTAACGCGCTGCCCGCCCGCACCGTACCCGAAGATCAGCTTTTTCCGTGAGCTGCTCCCCGTGCGGTCCACCTGTTTCACTTTGCTCGCCACCGTCCAGGTGATCGCCGCGATCTCTTCCTTGGTGTCGCACTTCAAACGGCCCAAGGCATCGTAGAGGAAGTTGTTCGGTGCAGGGTTGTTGGCCGCAGGTGAGTTCACCGTATTGCCTGTATTCCCGGGCTTGTCCTGGTTGGTGATCGACGTGTTCTGGTAGGGCAGATCCTCCACCCCATCAGCGCTGGTAACCGCAGTGTCCGGTGAAAGATCTTTCAGCTGGTACAGCCGGTTCTGCATACGAGCGGAGGATACATCATGGTAGTAGTAGTAGAGCGAATCGTAGCGTGAACCGCTCTGGTCGTACCGATTGGCCTTGGTGATGTTGCCGTTTGCGTCGTAGGCGTAGTTGCTGTGGTAGAGGTTCGCGTGCGTGGTGGCGGCGGTGGTCCAGTCATTGTCGGTACCGGGGTCTTGGAAGCCGTTGGCCCGCTTCAAGCGGTTCAGCTGGTCGTATCGGTAGGCCATGCCGAGCACCTGCCCGCGCTCGTCGGTGGCCGTATTGGTCCATCCCGTGAAGGGCTGTAGGCTCTGCGTCCACGCCGCGATGTTCCCGTTGAAGAGGTCATGCGTGGCGGCCTGGTAGTTCCCCCCGGGCACGGCCATGGGCCGCACGCCGCTGGACCAGGCGCTGGCATCGATGGCCTCGTAGTCGCCCGCGTGGTACTGCAGCGAATAGCCCATGGCATCGCGCCCGGTGAGCGCGTTCAGCTCACCGGCGAGGGCATCGTGGCCCATGTCGTGCTCGGGTCGCAGCAGGTCGCTGTTCACCGCGCGCAACCAGCCTTGTAATGTGTAAGCGTGGTCGATGCCCTGAACCGGCTGCTGGCCAAGTTCCGTGCGTTGCAAAGGCCCGTGCGCATAGTAGAAGTAACGCGCCTGGCGGGTCCAATCCATGTCGTTGGGACTGGTCTCCACCTCCGTGATGCGGTTGTCCGCGTCGTAGCTGTAGCGATGCGTCAATTGGTCCAGCTGCCCGCGCTGGTACGCGGCCTCCGTCACGTTGCCGCTGATCAGGTCGTACGTGTAGTCCAGTTTCTTCCAGCGCTGCACGGAGGCCTGCGCGTCCGTGGCCATCAGCGGCTGGTCCTGCACCAGTTGCTTCACGTTGCCGTGGATGTCGTAGCTGTAATGCGTGGCGTGGTCGAACACCAGCGGGTCGCTGTTGTACGTCTCCTGGAAGGTGGTACTGGCCACACGCAGGCGCAGGTGGTCTTGCTGTATGGGGAAGGTATTCGACGGTATGGCGTGGTCGTAGAAGGTGCGCAAGACCTCACGCTTGGGATTGGCGCTGTTGTTCAGGAACGCGGCCAGGTCCGTGGTGTCGACCACCGAAGGCATGAAGGCCCCACCCACCTCTTCACCGAAGATGCTCTGGAAGGTGTTGTTCTGGTCACCGATCTCGCCGGCCTCGTAAGGCCGCCCGAGCCGGTCATAGCGCGTGTAGCTGTAGCGCTTCGGTGAAAGGCCGAACTGCCAGGAGTTCTGGCTCAGCACCACGCGGCCGAGCGGATCGTACCACATGCGGTTGCTGTAAAGACCGGTCTCGTCCGTAACGCGACGGGCGATACCG
The DNA here is from genome assembly GCA_964649165.1 of uncultured Chryseobacterium sp. Taxonomy (GTDB): domain Bacteria; phylum Bacteroidota; class Bacteroidia; order Flavobacteriales_F; family PHOS-HE28; genus PHOS-HE28. The sequence goes on from CAZYPC010000036.1 coordinate 4,253, forward strand.
GCGTTGGAGGTCATCCCGGCGTTATTGTAGGTACCTCCTATGAAACCGTGCGCCCGGTCGCTGAAGGCGATGGTATTGACGGCATAGAGCGCGGGGTCGGTCTGCGTGTTCAGCAGGTCGGGCCATTGTGCCGGAGCGGCCAGCAGCGCGGCGGAGAGCGGTGGCGACACATGCGCCGGATCCGTGCTGGTCAGGGTGAAGATCTTGGCCGGTGCACGCGTGAAGGCGAGTCCGCGATTGAGGTCATGACACCAGAAGCCTATTACATCCTGCGTGTTGCTGGGGAGTTGTATCGTGGTCTGCGCCGCAAGAGCATTCGTCCCGATCTCGTGCTTGCGCGAAAAGATCCGGCCGGACGAACTGCCGAACAGGATCTCTTCAGTTCCCATATAAGCGGGGTAGGCCCAGATCGAGAAGTGCTTCATGTTGCCCGAAGCGGTGATGGTCTGCGCCTGCCAGGTTCCACCGGCGGGTTTGATCAAACAGAGGCCCGATTGACTACCCGATAGGGTCCTTCTCAGCATATGCGCCAACATGTGCGCGGTTTGCACGACCCGGCGCGCACCTTCCATGTCAGATGGAATGTCTCGCGCACCGATCAGCAACAATTGTCAGGCAGTGCGCTCCTTCCCTATGTCGAACAATGCAGTTGACATTCGCGACTTCTGCCATTGCTTCCGGTCCTTCCGTTTCGTAGGGGTGCACGCCGCGTTAGCGCGCCGTGTTCATCCTCATCTTCAGCGAGTGGCTGCATGGACCTCCCTGTCTAACCTGGCGCCTACAACCCGAACCGGTCCCGGAATTCGTCCACCTTCCTCTTCCCCGTCAGCATGAAGCGGTATTCCGCCTCGTCCTTCTTGCTGTCCTGCTTCATCTTGTCCTCCTTCAGTTCGCTGATCTGGGTGTTGAAGTTGGCGTCGCTGCTGTACACCAGCATCTGGCCGCGCGTGTAGCTGAAGAACCAGTAGGTCTGGTCGTCCAGCATGAGCAGGATGTGCATCGCGTCCCCGCTGCGCTTGCGCTGGAACTCGATCTTGCCCTTCAGCGTGCGGAACACCGGTTTCTTCAGGATCGTGGCGATGCCGATGGGTCCCTGGCTCTGCCAGCTCTGGTCTTCGGCGTTCCAGCGCAGCTTCACGTCGGCCAGCACCAGCGGCTTGATGAGCTCGTCCGGGAGGCGCTTGATCTCGCCCTTGATGCTTAGTTCGCTGATCAGCTTGTCGCTCTTCTCCTTGCCGAGCATCTCGCGCATGCTGCGCTCGTAGGGCGTCTTGCCGATGTCGACGGCTTTCTGTTCCGGATAGGCCAGGATGTCCGTGGCCATCTTCTCCAACGCGTTGTCGTGGAAGAAGAAGTCGATGTACATGCTCACTTGGGCGATGGCGCGTGCGCTATCCCCCCGGAAATCGAGCGTACCGATGTCTTGTACGATCACCCGGCCCAGCTCCGTGCCGGTCCCGATGCGCCCGTTGGCCGACAAGGCGCAGGATTCGGTGCTGAGGGTGACCAGGTCCCCCGGAAGATCCGCTTGTCTGATCTTCTCCTTGCTACCGATCATGTAGCTCTTCTTGGTCTTGTCGTAGAAGAGCAGCCCCTTGGCCGCCACCACGGTGCGGTCGGCCTTCGCATCCTTCTTGCTCAGGAACGTGCCATAGGGCCTGAACGGATCGTCGCTGTTCAGGTAGATGCCCGCGCCGATGTCCAAGCCGGTCTCGTCGCTGAGCGAATCGCCCACGGGAATGAAGACCTCCTTCGGATCGATCGGACCGGAGAAGCGCATCCAGTTCTTGCCGATGCCCGCGCAGTCGTGCAGGATGCGCGTGCTGCCGCTGAAGGTAAGCTCCTTGCTCGTGGCGGCCAACAGCACATCACCGAAGTAATCGAACGCCGGGCTCAGCTGGAAGCGCTCATCCTCGCCGATCCGACCCTTCGCGCGCGTCTGGTAGGCCGTATCCACCTTGATCTCGGTGAAGTGGATCCTGAACTTCTTGTCGGTCTCATCCACGTAATCGTAATCGCCGAACGCGTTGTAGTCACGCTTCTTCTTGATGTTGACCGTTGCGTTGTAGATCGTGTGGTACTTCGTCACGTTGTTCGCCGTGATGATCGCGTTGGTGATCGGGTCGATCTCCGCGTTCTTGCGGATGCGCACGCGCATGCTGTCGGGTGTGATGAGCGCGTCGGCCACCTGGATGTACTGGACGTCGTTGGCCGTTATCAGGTGCTGCTTCAGATCGTACCGGGCCTTGGGGGCCATGAAGCTCAATGAGTCCTGGTCGGGCCGCGTACTGATGAAGTTGCTGCCGGAAAGCTGCAGGTCCTCGTTCACTGCGGCCGTCTTGCGGTCGCTCTCGAGTTCCAGGTCGCCCTGGTCCATGTACCACTTGAAGCGGTCCATGTAGCACATGTACTGGTTCACGGGGAACTCCACCTTCGTCTCGTTGCCATTGCTGACGAACTCACCGATGCGCTCGTCCAGCTTCACCGTGGCGTTCACGTTGTCCGTTCGGAAAGCGATGCTTGCCGTGTCGCCTTCGGTCAATCGGAAATCACTGGTATCCGCATGCAACTTCATCGTCTCGAACTGGAACAACCGGCTCTTGAGCGTCGCATTCGTGAAGTCCACCAGTCCCGCGCCGGTCATACCCGCCGGGCGCAGTTCGGTCTTGCCGTGCAGGTAGGCCATGCCGTCGTACATGACCATGGGCTTTTCCAGCTGCTTGGCCAGCAGGACGTCCTGGGCGGGCTCGAACCGCAGGAACACATTGCTCGCATGCACGTTGGGTACTTTCATCGTGGCACTGGTGGCCGCGCCGTTGTACAGCGTGTCCGCTACGCCGTACGTGGTATCCGGAGTGAAGTAAAGGTCCTTGCTCTTGGCGATGGTGGTGAGGTACGTGAAGTCGCCATCGCCGTGCAGACCCGCGTGGTCGAGCTTGAGCGTGTTGGCGAACTTGGCCTTCTTCCCGTACAGTGGCAGGCCGCCATCGCCGGTCTCGCGAACGAAGCCCAGTGCGTAGTCGTGCTGCAGCGTCAACGGCTCCCGGATATCCGGGAAGATGCCGCCGCTCATCAACGTCCCGCTGAACGTGAGACCCGCGTTGGTGAAGTTGTCCAGCGAATCGATCGTGAACGGGTCGCTCTTGTAGTAGAACTTGTCCCGTTTGTAGGCCCCTTTCTGGATGTCGCCCCGGTCATAGAACACGTAGCTCTCCTGCGCGCTGTTGAACTTCGGGTACTCCGGATAACGCCCGTACTTCTTCCCGTCCCGCATAACCGTCTGGATCCCGCTCTTGTTGTTGGGCTCGTCGATCTCCAGCGTGCCGGTGACCTTCTCCAGCACGTTCTTCACGCGAACGAGCGTGAACTCGCCATTGGGTTCCGGCTCGAAACTGTCCGCGTAGAAGCTCACGCTGTCCACGTTCAACAGGTCGATGATGAAGGGGTCGTAGTGGAAGTAGTACTCCTTCCCGAAGTAGTTCAGCTTACCTGCCGTGATCTTCCCGCCGAAGGTGAAATCGCGCCCCTTCTTCACGGTGACCAGTCGGTCGCTCGGGAAGATCCGCACGTCCTGCGAATCGCTCAGGATGATGCGCGCCACCCCTTTCAAGCTGAGGTCGTTGTTCAGCAGATTGATCGTACCGTTCACTCCGTCGTCCGCATCGCTGTTGAACTGCAGGACGTCATAATCGATCTTCCTGGCACTGGCCATGGTGTGCTCCACCAGTCTCGGCAGCACATGCACCAGCTCGGTCTCCGGATCGTAGTCGATGTACCGCCGCACCGCCATGTCGAACATCATGGGGATCACCTGCGGTTTTTGCAGCTGGGTGAACTTGGCGAAGTCGCCGGCGAGGAACACGTCGCCCGCCACCTTCTGGTAGTCGCGCAGGCGGCTGAGGGGATGCACTGCGTCCGTACCGAGCATGGCCTTGTAGCGGATCTCCTTGAAATAGTTGTAGCTCTCGAAGATGGCCTTGGTCTGCGCGCTCCCCTGAAGATTGCTCATCTCCACCAAGGGGTCCCCCTGCTTCCAGCGCATCTCCTCGAACTGCATGTCGAGCTTGTGGAAGCTGTCCCACCACGGTGCCATGCTCAGCCCTTCGTTGCTCTTGATCGCGGTAAGCTGCTTCTTGTCCTTGCGGAAGCGGAGGCTCACGCTCGGGTGCCAGAGGCTGTCCTGGTCCATGCGCAAGGTGACCATCACGTTCTCGCTGGTGATCTTGTCCGGAGCGATCGTGAAGACCAGGCCCTTGGTGATGATGAACGGACGCTTGTCGCGGTAGAACGTAAGGAACGCGGGCTCCTCCTTCGTTCCATAGCCCTGCAGCTTGGCACCCTGCATCGTAAAGCCCCCCTCGAAGTCCACGCCTTCCACGATCTCCCGGATCTTCATGCGCCGGTCGTTGCTCTCGAAGCGCGGATAGCTCGCCTTTTCAGCCGTCACGTTCGCGAGCACCTTGTCCGTCACCTTGCCGAAAAGTGTCTTCTCGAAGTAGGGATCGTTGAAGCTGACGCTGTCGACCTCGACCTCGGAACTCTTCACCTTCACCTGGTATCCATGGTCCCACTCGGCGAACGTGGCCGTCGACTTCAAGCCCGCACGCGCCCAATCGATGCGGCCGCCCTTGCCGTAGAAAATGCCCCGCGTGGGCATGTACACCCCGCTGGTGTTGTGTACTACCGCGCTGTCCCCTTTGGCCAGGCACCTCAGGTCCATGGTCCCGAACACCACCTTCGGAATGCTGTCGTAAGCGAAGGTGAACTTCGGGTTGCTGCTCTGCCAGGACACGCTCGCACCCTTATAGAAGGTATTGTCTTTGAACAGGCTCGCACTCATCGCGATCAGGTCCGTCAGGTTCTGTTTGCGCGTGCTTTTGGCCGCGCTCTCCAGGCAGGTCATGTACGTATCGAAGTCCTCCCCGCTCCGGCCACCGCCGGCGAAGGCGACGAGTGAGGCGAGATAGTCGCGGAACGAGGGGAACGCCTCGAAGCGCTTCTTCAGCATCGCGTTGCTCAACTCAACGATCCGTGTGCGCTGCGAGGCATTGAAGAACGTGCCGTTCCATGCCGGCGCGAACTCCTGCTCCATGAAAGGTTTGCCTTCCTTCTTGTCGGCATCGACCAGGAACGAGGTCATCTCTTGCAAGAAGACCGCCTGGTCGTTGGTGAAGGATTTGGTCTGGGCGCTTGATCGTTCCGGTGCGAACAACACCAGTGCGAGGACGAACAGGTAGTGCACCTTGCGCATGACCGTTGTCGGTTGTCGGTTGTCGGTTGACAGGCTGCCGACGGAGCGCCTTGAGGGTCGCTCGCTCGATATCCGCACGCGTTTTCCATCACGCCGGACAACCGACAACCGACAACCGACAACCGCATTCTTCATCGTCTGCATCCGATCAATGACCATTCGCCGTGGTTCAGCATTTCCCTCGGGTGAAGACCGGCCGCACGCACGCCTTCCAACATGAGCTGCACATCGGCATGGACAAAGCCGCTCAACAACAATGCACCGCCGGGAAGCAGCGCATCGCGCATGGCGTTCATGTCGCGCAGGAGCGTGTTGCGTTCGATGTTGGCCAAAATAACGCCGCATGTGGCCGGTCCGAGCAGCGCCACATCCCCTTTATCGACAAGAACCCGGCCGCAGCCGTTCAAGGCGAGGTTCTCGCGCGCATTGGTCACCGCCTGCTCGTCGATATCGATGGCCTGGACACTCTTCGCTCCCATGCGCTCGGCCAGTATGGCAAGCACCGCGGTGCCACAACCCAGGTCACATACCTGTTCGTTCCGCAGCTCCAGCCCCAGCATCGCTTCCACCATCATGCGGGTGGTGGCGTGATGGCCAGTGCCGAACGCCATCCGCGGAGTGATGACGATGTCATGAGCGAATCCTGGGACGAACGGATGGAATTCAGCCCGGATGCGGACCTGATCGCCGACTTCAACCGGCTGGAAGCTCCGCTCCCATTCCTCATTCCAATTGCGCGGCTCAACCTCACGCACGGTGTGGGAAACCCGCACATGAGGATCGCGCATGACCTGAAGAGCGCTCAGCGACGACCGGTCGAACCGATCGCTACGTACATAAGCCTTCACACCATGGGGCGTCTCTTCGAAACTGTCGAACGCCCCTTCCCCCAATTCGGCGATGAGCAGGTCCCGCCAGGGATCCACAGGCTCGATGAGGAACGTGACCTCCGTGTAGCGCATGTCGATCGGATGATCAGATAATGCTGCCGGACTTCACACGCTGCGCGATGCGCACCAGGTCAATGAACTGATCCGCCAGGAGTGACGCTCCACCGATGAGGCCCCCGTTAACGTCGGGACCGGCGAGCAACTCTTCGGCGTTCTTCGGGTTGCACGAGCCTCCGTAAAGAACGGGGACGTTCTCCGCCACCTGCGCGCCATGTGTATGGAGCAGCATGCGGATGTGCGCATGCATGTCCTGCGCCTGACCAGCCGTAGCGGTGAGGCCGGTGCCGATAGCCCAGACAGGCTCATAGGCGATGACCACACGCTGTAGACGGTCGTTCTCCAACCGGCCAAGAGCGCCTTTCATCTGCTCGGTCACCACATCGAAGTGGCGGCCGCTCTCACGTTCCTCCTTGCGTTCACCGCAGCAGAAAATGGGGGTGATGCCAGCTGCCAGGAGTGCCGCGACCTTCTCCCCGATGCCCGCGTCCGTTTCACCGAAGTACTGGCGACGCTCACTGTGCCCGACGATGCAATGCGACACGCCGATGCTCTTCAGCATGCCGACGCTTACCTCACCGGTGAATGCCCCCTGCGCCGCCTGATGACAATTCTGCGCCGCCACCCGGATGCGCGAACCCTGTACGCGCCCGACCGCAGCCTCCAGAAAGGGGAACGCTGGGGCGATGATCACCTCAGGCCCATCGGGCACGTCTTTCGATCCGGCCACGAGCGCATCCACAAGCGCCAGCGCCTCGACCCTGTCCTTGTGCATCTTCCAGTTCCCCGCGATGATCGTGCGCATGCCCTCCTCACCGCCTGTTCTAGCGGTTGGCCGTAAAGATCACGTCGTCCGCCAATTGAGCCGACCTGCTTGCCACGGATCTTCAACAATGGATCGTGATCGAAAAGATGGAACGCAGAGGCGATCCGCTCCTAGAACCTCAGCGAGAACCCGAAGTAGGGAATGAGGGAGCCGAATCCCTTGGCCAGTTCCTTGTTGTACACCAGCGCCACATCAGCGGCAAGCTTCCGGTGGATGAAGCGACAGCCGGCGCTGTAGATCGGCAGCGGCTTTCCGGCGAAATTCAACCACCAGTTCTCCGTGACCAGGGCGAAGGGCTCGGTGATGCGCCATTGACCACTCAACCCGAATTGCGGGTCGTCCGTGAAGCGACCCATGGCCCGATGATACCCGAGGTTCACGGTGACATGCGCCTCGCCTGTACCGAACGTGGCCTGGGCCATGAAGGTCCCGATGCGGTTCCCCACCTTCAGCGTATCAGCGAACGTGGGTGCAGTGCTCAACTGCGAGCCCATGATGAAGACCCCGGCGTGGATGGCCGGCTGGAAGCGCTTCGTGGCCTTGATGGCGATGAACCCGCCGGGTAGTTTGTCCTGATCGGTGCGCAAACTGGCCAGCACGCTCATCATCTGGAAGCCCGCTCCGATGCTGATGTTGTTCATCGGCGCGTACCAGGCCGAGTGCATGAGGATGTAGCTGTTCGAGTAATAGCCGTTCCCCTGCTCGAGCGGTATGGCACTGGGCGAGAAGAACACATGGCTGCTGTGCGGGTTGTCCTTCCATGTGCTGAAGATGCGGCGATAACGGGGGGCGAGCGGTGCGCCGGGCGATATCGCCAGGACCTCATTGCCGGTCACCAAGCCGAGAAGAAGGAGGAAGGAAAGCCGGTTCGCGCGCATCAGAGCCCCGCGAAGAAAGCGGAAGCCGGGGACAAGACGCAGATTGGACGGATGGTTGGGTGAGGCATCTTTGGGGTCCCGGTTCATCGGCCCTGACAAAGGCAACCCCTGCAACGCGCGCCGTCTGCAAATTGAAACTTGATGCCTGATGAGACCCGGATGCATATTCTGCTTCAGTTGCTGGCTATCGATCTTGAGCGTGTCTGGCCAGGCGCCCGTTTGGGAATGGCAGAATCCCACGCCCACCAGCGTGAACATGAACGGCGTTGACCATGTGAGCGGGACCGAAGCGTTCGCTTGTGGCAACGCGGCCCAGTTGCTCCATACAACAGATGCCGGCGCGAGCTGGCAGATCCTCGACATCGGGGCGGTCGGGCACTTCTCCGAGGTCCAATTCCTCGGGGCGGATACGGGGTATGTGGCCGGAAGCTTCCACATGATCTACCGCACGACCGATGGTGGAAACACCTGGACCGGGCTAAGCAGCGCGGGAGGCGCATGGGCTCCAGCGATGCACTTCTGCGATGCGCGCCATGGCTGGATCGCTGGACAGAACGGGGTCATCCGGCGCACGGTCAATGCCGGTGAGACCTGGACAGGCCAAACCAGCGGTGTTTCCGCGTGGTTCTCGTCGGTCTTCTTCACGGATACGCTGCACGGCTGGGCCGGTGGTTCTGGGGGCACCATGCTCCGCACCACCGATGGCGGTGGTTCATGGGTACCCTGCACTATCGGCGTAAGCGGGACCATCCAGGAGATATTCTTCCACGATACGCTGAACGGCTGGGCTGGAACCTCCAGCACGAACCCCTTGTTGCATACGGTGGACGGCGGCCTCAGCTGGCTCCCCATCCCGTTAGGCGTGAACGAAGGGATCCAGGCTATCCACTTTTTCGACGCACAGCACGGGTGGATCGGTTGTTCCGGCGGAACGGTCTTCACCACGACCAACGGAGGACTGGAATGGTCTGCGGTCACCTCCGGCATCAGTCCCTATGCCATCGATGCCGTGTCAGCGACCGAACTGCTGGCCGTTGGGGAATGCGGTTCGCTCGCCGCATCGACCGATGGCGGCAACTCATGGCTCAATGCCCGCGAAGGTGTGATGGCCACCTGGCAGGATGTCTCATTCCTGGATGACCAGCATGGTTGGGTATGCGGTGGCAACGGGATGATCGCGGCCACAACGGACGGCGGAAACACCTGGACCGAGCAGAACACAACGGAACAATGGACGCTGTTCGGCGTGCATTTCATCGATGAACTCGACGGTTGGGCCTGCGGCCAATACGGCGCTCTTTGGCATACCACCGATGGCGGCGCCACCTGGGTGGAGGACACCACCACGGTCAACACCTGGTTCAACGATATCCAGTTCATCGGCCACGAGCACGGCTGGATGGCCGGTATCGGATGCAGGATCTGGAAGACCACTGACGGTGGTGCGGATTGGCAGGAGATCCCAGCATCCACCCCCGGGATCAACGACCTCAACGCGCTGTTCTTCCTCGACACCCTGCTGGGCTGGGCGTGTGCGGAAAATGGCAGCATCTATCGCACGACCGATGGCGGCACCAATTGGACGGGCTACTTCAACCCGAACTGGATCGGCTCGCAGCATTGGTTCAACGACATCGCCTTCACTGATCCGCTCAACGGACTGGCCGTTGGCAACGAAGGACACATCGTCCGAACCACCGATGGCGGCGTTACCTGGAACGCGCCCATCAGTGTGAATGTCGCTGACCTCAACATCACCGAGCTCACCGATGTGCACTGGATCTCACCCACCGAAGTGTGGATCATCGGGGCCTACGGAACGATCCTCCGTAGCCTCGACCTCGGCGCGACCTGGAGCCTTCATGACAAGAACCGTGTGTACGGCGGGGTCATCGACTCGCAGGGCGCACACGCCTGGCTTATCGGCGGCTGCGGGATGATCGTACGGACGGAATTGCCGGACATCAGCACACCCACTATGGGACCAGCAAAGCCGGAAGCGCTGAGACCCTATCCCAATCCGAACGATGGGGGCATCGTTCATTGGGATTGCGATGAGCAGGCAGGAACGCGCGTGGCTGTGCGCGTCCTGAATATGTTGGGAACCTGTGTGCTCCAGCGCTCACTCACCGCCGGAGCGACCGGGATGCTCGAACTGTCAGTTGGCGCCATCGCGCCGGGACCGTACATCCTGGTGTCGAGCACTGCCTCCGGTTCGAAGTGGGGGCGCATGGAGGTTGTGGGAACGCGATAGGCTTGAGAAGGACACCATCTGCGTGCATGCTCCGGTCCGGCCCTCACGTGCGTGAGAATTTCTGTCGGGTGTTGGGCAGTCAAGGTTGAATTGAGAAAGGGGGGCCAGTGGGCGATGGGGCCCGGCCTTGGTTCCGAGTAGATCCAGCGATCCGCTACCTCCCCCTCACTCACTTGCTGCTTGTTGCCCAGCTTTCTTCTTTAGGAGATCGCGGCAATAGAATCAGGTCATTATGCATGAAAAGGAATCAACCCACCACTACGAACCTACCATCTGTTGTCCTGCTTCTGATATGCTACAGGGATTTGTGCCGGAAAGCGCACAGATCATATCAGAACTTGTACACTGGTTCGGTTTTTCCCTTTCCAGGTAGATTCAACCTACTCCACCGCCTTCTTCGCTTCCTCCAGTGTCGGTACGTCGTTGCAGTGCCACTGGCCCATGATCCGACCTTCCTTCAACAGCACCACGCCGGGGTTGCTGCGGATCATGGTCTTCAGCGTGATCTCATCGCAGGTCACGAAGTCGAAGGCCAGCTGATGTTCGTGGCGGAATTCCTCCACGTCGTCCAGGCCGGTAGCTGTGGCACCGTACACATACCAGCCGTTCGAGTAGGCCGCATCGGTCAATGCCTTGATCTCCGGCAGGCAAGCGGTGCTCGCTTCGCTGATCGTTTTCACCACGATGAGCACCACGGGCGTTGGTTCGGCGAGCACGTCGTCGGTGATGTCCACGCCATCCTTGTCGGTGAGGCGGAAGTCCTGCACCAGCGAGGGCACGCCGGGGTCGAGCACGTTCACGCGTTGCTTCACGAACTCGTGCGTGGCCACCCACACCGAGTCGTTCCAGGGATAGTTGTTGCCGGGGTACTCCTTCTCCTCGCCGGTGTTCTTGTCCTTGTACACCAGGAAGATCTCGTTCTTCGGCGGCTTGGCCATCGCCTTCTGCTCGGGGATGCTCTTACCCACGGCGTAGGCGCGATAATCCTTGAGCGGCAGGTGCGCGTAGCAGTAATAGATGAACCCCAGTGACAAGATCGTGATCCACAGGGCGGTGATCCATTCGGCCTTCACGCCTTGGATGGATCGCTTGATGAGCAGGTAGCCAATGATGCCCGCGATCGTGAACCAGAGGAAGAAGCTCCAGCCGAAGACCCAGCACCAAAGCGCCACAAGGATCAGCCCGCCAGGCAGGAGCACCTTGTCATCGCCAGCAGTATTGAAGGCGATGCCGGGTTTCCGGAACCAGCTCACGAAGAAGAGCGGCAACACGAACACGAGCAGGATCACGTCTTTGATGAAGCTCTCCCACGGTGTGAGGCTCCGGCCGAGCGAACCCTTCATCGCATCGCCGAAGCAGCCACAATCGGTCACACAGGTCACGTCGCGCATTTCCTTCACGCCGTTCACGATGACCTCGTATTTCCCCTGGGGATCGCATGTCGCCGTGTAGGCCGTGAGCCATCCGAAGAACAGGGTGAGCCAGAGGATGCAGGCCGTGGCCAGGCGCATCCTTCCTCCAACGAGGACCGCGAAGCCGAGCACCACTTCACCCAAACAGGCCAGGATGGCAAGGAAAAGCGCGGCGGGCTCAAGGAAGGTCAGGTTGAGCGCGCTCTCCGCGAAGTACTCCTCCAGTTTGTAGCTGAAGCCGAGGGGATCATTGGCCTTTACCAGGCCACTGACAATGAAGGTTGCCCCGACGAGGATGCGGCAGAAGAAGAGGAAGTACTTCATGTGCTCATGTGCCCGTGGGAGCATGTGCCCACCGTGGCGCGGCGAAAGTATCCGGACGGTGCGCTCGACTCCAGCACCACCATCCCGATCAACAGAACATTAACGCTCGATAGGATCAGCGCGAAGCCCCACCGTGCTCGCGGCGGAGAGCACCTTTGTGACCAGTGCTCGAGGTGGCATCGGCCATGGACGTCATGCGCCGCTCGTAGTCGATCATCAGGCTCTGCACTTCGGTACGGATGCGCTGGTCGTACTCCGTATCCCAGGAAACGAGACCGGTCGCCGGTTCAAAGGAGGCCTGGCCCATCGGCAGGTCGAAGAAGGAAAGATCCATGTCCGAGAGCTTGGTGAACATGGTCATCTCGACGAAGAGTTCCTTGGTCTTGCTCTCGCCTTCCCACTCCAGGCCGTGCGTATCGATGGTGAAGCACTTGGTCTGATGGCCCGGCGCGCTGAAACGCAGAACGTACTTGGCGTTGTTGTCCAAAGTGAACCCGTAACGACCCAGCAGTCCCGTCTCTTCGGCCTGTTGCTTCACGCCGTCCTTGTACACGCGCACCAATGCATCGGTGATCAGTTCGCCGCTGAGGTACTCGGTGACCACTCCGTGGATGCGGAGGTTGTAGGCTTGGGCTTCACCGAAGAAGCCGAGGGCCAGCGCCAGCGTGGCCAGGGTCGTCGATACGCGCATGGTTTCCGTTCTCGTGCAGGTAAGTGCGGCAGGAACGTGGGCGGCGAAATAAGCCGCACCGTCGGGGGGATCCAAGGCCGATGTGGTCGATTTTCAGGGATCGATCAACAGCTATTTGTTGATCGCTGTCGAAAAGCCGTTGGCAACCTGCGACGGCGATCAGGATCGTATCGCGATCTTTCGCCTGAATACGAACGCCGATGCTCCGAACCTTCCACCTCTACCAATATCTCCTCGTAGCGCCTTTGCTGTGCGCCCAGTACACCGCGACGGTGAAAACGACCGTTTCGGCCGTGGAGAGTCCAGGGTGGAAGAAATGGAGCAACAAGGAATGCGTGATCAACTATCCTTCGAACTGGACGGACGAAGGATCATTGGGAACCAGCGCGATCACTACTTTTTTCGCCCCCGCTGACCCGAACGCGGTTTTCCGTGAGCGTGTGCTCCTGACCAGCCTGGACGCTACCGGCAAGACAATGGCCGACCTGCTTGCCGCCATGGAAGCCCAGAACGTCACCGGATTCACCGAGGGCCGCAAGATCGGTGTCGAGTCGGGAGAGGATTTCGCCGTCATGGAATTGCTGGGCAACTTCGGGGGCCAGCCCATCCGGTTGAAACGCGAACTGACCGTGCGGGGAAACAAGGCATGGATCCTCACCTATATGGCCGTCGCCACGCGCTACGAGGATGCGCTCTATCTCGCTGACGCGATGTTCATGTCCTTCGCGGTGAAGTAGATCCTGGTTATCGGTTGTCGGTTGTCCGGCTGCGCACCGTCGCCGTGGTCGACTTTGACGCCTCGCTCCTGCAACCTCGCTACGCCATAGCGCCTGCGCGAGGGCGAAGGTGGCTACGCGAAGGCGATGCAGGTGCCAGATGGCGCTACCGGCCGCGTGTGTGACGACTCTTATCGTTGCGACTGACAACCGACAACGGACAACCGACCACCAAAGCGTCAAGCCTCTTCTTCCATCAGGATCAGCGCGAAGACGGCGTAGTTCACGATGTCGGCCCAATTGGCGTCGATGCCCTCGCTTACGAGCGTGCGACCCTGGTTGTCCTCGATGCTCTTGATGCGAAGCAGTTTCATCAGGATCAGGTCCACGAGGGAACTGACGCGCATGCTGCGCCAGGCCTCACCATAGTCGTGATTCTTTCGGCGCATCAACTCGCGCACGTCATGCAGTTCGGCCATGATCGCATCCCTGGCCTGCTCGGCGGAGAGGTCCGGCGTATCCACCACGCCCAGTTTCAACTGCACCAGCGCCATGCCTGCGTAGTTCACGATGCCGATGAGTTCCGGACGGATGCCTTCACCCACCTTGCTCTCCCCGACCTCCTGCAACGTGCGGATCCGTTGCGCCTTGATAAAGACCTGGTCGGTGAGCGAACTCACCCGAAGGATCCGCCAGGCAGTGCCATAATCTCGCGCCTTCTTGGTGAAGAGGCCTACACACTCGTCGATCACCTCGTCATATTGCAGCAGCGTCCGCTCCATCGGCGGCGAAAGTAGGCGCTGGCCTGTGCCACGTTTCAGGTCGTCCCTGTTCGTGACCTCCGCCTTCTGCGCGCAGCGAACGCAGCGGCCAGCGCGACAACGGCTCCACCACCGATGAACCACGGCATCCGGCGACCACCAGCCCTGGCCGCATCCTCCCGGGCCCTGGCCTCTGCCCGGTGCAAACTGTCGGCCATCACCTCGCGATCGAACTCGATCCGCTCAAGCCCTTTCCGCACTTCTTCCGCGTGGAGGCTGTCAGTGAGCGCGGTGAAACGTTCGAAATACCCGAGTGCCTCGCGGTCATTGCCCTCGGCCTTCGCAGCCCGATACAGGCAATCACACGCGTTGCGTTCCGTGGAACGCAGGTGAAGGTCGCGCGCGATAGCCAGCGCCTTCTCGCAGGAGGCTGCCGCCGCTGCCGCAGCTGATCGGTCGAGCTCGACGAAGCCGATGGAAGCAAAGGTCGAAGCCTGGCCGCTCTCATCCTTCAACGTCAACTGAGCGGAGAGGGCCTTGTTCAGCCAGAAATAGGCGCTATCCAGTTTCCCCATGCGGCGATAGGCCTCTCCGATGTCGTGGAACCCTTTCGCCTCGCTGGCACCATCGCCGGTATGCGCCTTCAGTTCGAGGCTTTTGAACAGCACATGCAGCGCTGCGGCAGGTGACCCTTTCTCCAGATGGATGAGCCCGATGTTACCCAAGGTGTTCGCCGCCGCACGCTTGTCGCCTTTGACCTGGTGCAGGGCCAGGCACCTGTACGCATAGTCGAACGCGCGCGCCGTGTCACCCAACTCGCTATAGATGCCGCTGATGTTGTTATAGGCGGCCGCACGTCCCTTGTCATCGCGCAGCTCCTCGAAGATCGCGATGCTCCTGCCGTACCAGCCGATCGCGGCAAGATGATCCCCCTGGTCGTGGTAGAGCGCACCAAGGTTGTTGTAAGCTCCAGCCATGCCCCGGCGATCGCCGATCTGCCCATAGAGATCCAGCATCTGCGTGTAGCTCTCATGCGCAGCGAAGTGGTTGCCGAGCACGTTGTAGGCAATACCTTGGTAGGTGAGCGCCATCGCCTGCGACCGGCGGTCTTCCTTCTCCCCGGCGCGTTCGTACATCAACAGGGCCAGCGACAGCGCGCTGTCCGTGCGGGTGAACATGTGGGCCCAAGCCATCTTGCCCAGGGCTTGATAGCGCAACGAGTCAGGCCGGCTCGTGTCGTTCCATGCGCGCCACAGGCTGTCCGTGCTCTGGGCCAGCGCTCCCGTACCCAGCAGACCGATGGTCAGCACGTGAAGCCAGCGCCCGTGGAGTTGTCTAGCGATCATGGTGCAAGTTGCGAAGCACTCTGCTCTCCCGGTGGGGCGACTTGCTCAGGTGTTCGCAACTTGCGCACAATGGACCGCACCGACCGGATGACCTGGCGCTTACGTGATCGCCTCTTCGAGCCGCGATTCCCTTTGGTGATGGGCATCATCAACGCAACGCCGGATTCATTCCATGCCGCGAGCCGGGCCGACTCGGTGGATCACGCCCTGCACCTGGCCGAGCGGATGCTGGCCCAGGGCGCGGATATCCTGGACATCGGAGGTCAGAGTTCCCGTCCGGGAAGCAGCCAGGGAGATGAACGCGATGAACGACGGCGCGTGGTGCCGGTGATCGAAGCGATCCATCGCGAATTCCCCGATGCGCTGATCAGCGTGGATACATGGCGGGCCTCGGTCGCTTCGGAAGCCGTGGCCTTCGGCGCGCGCATGGTGAACGACATCGGAGCCGGGCTTCTCGATGATGCCATGTTACCGACGGTCGCGGGGTTGGGTGTACCCTATGTGGCGATGCACATGCAAGGCGTTCCGGCTTCCATGCAACAGGCCCCGGCGTACTCTGATGTCGTTACAGAGGTCACGCTCTTCCTGAGCCAGCGCCTCCGCGCCGCGCACACGGCCGGCATCGCCGACGTGATCCTGGATCCCGGCTTCGGATTCGGAAAGACCACGAGACACAACTATTCCTTGCTGCGGGAGCTGCCCCGGCTTACCGCGCTAGGCGCACCGCTACTGGTGGGTCTGTCACGCAAGCGCATGATCAATGAAGTACTGGGAACAACGTCGGCCGATGCATTGAACGGGACGACCGTACTGAACACACTTGCCCTGGCGCGCGGCGCATCCATCCTGCGCGTACACGACGTCAAGGAAGCCATGGAATGCGCACGGTTGTTGGACGCCTTCCTGAGCGACCGATCGGAAGAGGAGGTGACGACCAAGAGGTGAGATCCTACTTTTCCTCTTGCTCCGGCAACTCCTGCATCCCCTGCACGGCGGTGCTGTCTTTCAACGGTGCCGCTCCGTCCTTCTTCGGGCGCTTCCGCTTGTAGTAACCGCGGTAGGTCTTCTCGTACTCGTCCATCACCTTGGCGAGCATCGGCCGCATGCGTTCGGTGTAGTCGATGTCCCAGCTCATGTTGCGGACGCTCTGCTTGAAGGAAGCCTCCCCGAGGGGTTGTTCGAACACAGCGAAGTCGAACTCGCTGATCCATTCGACCATCGTCATCTGCACATCCATCTCATAGAAAGGCACATCCGGATAGGCCGGGACCTCTTCCGTGTCGATGTTGATGTGCTTGGTGACCATTCCCTGTTTGCTGTACCACACCGCGTACCGCCATCCCCGGTCCAGGATGAACTCATAGCTGCCGTCCGACCGCGTGACCTTCTCCGCCTCCTGTTTGCCCGCTTTCAGCAACCGCACGAGCACACCCTTCACTGGGTCTCCGGTGAAATGCGCGGTCACCTTACCGCTGAGCTTGACATAGAACCGCTGTGCGTCGACGGCGCCGGAAAGGAACAGCGCGCAGAACAGGAAGAACAATGTGCGGATCTTCATTCGTATCGCAAGGAACGGATCATGCTGATGTGCCCGGGTGCAATAATCGGACATCTTCGCACCGTTCCGCCCACTGAAGGGCAACGATCATGCCCATGAGCCTGTTCAGGTCGATCCGCGCCAGTGAGAATTTCCACATCGTGCTCTGGCTGGTGAAGGACGTTTCCTGGATCCTCGGATGGAAAGCGTTGGGCGTCGCCATGTTCTTTCCGACCATCGCCGTGGCCATCTGGATCGCGTGGAAAAGCCGCGAGGATGTCGGAGAACTGCTTCACTGTCTCGCCGTGGTCTGCTGGATCATGGCCAACGGTATCTGGATGATCGGGGAGTTCTGGTTCGAGGACACCAAGCGCCATGTGGCGGTCCCCTTCTTCATCGCGGGGTTGTTGTGCGTGGCGTGGTACTACCTGGTGCTATTACCGCGGAACGGCCGGCGGACCGAGGGTTAACATCCGCTACTGGCCCCCCGGGTAGCTTCGCGGCCCAGTAATGGCCGTATCGCTCTCGAAGATCCAACGCCGTGCGCGCCGCACGCTGCGCATCACGCTCACATGGGTGCTGGCCGGGCTCGTGATCGCCCTGTGGGAAAGCAACGCCATGGAATCGCATGGCCATGAACCCGAGCGGCTGCGATCCTTGGACACGCACTTCTGGCGCTTCCTCGGCGTGGGTCTGGTGGGTGCCGGCGCCTACATCTTCCTGTTGCGTGATCGTCTACGGAAGCTGCCCTACGTGCCTGCGCTCGGGATCATGGCCGGGCTGATCCTCGTCGCGCTGTTCTGTTGGGCGGCGTACCGCACCAAGGAGACCTACGACCCGTTCGTCAGCGCCTTCACCGCGCGCGTGTTCAGCTGGTGGTTCCTCGGGCAATTCCTCCAATGGACGCTGCTGATGGCGGCTACCATGCTCCTTGTGCGACTGAACGATCAGTTCGGGAGTGGCGCGCAGAGCTTTCTCCTGGGCCGCTACTTCAAGCCCAAGCAGGAACTACGGATCTTCATGTTCCTCGACATGCGCTCCAGCACTACCATCGCTGAGGAGATCGGGGATACCCGGTACTTCCAGTTGCTGAACGAGGTTTACGCGGACATCACCGATCCGGTGATCTACAGCG
The DNA here is from genome assembly GCA_964649165.1 of uncultured Chryseobacterium sp. Classification (GTDB taxonomy): domain Bacteria; phylum Bacteroidota; class Bacteroidia; order Flavobacteriales_F; family PHOS-HE28; genus PHOS-HE28. The sequence continues at coordinate 22,331 of CAZYPC010000036.1, forward strand.
AAGGCGACATCTACCAGTACGTCGGCGATGAGATCAGCGTGAGTTGGCAACTGCACCGGGGGGTGAAGGGGCAACGCTGCGTGAAGTGCTTTTTCGCCATCCGCGAAAAGCTGTCCCGACGCGCCGAGCACTACCGCAAACACTACGGCTTCGCTCCGGTGTTCAAAGCGGGCTTCCACTATGGGCAGGTGACCACCGGGGAGATCGGCCTGGTGAAGAAGCAGACCATCTTCAGCGGCGATGCCGTGAACACCGCAGCGCATATCCAGGCCGCGTGCAACGAGCACGGCGTGGACAACCTGATGAGCAAGGACCTGCTGGATGTGCTATTGCTTTCATCAGACCGTTGGGATGTACGCTCAGTGGGCGAAGTACCATTGAAGGGCAAACGCAAGACCATGGCCCTGTACACGCTGGAGCCTAAGGGTTGATCGGAGAACCAGCGGGCACCCGGACCGCTCAGTACCGCTCGTACACCTTGCCCTCCCACCACACTTTCACGACACCGCTGTTGCTTTCCCAAACGACCACATCGCCTTGCAACTGGAAGTTCCTCACTCCGGCCTCCTTCGAGAGCACGATCCGCTTCCCGCGATGGTACATGCGCAGTTCGCGGTTCAGATCCTGGTACACGATGGTGGCCCCGCTCACCTGCCAGTTCTCCGGAACGAAACGTTCGAGCACCTCCACCCTGCCTGCGTTCAAGGTCTTCCATTGACCATTCTCCACCCAGGTGATCATGCTGTCCTGCACGTAGTATGCGGTCGGCATCGACTCTGAAAGCGAATACACTTTGTGGTCCGCGTAGCATCGCAGCGCGGCGGTGGCACTGGTGTATCCGACCAACCCCTGGCCCGCCCGGAAGTCCACCGGTGCGAACGGTTCCAGATCGATGCGCTCGCCGTGATCGAACACCCGGAAAGTGTCATCGCTGTCGTCCATGTACGCGACCACATCGCCACCGCAGCTTACCCGGGCATAGTCGGCATTCCCGCACAGGATCTCCGTTCCCCCGCGATAGAACAAGAGCACTTGCCGCGAATCCCGGTGATAGAACGTGAGCGTATTGTTCCCCGCCTGCCACTGCGGTGCCTCGGTCGCCATGAGCACATCGGCCACGGGGATCGTCTGTCCGCGCCAATAGACGGCGAGGGTCCTGTTGATCTCGTCATGGAAGGCGACCAGACTATCCTGCACCGAGAATTCTCCGGCATCGCTGCAAAGGGTTTTCGGCCCCGAAACCCCGGCAAGCAACAAGCGCTCACCCTGCTTCCACGCCATCATGCCACGAGAGGTCTTCACGTCCACCCGCTCACCACGCTGGTAGCTGAGCAGATGGCCGTCGTCCCAGCCCCGCAGTTCGCCGTAGGCGGTGAGATAGGCCAGACGTGGACCGTTCGGAAAAACAGCCTGTGGCCTCTCGTGCTCCAGATCCTCGAAGCGGCCTTCGCGGAACACACCGAATTGACCGGACCGCGTCGTGTAATGGACGGCGACCTGCGCCACGCAAGCGTTGACGGCCATCGCGAAAGGCCAGAAGCACCATCTCATCCCTGACATGCGCCCAAAAGTAGAGGGGTGGAAAAGCAAGGTCGTTCGGACTGTTCTACGCGAGGCGCTCCCGCCTCACCACATGCGTTCGCACTTCACGCTTCTTGCCTTTCACAGGTATCACCTGCTCCTCGCCGAACAGGAAGCGCTCCTTGGCCAGGGGCAGCCGCGCGAGCAGTTCGGCGCTCACCAGCAGGTCCGCCTTCAGGTCCTTGCACAGCCCGAGCATGCGGCTCATCGTGTTCATCACGTCCCCGCTGAAATCGATGGTGCGCTTGATGTGGCCGGTCTGCGCGGTGATCACGCGACCGCCGTGCACCGCGCCACGGAACCTCGGCACGGTGCCGAATTCACGCATCAACTCCTCTTCGTTCGCGTGGATGCGCGCCATGATGTCGAAATAGAGGTCCAGACAGTTCAAATGGCTGATGCCTTTGCGCATGGGCCAGGTGAAGATGATCTCGTCCCCGATGTACTTGTGGATCTCCGCCTCGTTGCGCAGCACGGCATCGGTCATCAACGAGTGCGTCATGTTCAGGAACCGGAAGTAGAGCAGATCACCAAGCTTTTCGTTCAAGGCGGTACTGCCTACGAGGTCGATGCTCAGCATGATGCGCTCCTCGGCCACCGGTCGCTCGTATCGGCCAAGCAGGAAGCCCAGGAACAGCCGCCGGCCCATCAACTCCTCCACCTGCACGACCAGAATGGCGATGGAAGTGACCACCACCACGCGCAACACGAGCCTGTAGAGTTGCGGCATCAACAGCATCTCCTGCGGACTGAACGGTTCGTTCTGCGCAAGGGGCAATTGCTCTTCCCGACCGAATGCGAACGCGATGACGATGAACACCAAGGTGAGTACGTTCACCGCGAGCACCTTGCCCAAGAACTGGAGCGGGATGGCCAGTGCGCGGAAGCGGCGCCCGAACAGGAATTCCTCCAGCACGCCCGTCCAGATGCCGAGCAGGAACCATGCGCCCAGGAACCGCCAGACGTTGTCACCGCTGAACAGGGTGAGCACCAGCGCCACGCCCAGCGTTACCAGCCCGTACTTCAGCAGCTTGCCGAACTTATAGCGGGTGATGGCGGTGAGCGAGAGCACGCTTATTCGCGGAACAGTGCAGGCCTGAAGCCACAGGGCTTCAACAAGGCGTGCGGATATCTGACGGAAAAGGGCCGCGAAAGTAGACCGATGCCCGTGGACGATCTTTGACGACATGCACATGGGTCTCGCGCGGTTCCTGAGCTACGTATGGCCCATGCGGGTCCTATGTACGGCCGGTGCGCACGGGACCTTGGAATTGACATGGGAGTACGGCCGGCTAGTGGTGAACAGTGCCAACGCGAACCAGAGCTTCGGGAGCCTGCATCGCGTGTGGCGGGCGGCCTTCCGGGACGCAGGCATACGGCAGCGCCAACCCCACAAGACCCTGGTGCTGGGCTTCGGAGCCGGAAGCGTGGCGCATATCCTGCGATCGGAGGTAGGATCACGCACGGCGATCGTCGGTGTGGACGACGATGAACAGATACTGGAACTGGCGAGGAACCACTTCCCCCTGAGGGGCAGCGGCCATTTGGACCTGGTCCGGTCCGATGCTTTCGGCTTCGTGGCCCAGCATCCGGGCACATTCGACCTGATCGTGGTCGATCTTTTCCATGACCTGGACTTTGTCTCCGGGGTTGAGGACCGTCCTTTTCTCAGCGCGCTCCGACGCCTGGCGTCACCTGGCTGCCCGGTTCTGGTGAATACCGTAGTGCATGACGAAAAGTCGGCCCTTCGCAGCGCACGTCTTCGGGACGAACTGCGTCTACTCTTTGCACAGGTGCTGGAGCAGCGCTATGAGGAGAACAACCGGGTTTACATCGCCTTGTGAACAGCAAGGTGGCAGCGGTCTTGTAGCATATGCCCGGTCGGTCCGAAATTTGACCTTCAGCGCTGAACCGCCCGCTTTGGACAGCTCCCGGATAAACACCGCGACCCTCTTCGGCATCGGCCTGCTTTGGGCCGCTCAGGGTTCGGCGCAACCGACCTGCTCGATCGACCTGGGGCCGGACCACACGATCTGCCAAGGGCAGAACGTCCAACTGCAAGCTCCGGCTGGATACGCTGGATACCTGTGGAGCACCGGAGCCACAACTCAGAACATCACGGTCAGTACAGCCGGTAACTACTGGGGCGAGGTTTCCTACAACAGCGGGAACCTGGTGGCAAACGGGAATTTCAGCGCTGGCAACACCGGGTTCAGTTCGGACTGGACCTACAATTCGAACCTGAACGGAGAGGGTACCTACTACGTGGACAATGTTTCCACGCCGCACCACGCACAGTTCAGCGGAACGGGTACCGGACTGTTCATGATGGTGAACGCCGGTTGGGGGTCTTATGGCGTCCTGAACTTCCACAATGTCTGGTGCCAGAGCATCACGGTATGCCCCGGTCAGACCTACAACCTGAGCTACCGTGCACGCACCTTGTCGAACGCCACACCCGCCCGCCTACAATGGTATGTGGACGGTGTTGCCGTAGGACCAGAGGTCAACCTTCCCGCGTTCTCTTCGGGGTGGCAGACCTTCAATCAAGTTTGGATCTCGGGAGCCGGGCAGACCAGCGCCAATTGCTGCCTGCAGGTGATGAGCGGTGATGGGGTCGGAAATGACTTCGGCTTGGACGACATCAGCGTCAGCGGAACGATACGCCTGCGGGACTATGTGCAGGTGAACGTTACGGCACTGCCCGTGGTGAACCTCGGCCCCGACCAAACGCTGTGCGTCGGTACACCGCTACCGCTCAATGCCGCGGTTCCTGGGGGGACGTACCTCTGGCAGGATGGAGCCACAACCTCGACCTACAACGTTTCGACCGCCGGCAACTACAGCGTGACGGTGACCGCGAACGGCTGTAGCAATTCGGACGCGATCGCCGTGACCTACAATCCATATCCCGTTGTGGATCTTGGACCGGATGCGACACTGTGCATTGGTCAGCAACTCGTGTTGAACGCCGCGCAACCCGGTGGTTCCTATAGCTGGCAGAACAACAGCACTGCGGCCACTTTCAATGTGATGGCGCCGGGGGTCTATGATGTGGATGTGACCGTGGGCGGATGCACCACCAATGATGCCATCACCGTCACTTACAACCCGCTCCCGGTGGTGAACCTGGGGGCCGACCAGACCATCTGCGAAGGCGCCCAGGTCTTACTCAACGCGAACTTGCCTGGTGGCAGCTATGTCTGGCAGGACGGCTCCACCAACGCGACGTTCATCGCCACGACCACAGGCACGTATAGTGTCGATGTCACCGTGAACGGTTGTTCCGAGGGCGACGCGATGAACGTCACCGTGAATCCCAACCCGACCGTTGACCTCGGTGCCGATGTGGCGCTTTGTGACGGCGATCAGATCATCCTGAACGCCACAACAGCCGGCGCCACCTACAGCTGGCAGGACAACAGCTCCGCACCGACATTCACAGCTACTACAACGGGCACCTACGACGTGGACGTCACGGTGAACGGCTGCACGACCAACGACGCCATCAACGTCACCTTCAACCCGGTTCCGTCGGTGGATCTCGGTCTTGATGCCACCATCTGCGAAGGTGATCCGCTCCAGCTCGATGCGACCGTTGCGGGAGCTTCCTACATCTGGCAGGACGGCTCCACCAACGCCACCTTCGATGTCACCGTCACGGGCACGTACGATGTGGACGTCACGCTCGGCACATGTTCGGCGAGTGATGCCGTCAACGTAACCGTGAATCCCAACCCGATCGTTGACCTCGGGGCCGATGCGGCGCTATGCGATGGAGACCAGATCATCCTCAACGCCACCACTGCGGGCGCTACGTACAGCTGGCAGGACAATGGTTCCGCGCCGACATTCACCGCTACCACAACGGGCACCTACGATGTGGACGTCACCGTGAACGGTTGCACCACAAATGATGCGATCAACGTCATCTTCAATCCGATGCCGTCTGTGGATCTCGGTCTTGATGCCACCATCTGCGACGGTGACCCGCTTCAACTCGATGCCAGCGTTGACGGGGCTATGTATATCTGGCAGGACGGTTCCACGAGTGCGACGTTCGATGTGACCACCACCGGTACCTACGAGGTGGACGTCACGCTCGGCACGTGCTCGTCGAGTGATGCGATCAACGTCATCGTGAACCCCAACCCGACCGTTGACCTTGGCGCTGACGTGACACTATGCGATGGGGACCAGATCATCTTGAACGCTACCACCGCCGGTGCCACCTACAGTTGGCAGGACAATAGCTCCGCGCCGACATTCACGGCCACGGCAACGGGCACCTACGAGGTGGACGTCACGGTGAACGGTTGCACCACCAACGACACCGTCAACGTCACCTTCAACCCGATGCCTGTCGTCGATCTCGGAGTGGATGCGACGATCTGCGAGGGCGACCCTCTCCAACTCGACGCGACCGTTGCGGGAGCTTCCTACATCTGGCAGGACGGCTCCACCAACGCCACCTTCGATGTCACCGTCACGGGCACGTACGATGTGGACGTCACGCTCGGCACATGTTCGGCGAGTGATGCCGTCAACGTAACCGTGAATCCCAACCCGATCGTTGACCTCGGGGCCGATGCGGCGCTATGCGATGGAGACCAGATCATCCTCAACGCCACCACTGCGGGCGCTACGTACAGCTGGCAGGACAATGGTTCCGCGCCGACATTCACCGCTACCACAACGGGCACCTACGATGTGGACGTCACCGTGAACGGTTGCACCACGAATGATGCGGTCAATGTCACCTTCAACCCGATGCCGACGGTGGATCTCGGTCTTGATGCCACCATATGCGAAGGCGATCCGTTCCAGCTGGATGCGAGCTCACCAGGCGCCTCCTATCTCTGGCAGGACGGTTCCACTAGCGCGACGTTCGATGTAGTTGTTTCAGGTAGCTACAGCGTGGACGTTTCGTTGGGTTCATGTTCTGTGAGCGATCAGATCGATGTCACCGTGAACCCCGTTCCGATCGTGAATCTGGGTGCGGACGCGTCGCTCTGTGCGGGTGATCAACTAGTCATCGATGCGACGATGCCTGGCGCCGCGTACCTGTGGCAGGACAACAGCACAGGTCCCACGTTCACCGCTGATGCCACCGGCGTTTACGATGTGGATGTGACCGTGAACGGGTGCACATCCAATGACGCCATCCAGGTTACCGTCTATCCGATGCCGGCCGTGGACCTCGGTGCGGACATCACGGTCTGTCAGGGCACACCTGTGCAATTGGACGCGACCGTCGCGGGCGCCACCTACATCTGGCAGAACGGTAGCACCAACGCGACGTTCGATGTGAATACCACCGGCACATACAGTGTCACGGTCTATCTAGGCAGCTGTTCAGCGAGTGATGCCATCGATGTGACGGTGCATCAGAACCCCATGGTGAACCTGGGGGCAGACGCGGCCCTTTGCGACGGCGACCAGCTCGTGCTGAACGCGACCACACCCGGCGCGACTTACTCGTGGCAGGACAATAGTTCCGCTCCGACATTCATCGCTACGACAACGGGCACCTACGACGTGGACGTCACCGTGAACGGTTGCACCACCAACGACGCCATCAACGTCGCATTCAACCCGATGCCGACGGTGGATCTGGGGCTTGATGCCACCATTTGCGAAGGTGACCCGCTCCAACTCGATGCCACTTCACCAGGTGCCTCGTATCTGTGGCAAGACGGTTCCACCAACGCCACGCTCGACGTGACCGTTACAGGGACTTACAGTGTGGGCGTCTCGCTGGGATCATGTTCTGCGACGGATGCCATTGATGTAACGGTGAACCCAAGCCCGGACGTGGACCTCGGCCCGGACATGGCTCTTTGTGATGGCGACCAGCTCGTGCTGAACGCCACCACCGCAGGTGCGACGTACAACTGGCCCGACAATAGCAGCGCGCCAACATTCGCCGTGACGACAGACGGGATCTACGATGTTGATGTGACGGTGAACGGCTGCACGACCAACGACGCCATCACGGTCACGTTCAACCCGGTGCCGACCATGGACCTCGGTGCCGACGTAGCGATCTGCCAGGGTGATCCCCTGCAGCTTGATGCGACCGCTCCCGGCGCCACGTACTTGTGGCAGGACGGCTCGACCAATGCGACGTTCGCCGTGATCAACACAGGCACGTACGATGTGGAAGTCTCGCTCGGCTCGTGCACGGTCAGCGATGCGGTCACCGTGACCGTCAACGCCGCACCGGCATTCGATCTGGGAGAGGATCTGGCCGTTTGTCCCGGTGAGGAGGTGACCTTCAACGCCAGCGCACCAGGTGCCACGTACATGTGGCAAGACAACTCGACGGCAGCGACGTTCACGACCGATCAGCCAGGAGTTTACAGCGTGACCGTTACGGCGAACGGATGCAGCAGCGCTGACCAGATCACGCTGTCGAACGTGGACCTGCAAAGCGTGGATCTCGGCCTGGATGCGACCATTTGCGATGGAGCAGTCCTGACACTGGATGCCACCTTACCCGGCAGCACTTACCTGTGGAGCACCGGCGCGACCACCGCGACCATCAATGTGACCGAAGCGGGAACAGTCGGAGTGGAGGTCTTCCAAAGCGGCTGCTCGGTCACCGATCAGATCGATGTGGCTGTGCTACCCTCGCCCGTTGTGGATCTGGGGAACGACACCACGCTATGCGATCAGGCCACGATACCGCTCGACGCCTTCAATCCCGGCGCCAGCTACTCGTGGTCAACAGGAAGCACCGCCTCCTCGATCGATGTCTCCTCCCCTGCGCTTTACAGCGTGACCGTGGACCTCAACGGTTGCACCACGAGCGACGACATCGACATCGCCTATGTAGGTGCATTGGCACTGAACATCGGCAACGACACCACGCTCTGTCCGGGCGCGACCTTCAGCCTGCACGCCTCTCTTCCCGGGGGGACCACGGTGTGGAGCACGAACGTGGTGGCTCCCACGATCACTGTCGACGAACCCGATATCTATTGGGCGACGATCACGGTGAGCGGATGTGCGGTGAGCGACTCCATTACCGTGAGCGAGGTACCGCTTCCGGACCTTGACCTCGGCGGCGATGCTGCCGTGTGCGATGGCAATTCGGTGGCCTTCGATATCACCGTCCCGGGAGCCGCCTACCTGTGGGAAGACGGGACCACCGAACCCACGCGTACGATCGATGAGGCCGGTGAGCATTGGGCACGCATCACCCTCACTGGCTGCATGACGGCGGATACGTTCGACCTCGCGATCATTCCGCTGCCGGTCGTTGACCTCGGGCCGGATACAGGCCTCTGCGATCAGAGCATGCTGGTCCTGGATGCGACCACACCATCGGCCACCTACCACTGGAGCGATGATTCCGAGCAACCGACGCTGACCGTTGGCGCCGGCGATTGGAACGTCCAGGTGACCGTGAACGGTTGTTCCAGTTCGGATGCCATACATGTAGCCGCGTTGCCCACGCCGGTCTTCGAGCTGCCCCATGATACGACGCTCTGCAACGGCTCGGTCTGGATGATCGATGCGGCGCAACCCGGCGCCTCCTATCTCTGGCAGGACGGGTCCACGGCGAGCGGATTCCTGGTCGACCAGGCGGGCTCTTATTCCGCAACAGTGAGCATTGCGACCTGCAGCGTGCAGGATGCCGTGCAGGTCTCCTACTTCGACGGATCCCTCGTCGACCTAGGGCCTGATACGGTCCTTTGCCCCGGGGAACAGGTCACGCTCACGCTGGATCTTCCCGGCGTGGAACTGATCTGGCCGGACCAAAGCACAGGCACGAACTACGTCGTCACGTCAGGTGGCACCTACACGGTCACCGCGAACGCCAACGGCTGCGAAACGACGGATCAGATCCTCGTGTCCTATGTCCCCCTGTCCCAACCGGATCTGGGGCCGGACCGCACGCTGTGCGAAGGCGACAGCCTGACCTTGGCCGTTCAGCCCGGGGCCGCCAGCGTGGTGTGGAGCACGGGAAGTGAGAATGATTCGATCCTATCGACCGCGACCGGCGACATCGCGGTGACGCTCATGCTCGATGGCTGTGTATCCACCGATGTGGTGCATGTGACCTTCCTTCCGGTCGTGGATGACATCGATCTGGGACCGGATGCTACCATATGCCTGGGCGACGAGCTCATGCTCGACGCGACCGTGCAGCTGGCCAACTACGCTTGGAATACGGGTGATGATGATGCGCGCATCCAGGTGACAGCGCCCGGTGTTTACCACGTCGTGCTGAGCGGACCGTGCATCAACGCGAGTGACACCATCGTGATCGGCGAGGGCAATTGCGCACCCTTCATCTACGTGCCGAACGGGTTCACCCCCAACGGCGACGGGATCAATGAACTCTTCGCACCGGTTACCAGCGGCAACTTACGCTCCTACTCCTTCCTGATCTTCGATCGGTGGGGCGAGGCCATCTTCAATAGCGATGAGCCGGGTGAGCCCTGGGATGGTCAGCTGAACGGCACGCCGGTGCAGGACGGTGTTTATGTCTGGGTGCTGATCTACAAGTCCCTCACCGATCACGGCGTGAAACAGGAACGCATGACCGGCAGCGTGACCTTGCTCCGATAGTCTCAACGGACGGCTTCGAAGCCGTCCTCCTTCCAGATGTATTCCCCCTCAGCGATGCGCATGTACGCCATGCGCATATCCGTGATGCGTTCGCCTGTACCCCGCCCTACAAGAACCGTGGACCCATCAACGTACTCGATGCGGTCGTATGCGAAAGGGATCAGGATCTTTCCACGCACATCGATCACGCCTTTCCGGCCAACGCCACCCGGTCCGGGGTCGGAAGCGATCAAGTGACCGCCCCGTACATCGGAGAGTGCAGCGTACTTCACCGGCAGTACGATCTTTCCAGTACTGTCCACCAGGCCGTACAACTGGGCATCGCGCACACGTCCGTATCCCTCGTGCATTTCCCAAGCTCCGTCATGGGTGGGCTCGGCGAGAATAGCGCCCGCGCGGTCGGCGTATCCCCATTTGTTCTTCTTCTTCACCGGGACCACTCCGCACTCGAAGAGCCCGATATCAACGAACCTGGGTGACATCACCTGCACCCCGGACCTGTCGACCAGCCCTGCCTTGCCTGCGCTCATCACGCGCGCGACTCCGTTGTGGAAGTCGCTCCAGGCCGGTGGGGCATCCTGCTGCTGCCCGTATTGCTGCGGTACGACAAAGCGCCCGGTGGCATCCACATAACCGCACTTCCCCCCATCCGTTACCACCGCCAGCCCTTCGCTGAATGCTCCGACGCTCTCGTGCTCCACGGACAGAAGCACGTCGCCGAACGGGCTGATGACACCTGTCTTCCCGCCTTTCCGCACGCGCGACACCGCACTGGTGAAGCCCTCCACCCACTCATACTGGAAAGGCACGACCAGCTCTCCTTTCGTATCGATCACACCGAACAGTTCCCCTTGTTGCACCACGGCGACGCCATTGTGGAACGTGTTCGCCCCATCATGGATGAAGGGTATCGCGACCGCGCCCTTGGTGTCGAGATAGCCGAACTTCCCGTCCTTCTCGGCATAAGCCAATCCTGAGCTGAACTCGCCGACCTCGTCGTATTCCAGCCCGACCACCAGCTTGCCCGAACGATCCACGACACCCGCACGATCACCGCGCTCGACGGTCGCGAACCCTTCGCTGTATCCAAGCACATCATCGTAGGTGATACCGATCACCTCCTTGCCCATCTTGTTCACCGTGCCTGCGAGGCCATCGCGGCCGACCTGTGCCTGTCCACCGTCAAAAGGGTCCGCGAATTCATAGAGGGCTTTGATGCGCTCTGTCCCCTTCGCATCGATGTAACCCCACTTCCCGTTCTGCCTGAAAGGGTATAGCAGCAGGCTCGCGGTCTGGAACACCTCCGTGAGCTCCTCAACGAACGGATAATCGGGGTACTCCTTCAAAAAACGCATCATGCTCCCGATGCTGAGATCCTTTGTCCGCGCCTCGTAGATGCTGCGCCACGCTTCTGCGACATGGGGCGATCCGGGATAGCGACGGATGAATGCCATGAGTTCCTCGGGCGTTCCACCGGTCGTGCTCGCACGGTAGATCTCCGCCTCCGCGTTCGCTACATAGGGGCTTTCGGGGTGTTCAGAGATGAAGCGCTCGTACTCGGTCAACGTTCCGTTCGGAGCGGCCTCGCGGAAGACGGCCTCCTGCATGCGGCTGCGGGCCTCGTATGTTTCCCTGGCCCCTGGATGCGCGCTCAGAAAGAGCCTATAGCCCTCTGCCGTGTTCAGTTCCCGTGCCTCGTGGAAAGCGAGCGCATCCCTGGCCGCTGCGGCCTCCGGAACATGCGAACTGCTCACGTACCGTTCCATGAACAATTGGTAGCCTTCGATCGTGTTCAGTACCCGCGCGCGCTCCCACGCCATGGCATAGATCCGCTCCCTTTGCTCCAGGATCGCGTTGGCATCAACGCCGTATGAACGATAGTCCTCGCGCTTCTTGTCGGACAGCGATGCGTACGCCGCATCCGCCCGCTGTATGAACGCGAAACTGCTGTCCAACTGGTGGAACGGGTTGTCCGTGCGGCCGGTGATCACGCTCAATCCGTACCAGGCCGCCGCCGGGTTCTTCTTCACCTCCCTGCGGAAAAGCTCGCGGGCCTTGAAGTAGTCGTGCATGCCCAACGCCTCGAAGGCCTTCTCCAGCCGCCCGGCCATGAGCGGGACCGAAAGCCCGATGGCCAGCAGCAAAAACAAGAGACGTGTCCCCGGCGTTCTATGCACGCGACGAAAGTACCCGGGCCTTTCCGCGGCACTGACCAACTTCGCCGCGCAGGATCGACCATGCGCTGTTGATGGAGAACGTACCGCTGCCCCTGGAGCGCCACCTCACCCGGCGCAACGCACGCCTGGCCCTGCTGTTGATCGGAGCGATCACCCTCGCGGCGCTGTTCTCCTTGCGTGATGTCAAGGTGGATTACGACTTCGAGAAGTTCTTCCCGAACAACGACCCCGAGCTCGACCACTATCTTCTTTTCCGCGAACGCTTCGGTCACGACAACGACTTCCTCATGTTCGGTCTGGAGTCCGCCGAAGGACGGAGCGTATTCGATCATGCCTTCCTGGAACGCGTCGATTCGCTCGCTGCGCGACTTGAGCGCCTGCCGCTCGTGCTGCGGGTGCTCTCTCCCACCCGGATGAGCGAACCGGTGGTCACTCCGTTGGGGATCTTCGAAACACCCTATCTGCGTTTCGACAATGACTCCTTGCCAGTGATCGATTCAGCCCGCATCTGGGCCGATCCGCGCGTGAAGGATCTTTTCTTCACCGATGACGCGAAGTCCATGTTGGTGATCCTCACCGCGGAACCGGGACTCTCCAAGGAGAAATGCGACCGGCTGCTGGATCGGGTCCTGCATGTCCTTGAAGAGAGCGGGTTCCCGGATGCGCATCTGGCGGGCCGCATCGTCGGGCAGGACCACTACATCGTTACGATGATCAAGGAGACGGTATTCTTCCTGATCGCTTCCATCGTCCTGCTCGCGGTGTTCCTGTGGTTAGGATTCCGCAGTATGCTGGGGGTGTTGATCCCGATCCTGGTCGTAGGCCTGGCCATCCTCTGGCAGGTGGGCTTCATGACGGCGCTCGGCAAGCCGCTCGGTATCCTCACGATGCTCTTGCCCACCATCCTGTTCGTGGTGGGGATGAGCGATGTGGTGCACCTGCTCGAATGCTACATCGAGGAGATCCGGAACGGGGTTCCGCGCATCCGCGCCATCGCGATCACCTATCACGAAGCAGGATTGCCGACTTTCCTCACGGCCGTCACCAGCGGCATCGGGTTCGCCACGCTCGGCACGGCCAGTATTCCTCCCTTGCAGGAGTTCGGGGTGTTCACGGCCATCGGCGTGGTGCTGGCTTTCTTCCTGGCTTTCGCGATGCTCCCCGCACTGCTCGTGCTCACGGATCCGGCGAAACTCCTGCCCCGACAGGCCGAAGGTTCCCCTTGGGATCGCCGCCTGCCGAGGCTCTTCCAGTGGACCGTCCGGAACAGACGGCGGATACTGCTGGCTTTCGCGGCCGTGGCGGTGCTGGGGACAACAGGCGCCTATCGGATCAAGGTGAACAACTTCCTACTGGAGGACCTACCGGAGAACGACCCGATGAAGCAGGGATTCCTCTGGTTCGAGCACGAGTTCGGCGGCGTCCGGCCCTTTGAGATGGAGATCGCCATGACGGAGAGCGGCGCCAGCATCTGGGACCTGCGCACGTTGCAGCAGATCGAGCGGGTGCAGAGCCACCTCGATACCGTTTACCAGGTGGATGCCATCATGTCCCCGGTGACGATCATGTACTCCTTGAACAAGGCCTTCAATGGAGGCGACCGCTCGTTCTACCGCCTACCGGAGGACAGCGTCGAATGCGCACGACTGGCCAAGCGCGCGAAGCTGCTGGGCAAGGAACTCGTCGGCACGCTCGTCAGCGCGGATGGCCGCACAGCAAGGCTCAGCGGAAGGCAGGTGGACGAAGGCGGCTTCGTGCACAAGGGCAAGAACGCCGAGCTCGACTCGTTCATCGCGAAGAATACCGACGGGCGACAGCTCTTCAGGCAGACCGGCATGGCCTACCTGATCGACCGGAACAACGCGACGCTGAGCACGCAGTTGCTTTTCGGAATGGGGCTGGCCATCCTGCTCACCGCGCTGATCATGTTGTGGTTCTTCCGCGACCGGCGCATGGTGATCGTGGCCTTGCTGCCGAACATGGTGCCCCTGCTGTTCATCGCCGGGGTGATGGGCTTCTGCAGCATCGACCTGAAGGTGAGCACGGCCATCATCTTCAGCATTTCATTCGGCATCGCAGAGGACGACACGATCCACATGCTCGCAGCGCTACGCCAGCACCTGCGCGCTGGACGTTCCCCTGCCTATGCGCTGAAGCGGACGTATCTCCGTACAGGAAAGGCCGTCACGGTCACGAGTCTCATGCTGCTGTCCGGATTCGTCACGCTGATCTTCTCGGATTTCGCCAGCATCTTCTACATGGGTGTATTGATCACCTGCACCCTGGCCTTCGCCTTCCTGGCTGAACTGCTGTTGCTGCCGGCGATCGTCATGGTCATGATGCGGAAACCGCAAGCGGTGAAAAGTTGAAGGCGGACCTAGGGTCCGCCTTCAACGCGCCGACGTGTATCGATCAATAGCTCTCGTAGGCCCCCTTGAACTCAGCGTCCTCGGTGAAGAACTCCTTGGCGGGCTCGAGTACTTCCTTCGCCTTGGAGCGGTTGCCCTTGCTGTCCAGATAGGCAGCGTAGTTGATCAGCCCGTTCCTCATCAGTTTCTTCTGGTCATCCGGCAACATCCCTATGCCTCCGGCCCCATCCACAGCGGGCTGGTACTTGGCGATCTCCGCTTCGCCCTCCTTCAGCATGTTGCTCTTCAGCAGGCTCAGACCAAGCATCAGGTGCGCGCCAGGATTTTCCGGATAATAGCCCACCATGCCGTCGAACCATTGTTTGGCTTTGCTGAACTGGCCGTCCTCATAGGAGGTGAGCCCTGCGTCCTGGGCCATGGTGTTGAGTTCGCTCCAGAAGTCCGCATAATTGTCGAAGAACTCCTTGTTCTTGTCCTTCTTGCGGTACTTCTCGGCGTACTTCACCGCGTCGCGGTCGCTCTTCTTGTACTCCTCCATCGCACGGTACTTGTCGATCTTGCTCATCTCGTACAGGCTCATGCTCATGTACAGATACGGCAGCGGGTCCTTCTTCGTGTCCTCCTTTTCGGTATAGGAAAGCGCCTTGGCGAGGCAATCCTCGTACTTCTCATCCACGTATTTCACGAGCAGGTCCTCGTAGGGCTGCTTTTGCGCTTGAGCGGAAAGGAACAAGGTGCCGAGGGCGGCGAGCGTCAACGAACGCAGCATGGTGCGGTGGTTTGGTGCGTGCATTTCAAGAACGATGCCGAAGGTAGGAGACGCGTCCCTTGCCGGTCGCACGCGACGCTCCGATTGTCAATTGCCCATTGTTCGTTCTCCCTGAAGGAACGGGCGCCTCCCCCACCTTTGCCACCATGCGGATCGATATCCTGAGCGCTGTTCCCCGCCTGTTGGACAGTTGGTTCAATGAGAGCATTCTGGAGCGGGCGCAGAAGAAAGGCCTGGTCGAGATCAAGGTGCATGACCTGCGCGAGCACAGCACGGACAAGCACCGGCGGTTGGACGATTACCCGTTCGGTGGAGGCGCCGGCATGGTGATGACCATCGAGCCCATCCACCGTTGCATCGCAGGACTGAAGGCTGAACGCCACTATGACGATGTGATCTACATGAGCCCGGACGGCGAATTGCTCGACCAACCCCTGGCCAACCGCCTGAGCACGCTGAAGAACCTGATCATCCTTTGTGGCCACTACAAGGGTGTGGATGAGCGTGTGCGCGAACACTTGATCACCCGGGAGGTGTCGATCGGCAACTATGTGCTGAGCGGTGGGGAGATACCGGCGGCCATACTCAGCGATGCCGTGATCCGTCTGCTGCCCGGTGTCCTGGGCGACGAGACTTCCGCACTATCGGACAGTTTCCAGGATGGACTTGTTGCGCCGCCCGTGTACACACGACCTGCGGAATACAATGGATGGGGTGTGCCCGATGTACTGCTCAGCGGTCATGAAGCGAAGATCCATGCGTGGAGGCATGAACAGAGTTTGCGGAGAACGCAAGAACGACGACCGGGAATGAGCGGGGTTGGTGGTGAGTGAAGGTATACGGCTATACTTGGCTGGCCAAGCAAGCATTTTGTGCTCAGCAAATGTTAAGAGAGCTGCGGGCATTGGCGCCGGAAATCACCGGATTGTCACGTCCAACGCGGAGATCCTGCCTCCCACCGAGCATACTCCATGTTTGCTTGGCCAACCACACTGGGAACCTGTCATTTTGCACGTCGTCACCGTCTCCTTTCCACCTCATCCTTCCAGCCAAGCGGACTTTTCCCTAACATTGCGGCCCCAATTGCGGGACCCCTCCCGCCTAACTAGCTGATTGCCATGGACAAGATCAAACAACTCGAGAAAGAGTGGGCCCCCGTGAAGCAGTATCCTGACTTCAAAGCCGGCGATACCATCACCATCAGCTACAAGATCGTGGAGGGCAACAAGGAGCGTATCCAGCAGTTCCAGGGCGTAGTGATCCAGCGCAAGGGCAGCGGCAGCACCGCCACGTTCACCGTGCGCAAGATGAGCGGCAACGTAGGTGTCGAGCGCATTTTCCCGATCGCCTCTCCCTTCATCGACGGCATCGAAGTGAACAAGCGCGGCCAGGTGAACCGGGCCCGCATCTTCTACCTGCGCGAGCGTCGTGGCAAGAGCGCCCGCATCACGGAGAAACGCCAACTCGTGGCCGAAGAGGCCAAGTAGATCCGACCGCATCGTGTTCGCGAAGGCCCTGTTACAGGGCCTTCGTCGCTTTCACCCCGTTGTACCTTTCGCCATGCACTTGCTCTGGAGCCTTCTTATCGGTGGTGTGGCCGGCTGGCTCGCGAGCCGCATCATGAAGAGCGCTGGCAATGGCGTCTTCGTCAACATCATCCTTGGCATCATCGGCGGGTTGGTCGGCGGCTTCGCATTCGCCTTGGTGGGCATCAGCCCGGACAACGTGTTGGGGCGCCTGGTGATGGCTACAGTCGGCGCCGTCATCCTGATCGCACTGGCCCGGGCGATCAGGAAGTAGAGACCATGGACGAGGTTGTTATCCGGTCATCCCAGACCGGCGCCAGCATCACCTTCAGCGCGCGGCGCGACCTGTATTTCCACGCGCGCTTCGATAGCCCCGACGTGAGCTTCGG
>CAZYPC010000037.1:0-39587 GCA_964649165.1 uncultured Chryseobacterium sp.
TGTTCGGCAGGGTCATCAGTTCGTTGTGGTTGATCTTCACGATGAAGGGGATGCGATGCGCGTACTTGCGCGCCACGCTTCCGAGCACCCCGTAGGTGGAGGCCACCGCGTTGCAACCACCTTCAAGGGCCAGTTGAACGATCCTGTCCCCGTCGAAATAGATCGGATTCGGGGCAAAGCTGGCTCCGCCGCTGTGCTCAATGCCCTGATCCACCGGTAGGATGCTCATATAGCCCGTGTTGGCCAGGCGACCCGTTCCATAGAGCTGTTGCAGGCTGCGCATAACCTGAGGGCTGCGATTGCTCGCGGCGAAGCACCGGTCCACGAAATCAGGCCCTGGAAGATTGAGCGATCCTTTGTCGATCGTCTTGCACTTATGGTTCAACAGCGCTTCGGCCTCAGCGCCCAAAAGGTCTTCGATCCTGCCGGTTTTCAGCGTCTCCATCCGTTCCTTGGTTGCGGGGGCGAACTTACGTCAGTCCGTTGCCGAGGGGAAGACGCCTGTGCCAAGCTGCCAAGGCCCCCGCGTGGAAAAGTGTGGTGAAATGCGCCTTCGGGACCCTTCAGAAGGGGTATCCGATCCCGAGATTGAAGTTCAGCTTGGCACCGAGATCCGTCCGGTAATCCTCATCACGGGGCTCGAAGATCCAACGCTGGCCCGCCGGGAGACTGGGATCCTTGGTCTGCAGCCCCAGATCGAAGCGCACGAGAAAGAAGTCGAAATTCAAGCGCGCCCCCAAGCCGGTACCTACGGCGATCTCGCTCAGGAACCGGTCCGCCTTCCATTCACCATTGGGCCGTTCCGGAATGCTCTGCAGGAACCAGATGTTGCCCACATCGGTGAACAGGGCTCCTTCCAGGTACCCGAATACCTTGAAGCGGTATTCAGCATTGCCCTCGATCCGGAACTCGCCGATCCGGTCGAAGTTGTTCACGGTGGAAGAATATGAACCGGGACCCAGCGATCGAGCCCTCCAGGCCCTGATGCTATTCGCGCCGCCTGTGAAGAAGCTCGTTTCAAATGGCATCACGCTCTGGTTCACCAACGGTTTGGCCCATCCCACGGACGCACGGAAGGCCACGTTGCTCCGGTCATGGATCGTATGGTAGAAGCGGTAGTCCGCCTCCAACTTCAGGTACTCAGCATAGCGCACATTGAACAGCGTGTGATAGCGCACAAACGCGATGGTGTCGTCGCGCACCGGTTCGTTGAGCCACTGCTGAAAGACCCGTAGGCCGCTTCCTGCCAGTTCAATGGATCCGCGTAAGAAATGGTTGTTCCGCCGTTTACCTACAGCGGACGTGTTCAGTGTCCATGTGAAACGCGGGATGTTGATGATGATGTGGTCGGTGTAGCTGTTGGCCAGGATCGGGTCGCCCGTGTTGAGCAGATCCTGGAAGAGCTGGGACTTTGTCGGGATCCGGATCACGTTCACTTCCACCAAGTAGAAACCGAATGTTTGCGTGAACGTCGAATTCAGCTCCCAGCCTAAAGCCCCCTTCGCCAGTGTGCGCGTATAGTCGGGGCGGCGCTGGTAGTTGTACAACGCATTGACCACGAACCTGGACCCGCCCGATTTCGCAGAACCGTACTTGGTCGGAAAGCTGAGCTTGACCTCAGGACCGATGGTCACGGTATTGAACAAGGCACCCTTCCCGATGGACGTGCTCGCATCTTCAGAGGAGCTTTCCGGTTTCAGGCTCTGTTGCGCTTCAAATCCCAAACTGAGCGATGCCTGTAGGGAGGCCATGGAACGGAAGACGTTCTTGTGCCGGTAGTTGAAATTGAGGGACGTGCCCAGAAAACCGCCCCTGCTTGTGCCCAATCCTTCCACTGAGAACCCCTGCCGCTTGCTCGGTATCAGGTTCAGACGAGCATTCACATTGCCCTTCCCCAAGCCTAGCGTATCGTAGGTGATATCCACCCGGTCGAATACGCGCAGATTCGTCAACCGCCGGAACGTCCTGTCCGCATCGTTCTGATTGAATCGCGCGGACGGCTTCATCAGGATGGAGGTGGTGAGGGGCCGCGGTCTGAACTCCGGGCGGTGACCTTTGTAGAGCAGTGTGAATCCATCATAGCGCAGGGTATCATACGGCAACAAGGCATTCGCCTTGGTCCGGAGGCTCGCATCCACGAACACGTCGTTGACATGATACCAGGTCCCCTCTGGCGTGCCGCGCAGACCGCGTTGGGTGCTGGCAAGCGGTCGCTCCAGCCGCAACAGCAGATCCACCTCATGATCCCCTACGCTGGTGTCCGCATCGAAGATCACCATGTCCTTGGTGAAGTACAGATAGCCCAGGATCTTCAGTTCCTTGGTGATGCGCGCGCGCTCCGCATCGATCACGTCCCCATCGAAGCGGTCGCCGGGCTTCAGAAGGCTGTTCGCGGAATCCTCCCGTAGGAAAGCCGCCAGAGCCGGGTCGTCCACCTTGTGCTCGAGCGTACAGATCGTCCAAGGCCGTCCTGCCTTAACGACGTATTGCACGTTGGCCTTCGGCTTCTTGTAGGGAACATCGCTCCAGCCGCCAAAAGGCCAACGCCGGCGAACCACGCGGATGGTATCGCTCACCTGTGCGGCGAACCACCCCTCCTTGAACGCGTAGTTCCGGAGCTGATCCACCGTACGCTGGACCAGGGAGCTGTCCAACAGGACAGGCGCCTCACCGCTGCGGCCGCGCAAGGAATCCTCACACTCCCGCACCTTCGTGCTGTCCTTCGCCCGGATCTCCACATTCCTCAACGCGCACAGGCTGTCCCGGCGGGCACGCTTCCGGGCGACCTTCTGTGGGTCCCGCAGATTGTAGAAGTCCAGGTACAACGCCCGACCCAATACCCGTTTGTTGGGTTTCTGCTTCAGGATGGGTTCCAACTCCTCCGTGGTCAGCGATCCCTGCGGCTCCACCGTGATCGAATTGTGAACGAGCAGACGCTCGCCGGGCGGCACCCATTTGGTGGAGTTGCACGCCAGCACCAGCAGCGCCGCCGCTGGGAAGAGCAAGCTATGGGGTCGGATCCGCACGCGCGGCAACGGAGGGACTATTTTGCGCGGCCCTCCGACGTCCGGAAGAAACGCGCCCGAAGATATCCGCGCCCATGAGCCCCAACGCCGTGAAGCACCTTCGTGAGTTGCATCGCAAGAAAGCCCGCGAAGAACAAGGGCTGTTCCTCGTTCAGGGACCGAAACTGGTGCGTGAGCTGCTCGCATCGCGCTTCGTTGTTGACAGCATCCATGCCACGGAGGAGGCGGCGCAGCGGATGGGACTGGTGGATGCGATGATCCACCCGGCACATGACCTGGATCGTATGGGCACCTTGGAGGCCGGGAACGAGGTGATCGCGGTCACGCACATGCCAAGGCCGGAGGCTCCCCGGCCGCCACAGGGCCGGGCGTTGGCCCTGGCACTCGATGGCATCAGCGATCCAGGGAATCTCGGGACCCTGCTGCGCATAGCGGATTGGTTCGGCGCTGACCAGGTGTGGTGCTCGCCAGACTGTGTGGAGGTCTACAACCCCAAGTGCGTGCAGGCGAGCATGGGTTCTCTCTTCCGTGTACCCGTCCGGTATGGGCCTCTGCCTTCCGCGATCCTTGACGCCGTGGGCACCAACGTGCGGGTATACAAGGCGGAAGCATCCGGCGAGAACGTTTTCCAAGCTCCGCTTGAGCGACCAGCAGTGCTTGTGCTCGGCAGCGAGTCCCACGGCCTCAGCGATGCGGTCAAGAACGGCCCGGGCCGGAGCATCGCCGTTCCACGCCAAGGGTCGGCGGAGTCGCTCAACGTCGCGGCCGCCGCTTCCGCCTTGTGTATGGAATTCGCCCGCCGGATCTGATCAGACAGCACAGGCCGCTTTGGCCACCCGCATGCCATCCATGGCGGCGCTCACGATGCCTCCGGCATATCCTGCACCTTCTCCGCAGGGATATAGTCCCTTCACCCCGGGATGCTGCAAGGTGACCGGATCACGCGGTATCCTCACAGGGGAGCTCGTCCGGCTCTCGACGGCCACGAGCACCGCCTCGTTCGTGAGGTAGCCTCGCATCTTCTGTCCGAATACCGTCAACCCAGCCCGTAGTCGGCTCGCGATGTCCTGGGGAAGTACATCATCCAGGATGATCGGAACGATGCCGGGTTGATAACTACAGAGGGGCAGGTCCGTGCTCGCGCGGCGGGCGATGAAATCCTCCATGCGTTGCGCCGGCGCGGAATTGCCGCCCCCTCCGGCCCGCCAGGCAGCCTGCTCCACTCCGCGTTGGAACGCTACCCCGGCGAGACGGTCATCCGGAGCGAACCGGGTTTCCACCACGATGCCCGAGTTGGCGAACGGATTGTTGCGTTTGCTCGGGCTCCATCCGTTGGTCACCACCTCACCCGGCGCCGTGGCGCAGGGCGCGATGATGCCGCCTGGACACATGCAGAAGCTGTACACCCCGCGGCCTTCCACTTGCTGGACTACGCTATAGCTCGCTGGCGGCAGGAACGGATCACGCACATCACAGTGGTAGCGTATGCGATCGATCACGGCTTGTGGATGCTCGATCCGGACCCCCAGTGCGAAGGACTTCGCTTCGATCCGCCATCCCAGGGCGTGGACGAGTTCAAAAATGTCGCGCGCTGAATGACCCGTGGCCAGAACGATCGACGAGGCGTGGAACTCCGACCCGGATATGGTGCGCACGCCGACGACGTGGTCCGCTCGCGTCAAGAAGCCAGTGACACGTTCACCGAACCGTACCTCACCACCCGCATTGATGATCGCCTCACGCATCGCCGTAATGATCCCGGGCAGTTTGTTCGTGCCTATGTGCGGATGGGCATCGATCAGGATATCCTCAGGGGCCCCGAAGGCGACCAATGCGCGAAGCACGGCCTCTACATCCCCACGCTTGTCGCTGCGCGTGTAGAGTTTGCCATCGCTGTACGTACCCGCCCCGCCTTCCCCGAAGCAGTAGTTGCTGTCGGGATCCACCTCATTCCCTCGATTGATCGAAGCAAGGTCGCGCCTGCGCGCCCGGACGTCCTTTCCACGCTCCAGAATGATGGGGAGCCTCCCGCTAAGGATGCACGTGAGCGCCGCGAAAAGCCCGGCCGGCCCGCATCCAATGATGATCACCGGTGCCGCTTTGGACACATCGGGCAGGACCATCGGCACCACCTGGTGCTCGAGCGGATGCTCGGTCGATACCTCCACACGCATGCGCACCAACGGACGCTTGCTGCGCGCATCGACCGACCGTTTCAGAACGCGACTGCCTTTCACCTCGGCGACCGGTACGGCGGCCTCTTCCGCAGCGGCCTCGCGAACCAGGACCGGATCCGCCGCCTCGCGAGGTGGCAGCGCGATCTCCACGGTCCGCGTCATCGTGAGGTCAGCCTTCGAAGGTGAGCGTGAACACCCAGCACTTGCTGCGCAGACTCTCCAGTGGATTGCTGAAGCGCGTGTTGTCGTCGATCAACAGGTTGGGCAGGCCCACCGCGAATTTCAACTCCATCCCGAACTTGAAATAGGGCAGGAACATGTCGCATCCGCCGCCCACCTCCGCACTGTAATCGTACTTGCTCAGCTTCACAACGACCTCATCATCGATCTCGTTGTTCACATCCTTCTGGCTGGCCATGTCGATGCTGAACTTCCCCCCGGTGACCACATAGACCGCGAAGTTGTTGATGCGGTCGCTCCGCAGTTTCAGCAGGACCGGGAACTCCAGCCAGGTGCTCTCGACCGGTTTGTCGAAACCGATGAGCGAGCCGTCGCTCTTCTTGAACCGGTAGTTCAGCACGCGATCCTGGAAGGAAAGGGTGGGAATGAACCGCACGCTCACGTTCGGGGTCATGTTGAAGCTGCTGACGATGCCCAGGTTGAAACCGGGCTGGCGCACATGGTCCAACACGAGCAATGAATCCGTGAAGGGGGCCTGTGGTTTCAGCTTCACGAAAAAATCAGCGGTGTTGTAGCTGAGCAGGAAGCCGAAATGGAACGGGTGAAGGTCGAAGTTCGGCAGGTTCTCCGTCTTGATCTTCTTCTGAGCGAAGGCCTGCGGGCCGAACAGGGAGACCAGAAGAACAAAAAGTAGACCGAGCGGAGAGCGGGTGATGCGCATGGGAACGGCAACGAAAGTAGCGTTCGACTATTGCCCGACGACGCGCCCAGCGTCCATGCGCCCGCTCACTTGCGCGCGATGTACAACGTGGCGATCCCGCCCGACAACCGCTCGCTCCTCACTTCACGGGCACCGTTCGCGCGAAGAACACCTTCAAAAGCGGCGCCCTCCGGAAAGGCGTCCACGCTGGCGGGCAGATAGGAATAGGCCGCACTGTCCTTGCTGATCATGCGACCGATGAAAGGCATGACCCGATGGAAGTAGAACCGATAGAAGGGGGATATCGATCCTCGCGGGCGCGAGAATTCCAGAACGAACAAGCGTCCTCCCTGTCTGAGCACCCGGACCATGCCACGCACACCGCGCTCGAGATCCTCGAAGTTTCGCACCCCGAAGGCCACGGTCACCACATCGAACGTCCCATCGGGGAACGGCAGTTCGGCCGCATCACCGCGCACCAGTTCTATCCGCTCTTCCAGACCCGCCTTCCTCACCTTTTCCCGTCCATGTGAGAGCATGCCTTCAGATATGTCCGCGCCGACCACATGCTCCACCCGTTTCGCCGCCATGAGCGCCAGGTCGGCCGTGCCGGTGGCCACATCGAGCAGGCGCTCTACCGGTTCCTGGGCGACCAGGCGCATAACCTTGCGCCGCCATGACTGGTCCGTCCCCATGGAGAACACGCGGTTCAACAGGTCGTACTTCGGCGAGATGCTGTCGAACATGCGTTCGACCTGCTCGCGCTTGGAACCATCGGCCGCATAAGGTTTAACGGCAGCCATCAGCGAACGAGTTGCTCCGCTTCGGCGAGCAGCCGGTCACGATCAACGGGTACCACGCCTACCTGTTCACAGACCAGTCCGCCAGCCAGATTGGACCACGCCGCCACCGTGCGCCAGGGCAGTCTTTGGGCCAGGCAGAGCGCAGCCACAGCGATCACCGAATCACCAGCGCCGCTCACGTCGACGATCTTGCGCGGGTGTGCGGGTAGCACATGTGCGTCATCCCCGGCGTGCACGTAGATGCCATGCTCGCTAAGCGTGATCAGCGACGCGGTGTTGCCCATGCGCTCCTCGAGCATGGCCACCGCCTTCCGCAGGCCTTCCATATCCCCGGCCCGCAGATCGATCTTCAAGCCTTCGCGCAGTTCCTTCAGGTTCGGCTTGAAAAGGTCCACTCCACGATAGCTGAAAAAATTCTTCTTCTTCGGATCGACGGCCACCGGAACGCCCTGCTCCTTGGCGGCGGCGATCAGGCCGGCGATCACGCGTTCGGTCAGGACCCCCTTGTTGTAATCCTCCAGGATGATCACTCCGGGCTTCTGGCTGGACAGCAGCAAGCGGACGCGCTGCAAGAGAAGGTCCTCCTCGGCGGGAAGGATGTCGCTCTCCATCTCCTCATCCACGCGCACCACATGCTGGTGGCCGCTTATGATGCGCGTCTTCACTGTGGTGCGCCGCTCCGCCGAGCGTACGATGCCTTCGGCGGAAAGTCCCTCCAGGATCAACAGGCCTTCAAGCGCACGCGCCTGGTCATCATCCCCTGTCACACTGACCACGATGGGCTTCGCTCCGAGCGCGTGTATGTTGCGGGCCACGTTGGCCGCGCCGCCGAGCCTGGCGCTGCGGTCGGTGACCTGCACCACCGGCACGGGTGCTTCGGGACTGATCCGGTCCACCCGGCCCCAGAGGTAGGCGTCCACCATCACGTCGCCCACCACCAGCACGGTGGTGCGCGTGAAGCCTTCGGCGATGGAGCGGACGTTGGCGGCGGCCACGGTCAGTTCGGTGAGAGCGCCTTCGCGATGCGGTCGACCGCAGCAAGCAGTTTGTCGTCGCTCGTGGCGTAGCTGATGCGTACCGTGTCCTTCGCACCGAACGAATCGCCTTCCACGATGCCTACGCCCGCTGAATCCAGCAGGAAGAGGCAGAGATCCACGCTCGTCCGTATGGTGGTGCCGTTCAGGCTCGCACTCGCGTCAGGAAGCACGTAGAACGCGCCTTCGGGCACATTGCAGCGCCAGCCGGGAACGGCTTTCAAGGCCTTCACCAGCAGATCACGTCGGCGCAGGAAGTCAGCGCGCATGCCACCCAACAGCTTCGGGTCCGCTTCCATGCATGCCAGGGTGACGCGCTGTGCGATGCTGTTCGCGCCACTGGTGAACTGGCCTTGGATCTTCATGGCGGCCTGCGTGATCCACAACGGAGCGCCGATGTACCCGATACGCCATCCGGTGAGCGCGAACGCCTTGCTCAACCCGTTCACCGTCACGGTGCGCTCCATCATGCCCGGCAAGGCCGCGAAAGACCGGTGCGTGCCGCTGAACACGATGTGCTCGTATATCTCATCGCTGATCACGTACAACCCTGGGTGCTTGAGCACTACGGCCGCCAGCGCTTCCATCTCGTCGGAAGACAGCACGGACCCGCTGGGGTTGCAGGGCGAACTGAACATCAGCAACCGCGTGCGGGGCGTGATGGCCGCAGCGATGCGATCCACCGGAGCCTTCCAATCCTCCTCCAACGTGCTTCGCACGATCACCGGCGTGCCCCCGGCCATCTTGACCTGTTCGGCATACGTGACCCAGAACGGTGCGGGGATCACGACTTCATCACCAGGACCGACGAGCGCCATCACCACGTTCATGATGGACTGCTTGGCACCGGTGCTGACCATGATCTGGTCAGCGGTGTACTCCAAGCCGTTATCGCGCTTGAACTTATTCGCGATGGCCTGGCGCACGTCCAGGAAGCCGTTCACCGGGGGGTACTTGTGCCAAGGACCGTTGATCGCTTCCTGTGCGGCAGCGATGGCGAACCCGGGGGGGGCGTGATCCGGCTCGCCCAGGCTCAGGTCGATGATGTCGCGGCCTTGCGCCTTCAGTTCGCGGCTGCGGCGCGCCATGAGCAAGGTGGCCGGCTCAGTGAGGGAAGTGACCAGTGGGGAAAGATGCATGCCCGGAGGACCCGTGATCCGCCATGGCGGCGGAAGCGGGGCCCGTTGATGAGGCCGCGAAAATAGGCATGTCGTCCCGGGCGGTTCCCTGCGCTTCCGGCACGATGCCGATATTCGTCAACCGATTTTTCCACGATGACCGGAGACCAGTGGCTTCAGATCCTGCTCGCGCTCTTGCCCAGCGTGGTGGTATTCCTCACCGCCTTCTACCTGATCCGCGGCATGCTCCAGAGCCGTGCGGCCGAGCGCAACGCTGACTGGCTCGCGCAGATCAAGAAGGACGATCACAAGCATGCGCTGCCCCTTCGACTGCAGGCTTATGAGCGTCTCACCTTGTTCCTGGAGCGCATCTCCCCCGGCCCTCTAGTATTGCGTGTCCACAAGAGCAACATGACGAGCCAGATCCTGCATGCTGAACTGCTGGCCACCGTCCGCGAGGAATTCGAGCACAACGTCACCCAGCAGATCTACGTGAGCGATCGGGCATGGAGCCAGGTGAAGATGGCCAAAGAGGAGACCTTGCGCATCATGAACATCGCCTTCGAGCAGACCGGGCCGAACTCCAGCGGGACCGCGTTGAGCCAGCGCGTGTTCGAGACCGCTTCGCGATTGACACACCTGCCGACACAGGAAGCGATCCTCACATTGAAGGAGGAGGTGCGGAGGCTTTTCTGATCAGGGGACCTGCGAAAGGGACATCGTCACACGAGCCCGGCACAGCCGCTCGTCAACGGAACTTGAGAAGCTCGTCAGCTGCATCGAACGGGCTGCGGGATCCCTGCATGACGGCCCGTTCCAGATCGGGAAGGCAAGCTTGAACGCGCGGGTCGAGGAAGAAGACGGAGACCAATCGTTCTTCGATGGTCGCGCGCATCCACCACAGGTCCTGCTCATGGCGACGCCGAGCGGTGTAGCCGTCCTCCTCCAACCGCGAACCGATCGTTTCCAATGACGCCACCAGTTCCTTGATGCCCGTACCCTCGACCGCGGAGCACAACAGCACTTCCGGACGGCCCCCGTGATCACGAGCGGGCAATAGCTGGATCGCCTGCCTCAGATCAGCCGCACTGCGCTTGTTCCGATCGACACCGTCCCCATCCGTCTTGGTGAGCGCGATGACATCCGCCGCCTCCATGATGCCACGCTTGATGCCTTGCAGTTCGTCACCGGCTCCACCTATCATCAGCAAAAGATTCAGGTCCGTCATGTGGTCCACGGCGAGTTCGCTCTGTCCGATGCCCACCGTTTCGATGAGGACACGATCGAAGCCGGCCGCTTCACACAGCGCCAGCGTCTCACGCGTTCGACGACCTACTCCACCCAGCGTACCTCCGGTGGGCGACGGCCGGATGAACGCCTCCGGATGCTGCGACAACCGCTCCATCCGCGTCTTGTCGCCCAATATGCTACCGCCGCTGCGGGAACTGCTCGGGTCGATGGCGAGCACCGCCACGTGATGCCCCTGGCCCACCAACAACAAGCCAAGCGCATCGATCAAGGTGCTTTTCCCAGCCCCGGGGATCCCGGTGATCCCGATGCGCCGCGAGGGAATAACACGCGTGAGCGCGAGGCGCACCAAGTCGCGAGCTACCAGCTGGTCTTCCGGCCGCGTGCTCTCCACCAGGGTGATCGCTCGGGCCAGAGCGGAGCGGTCCCCAGAGCGCAACCCTTCGAACAGTTCTTGAGAAAGAGCCAGTGGCATGGGACGAAGATGATGCGAATACGCTTTTGCCGGCCGCGTCTGGCTTCAGGCCTTGGTATACAGGCATTGCATCACGACCTGGCTTTCAGCGCCCTGGCCGATCCGGCTCAATGAGCCGACCTCGCTGAGCCGCGCTGAACAGCGCTTGGCCAGAAGCTCGTAGCGCGATCCCTCACAACCCGCTCCGGTAGTTCGCCACCCACTCCTCATCGCCCATGTCCTTCAACAGACGGAACATGTTCTCGCCGATCGCGACGTCGGTCAGGTACTTCATGCCATAGCCCCGCAGCAACAGGAGCTGCCGATCATCCGGCCGGAGTTTCATGCCCGCCCAACCCGTGACCGCGTGCTGCCCCTGATCCATCTGTAGAGGATACTCCCAGAACCGCAGTTTCCAGAGGTCGTCCAGCACCGTGCAGTCGATCACGAAGCCTGCGCTGTCCACCGTGTTCAGGCATTGCTTCACGCCGTACTTACGGAACAGGTTCTCACCGTCCGGATTGGCCTGGCTGAACGCACGGCCCTGCACCTGGCGGATGAAGTTGAGCCGGGTGAGGGGCTGACTTTCCACGACGTTCGTGTCGTCCACCACTTTCACCAGGAAGAGAGAGAACAACTGACCGTCCGTGCTACTACCCAGGCTGAGCGCGAATTTCCAGACAGCGAAAGGGCGATCGACCGACGGCGGTTCCAGGGCGTACGACACCGTCACGATCAACAGGCAACAGAACGACAGGATGCGCGAGAGCATGGGGCGAAACTATCTGTGCGCAGCGCAAGCGCCTCTACATTCGTGCCGTCCTTCCATGCCCCACCTGGTCGCCCCTTCCCTGCTCTCCGCGGACTTCGCCAACCTGCAGGCGGCCGTCGAACTGGTGGACCGGAGTTCCGCCCCGTGGCTGCACCTGGACGTGATGGACGGCGTATTCGTGCCGAACATCAGCTTCGGCCTGCCGGTGATCAAAGCGATCCGCAAGCACACGCGCAAGACCTTCGACGTGCATCTGATGATCGTGGAGCCGCAGAAGTTCGTTCAGGAGTTCAGTGACGCCGGTGCGGACGTGCTCACCGTGCACCTGGAGGCCTGCACCCACCTGCACCGGACCGTACAAGCGATCAAGAAGGCCGGCATGAAGGCGGGCGTGGCGCTCAACCCGCACACACCTGTGACCGCCTTGGAGGATATCCTCGGTGACATCGACCTGGTGTGCATGATGAGCGTGAACCCCGGGTTCGGCGGCCAGTCCTTCATTCCGAACACGTACCGGAAGATCACGACGTTGCGCGAGATGATCTCGGCACGCGGTGCCAACTGCCTCATCGAGATCGACGGAGGCGTGGGCCTGAACAACGCCGCTGAACTGGTGAAGCATGGCGCGGATGTGCTCGTGGCGGGCAACAGCGTGTTCAATGCCAAGGACCCGGTAGAAGCCATCTCAGCCCTCGGCGACGCCTGACCCCCTCAGCCTTGCATCTTCCCGGCAAGGTCGTGCCAGAGGCATGCCCGGTTCTGGAGCGCCGACTTACCTTTCCGATCCGTCAATGTCCCGGCCCGTGAAAAGCGGGCGGTTCCTCCCGGCCAAATGGGCACCACCACCCTGACCGAAACGCAGCAGTTGACCAGCACGCAACAAGCTGCCGTGCGCACCCTCCTCTACTTCGACATTTTCCACTATCCACTGCGCCCGGCAGAGGTCGAGCGCTTCCT
The DNA here is from genome assembly GCA_964649165.1 of uncultured Chryseobacterium sp. Classification (GTDB taxonomy): domain Bacteria; phylum Bacteroidota; class Bacteroidia; order Flavobacteriales_F; family PHOS-HE28; genus PHOS-HE28. The sequence continues at coordinate 12,470 of CAZYPC010000037.1, forward strand.
CGATCTGCCGGCCGATCCAACCACCGACCTGGCGGAGGACCTTGCGCGGCTGGCGGTGGATGGCATCATCAACGAGCACGCCGGCTTCTTCGGTTTCGGTGACCTGCCCGCCGCCGTCGAACGCCGGAAAGCGGACAACGCAAGGGCAGGAACGCGCATGAGCAAAGCCATGCGCATGAGCCGCTTCATCGGGCGCTTCCCCTTCGTCCGCGGCGTGATGTTGAGCGGTAGCATGAGCAAGGGCTGCCTCTCCGAGGATGGGGACATCGACTACTTCGTTGTCACGGAGCCCGGCCGCCTGTGGATAGCGCGTACCCTGCTCATCAGCTTCAAGAAGCTCTTTCTCCTGAACAGCCGCAAGGAATTCTGCGTGAACTACTTCGTTGACCTCGATCATCTGGTCATCGAAGACCAGAACCTGTTCACAGCGACGGAGATCCTGACCTTGATACCCACCTTCGACGCCGGAGTGTGCGATCGCTTCTTCCGGGCGAACATGTGGGCCCGCCGGGTACTGCCCAACATGGGGAGAGAGCGGATGCCTGACCTGCCGGCCGGCGCCGGCTTCGGAAAGCGGCTTCTTGAACGCCTGTTCCGGAACGGCCTGGGGGAAGAGTTCGATGAGTGGTGCATGCTGCGTACCCTGCGCCACTGGCGCGGGAAGTTCGCCGAGTTCGACCACAAACAGTTCGAGCTTGCCCTGCGCACACGCAAATACGTGAGCAAGCATCATCCGCGCAATTTCCAGCAGCGCGTGCTGGACGCCCACCGCGCACGGCTCGATCGCTTCGCCCAGGCCCACTGTCCGACGATCAGCTGACGATGGCACGCGTGCTCATCACCCACGGCTACTTCTATCGCCTCGACCCCAAACAGTGGAAGGACGCCCGCCCCTATCCGCCCTTGGGAACCATCCTGGCGGCGGCGGTGCTCCGGGAACGCGACCCCAAGATGGCCTCGCCGGATACACCTCATGAGGTCCGGGTTTTCGATACAGGTCTGCGTCATTCCCCGGAGGAACTGAAAGCCGAGATCGAGGCCTTCGATCCGGACATCGTGGCCATCTACGACGACGGGTTCAACTACCTGACCAAGATGTGCCTCACGGTGATGCGCGAGGCCAGCTTCCGCATGATCGGCCTTTCCAAAGCACACGGGTGCAAGGTGGCGGTGAGCAGCAGCGACAGCACGGACCACGCAGCGGAGTATCTCGCTCAGGGAGCGGACGCGGTGATCCTCGGCGAAGGCGAGCTTACCCTCCAGGAACTCGCCCAGCGCTGGGGAGATCAGGTGACGTGGCACGACGTGCCGGGCATAGCTTACCTGGCGGGAGATTCCTTTCGGACAAACCCGAAACGTGCGGTGATGCGCGATCTGGACGCGTTGCCGCTGCCCGCCTGGGACCTGATCGACGTTTCACCCTACCGCGATATCTGGATGGCGTCGCAGGGGTTCTTCTCTTTGAACGTCGCCACCACGCGCGGCTGTCCCTTCAAATGCAATTGGTGCGCGAAGCCGATCTACGGCAATCGCTACAACGTGCGATCGCCGGAGCATGTGGTCCGCGAGCTCGAACTCCTGCGTGATCGGTTCCGCCCCGATCACCTGTGGATGTGTGATGACATCTTCGGGCTGAAGCCCGGATGGGTCCAGCGCTTCCGCGACCTGGTGAGGGCGCGTGGACTGGAGCTCAAGTACAAGATCCAGAGCCGTGCCGATCTGCTCGTGGAAAGCGGGACCATCGTCGCGCTGGCCGAGAGCGGATTGCATGAAGCTTGGATCGGTGCCGAGAGCGGCTCGCAACGGATCCTCGATGCGATGGACAAGGGCATCACCACGGAACAGATCGCGCAGGCCCGTGCGTTGCTCAAGGAGCATGGGGTGCGGACCGGTTTCTTCATCCAGTTCGGCTACCTGGGCGAGACCGAGGAAGATGTGCGACGGACGATCGAGATGCTCGAACACCTCCTGCCTGACGATATCGGCATCAGCGTGAGCTACCCTTTGCCAGGTACCGGTTTCTTCGACAAGGTGAAGAACGACCTGGGCGCCAAGCGCAATTGGACGGACAGCGACGACCTCGCGATGATGTTCCAGCGCCAGCAGCGCCCCGCGTACTACAAACGGCTGCATCGCTACGTGCATGCGCGCTTCCGGCGCGAACAGGCACTGCGCGAATTCCGGAACCTGATCAGTGGAGGCAAAGGCGATGCACGCAAGGCCCTCTCAGCGGCCTACTACGTGCCGGCCGTAACGATGAACAGGCTGCGGCTGGCACAGGCGCGATGACGACCTCGTTCGATAGCGCCGCTGCGGCGTATGACGGTGATTTCTCACGCTCACAACTGGGCCTGGCACAACGCGCTCAAGTATGGAACCACCTTGGGCCGCTCCTCAAGGCATCGGCCATGCGCGTCCTGGAACTGAATTGCGGTACAGGTGTCGATGCGCGGTATATCGCTTCCTTCGGACACTCCGTGCTGGCCACGGATGCGAGCGAAGGCATGTTGCGTGTCGCACACGCGGCAAGCGATGAGCGGACCGGCACAGGTCAGGTGATCTACGAGCACCTGTCATTCGCGGATATCGGTGCACGCGGCTGGCGGAACGCCTTCGACCTGGTCTTTTCCGATTTCGGTGGTCTCAACTGTATCGACGAGGAAGCGCTGCGCGCATTGTGCGACCCGCTGGCCGAAGCACTTGTTCCGGGCGGTCGCTTCATCGCGGTGCTGATGCCCGACAGGTCGCTTGTTGAGACGAGCTATTTCCTGTTGAAAGGCCGCGTACCGGATGCGTTCCGCCGTTGGCGCAAGACCCCTGTGCGCGCAAGGGTCGGTGCTGGAGAGGTGGACACCTGGTACCATTCGCCGCGCGTGATGTCCCAAGCCTTCAGCCACCGATTCCGTGTGCGTCAGCTTCGGCCCATCGGGTTCTTCATACCACCCGGTTATCTGGAGCCGCGGTTCGTCCGTCGCCCGGCGCTCACGCGCGCCCTCGGACGCGTGGATGAGCGCGCTCGGGACCAAAGCTGGCTGGCCCGTCTCGCTGACCACTACCTGATCGACCTGGAACGCACACGATGACGGTACTGCTCACCCACGGCTATTTCATCGCTGACGACCCGAAGGAACAGGTCATCATGCGGCCCTATCCCCCGCTGGGCCTGTTGTATGTCGCCGGGCATCTGCGCGAAGTCGGACACGATGTGCGGGTCTATGACAGCACGTTCGGCAGCTTCGACGGTCTCATCGAGCAGGTCGCTTCCCTGCGTCCGGCATGTCTGGGGATCTATGTGAACCTGATGACGCGCGCGAACGTGGTGCGTGTCATGGGTGAAGTGCGCAAACTCCCAGGCCTGGCCACATTGCCCATCGTCCTGGGGGGACCTGAAACGCGCAATCACGCGGCCAATTTCCTGCGTGCGGGCGCCGACGTATGCGTCGTCGGCGAAGGCGAGCACACCATGGAGGAGACCATCGCCGCGCTTTCGGGAACCGATCGCTCGACGCTCGCAGGCGTGGACGGCATCGCCTACCTGGACGCTGACGGCGCCCTCGTGTTCACGAAGGAGCGTGAAAAGCAGCGCGACATGGCCGCTCTCGCACTGCCTGCACGTGATCTCATCGACCTTGGCGCGTACCAGCGGGCATGGAAACAACGCCACGGCCACAGCACGCTCAACGTGAGCACGATGCGCGGCTGCCCCTACACGTGCAAGTGGTGCAGCCGGGCCGTGTACGGGCTCAGCTACAGGCGCAGGCCCGTGGAGAAGGTGATCGATGAACTGGTCGCGATCCAACGCGACCATGCCCCTGACCGCATCTGGTTCGTGGACGATGTCTTCACCATCAGCCACAAGTGGCTCGCTGAATTCGCGGAGGGACTCGAACAACGCAACCTGCGCATCACCTACGAATGCATCACCCGGGCCGACCGCATGAACGATGAGGTGATCACCCTGTTGAAACGCAGTGGCTGCGCACAGGTGTGGATCGGAGCGGAGAGCGGGAGCCAGCGCATCATCAACGCCATGGACCGCCGCGTGGACGTGCTACAGGTGCGCGAGATGATCCGTGCGACCAAAAGGGCCGGCATCGGCACAGGCACGTTCATCATGCTGGGTTATCCCGGTGAGACCCGAGCGGACATCAATGAGACCATCGTTCACCTCAAGGAGAGCGACCCTGACCTGTTCACCATTACCGTGGCCTATCCGATCACAGGCACGGAACTGTACCAGGAGGTCGAGGCCGATCTGTCGCGTCCGCTCCCATGGGAGCTCGGATCCGATCGGGAGCTGGACTTCCGTCGCGAGTTCAGGCGACCTTACTATGACCACGCGGTCGCACATGTCGTGAACGAGGTGGAATGGAACAAACTGCGCTTGAAGGGAAGGATCCTGAGCGCTGCGGCATTCAAGCGCAAGGCGCGATCACTCGCAGGTAGGGCCGGGATGTGGTGGTGGTCCAGAACGGGTCACAACGCATGAGCGGCGCGCGGGAAGCATCAGAGGCGTACGAGCGGGTGCGCCGGAACGAGCAAAGGCTCCTGGATGACCACATCGTGGTGGGCCTTCCTGCCAGCGGCGGGAGAACACCACACGCATCGGAATGGCGTGTACGCGAGCGGACATTGCACCACGTTCTCCGGATCGCGGGCACCCGGCCGAGATCGATACTGGAAGTCGGCTGCGGGAATGGCTGGCTCTCCGCACACCTTTCAGCGGCAGGCCACCATGTGACGGGGTTGGACACGGGTGCAACCGAACTCGCGCAGGCAGCACGTGCATTCAACGGTCGGTCGATCACCTGGATCCATGGGGATCCATGGTCGGGAACACTTGACAGACAGCGTTTCCATCTCATCCTCTTCGCGGCGAGCATCCAGTACTTTCCGGATCTGCACGGTCTGTTCGACCGCTGCCGGGAGCTCCTCCATGACGACGGTGAGGTGCTCATCGTGGATTCCCCCTTCTACACGGACGCCGCTGCGGCGCACCGGGCCCATGAACGATCCTGCGCCTATTACGCTTCCGTCGGCGTTCCGGAAATGACGGCCCACTATCACCACCATACGTTCCACCAGCTTGCTGAGGCGGCCTGCGAGGCGGAGATGGCGCACATTCCTCCACGCAACAGACTGGTCGGACTGCTCAAAGGCCGCTATCCATTCCCGATCGTTCGCATCCGCTATTGAACGTCGGTCGGCCGGTGTTACGGCCATCTACTTTCGCCGCGCCTGGAAAAAGGCCCACATCCAACATGTACCGCATTCTGACCATCGCGCTCTGCATAACCCTGACGAGCACCTCTGTTCGCTCGCAGGAGCGCTGCACAGCACACACCATTACACAGCGCTGGCTGCAAGAGCAGGGACGGCCGACGGATCTCCAGCAGGCCATCCGAGCCACCGCCAAGGGTGAGCGCAAGGGTGGAGGTACACCGACCGTGCCCGTGGTGGTGCATGTGGTCTGGAACAACGCCTCGGAGAACGTGTCCGATGCGCTCATCCAGGAAATGCTGACCATACTGAACGAAGATTACCAGGCGCTGAACAGCGACTATGACGAGGTGCGCGCCGCTTTCCTCAATGACCGGGGAAACCCCGATATCCAGTTCTGCCTGGCACAGGTGGACCCGAACGGAGCCGCCACCACCGGCATCACGCGAACGCAGACCTCGCAGACCTGGTTCGATCCGGACACCGAGACGAACGATATGAAGAGCGCCCCGGACGGTATCGCTCCCTGGAACACGGAGGAATACCTCAACATCTGGATCTGCGACATCAGCAGCGGAGCCACCGGGGGGTTCGTGACCGCGGGTTACGCCTATCTGCCTGTGGGCGGCATGGTGGGAAGCGACATCGATGGGCTAGTGCTCGACTACGACTATGGCATCGGGGGCGGGTCCCGTACCTCGACCCATGAGATCGGCCACTACTTCGGCCTGGACCATCCCTGGGCCGACGGCGGCTGTGCCAGCGATGACGGCATGGACGACACGCCCACGACGGACGAGCCCACCTATTCCTGCGCGAATACGAACCTGATGAACTGCAGCCAGCTCACGCAGTATGAGAACTTCATGGACTATGCCGACTGCGAGGTGATGTTCACCAATGACCAGGCCGCCTACATGAACAGCATCCTCAACGGCGCGCGTTCCGGCCTGCTGAACAACAACGCGTGCGGTACCGTGATCACAGGGCCCTGTATCCCCACGAGCGGAGGCGGCACGAGTGAAGACGACTTCATCGATGGCGTGGAACTGGGCTCCATCTCCAACACGAACAGCGGATCGAACACCGGGCCATCGTACAACGACTACACCTCGCTATTCACCACCGCGCTCCAACGTAACAGCAGCTATACCGTGACGATCACCTCTGGCGACTATACACCGGACAATTACGCCGTCTGGATCGACTACGACCAGAACGACGTGTTCTCAACGACGGAGAAGCTGGGAGAGTTCACGAATTCCACATCGGGAGAAGCACAGAACATCACCTTCACCGTTCCGGGAGGGGCTGCTCTGGGTACCACCGTGATGCGTGTGCGCGGGGTATTCTTCAATACGGGCGAACCCAGCCCGGCCGACCCCTGCTACGCTTACGATTACGGCGAGACCGAAGACTACGGCATCACCATCACCAACAGCGGCGGAAGCGGGCCCTGCATTCCCTCATCGATCGCGGGCACGTCCGACGGTGACTATGTGGACGGCGTGCAATTGGAGGACATCAGCAACACAGGGAGTGGCGGGGTATCGGGCCCCACTTATCAGGACTACACCTCGCAGAGCACGGACCTCGTGCGCGGCCAGAGCTATACGGTGACCGTCACCTCGGGAGATTACATCCAGGACATCGTAGGTGCGTGGCTCGACTTCGACGCGAACGATGTGTTCGAAGCGGACGAACTGCTCGGGGAGGCCTTGACGGCTTCCGCCTTCGAAGAGGTACCCTTCGCCTTCACGGTGCCCTTGGATGCCACGCTCGGTGTGACCCGCCTTCGCGTCCGTTGCGTTTTCCCTGATACGGACAATGGCGAGCCGACCAATGCGGACCCTTGCGTCAACTTCTCGTGGGGAGAGACCGAGGACTATTCAGTGAACATTGAAACCAACACGGGCCTCCCCGTCGTGATCACTGACCCGTTGCTGGCATTCCCGAACCCGGCAGATGACCTGCTCCGTGTGCGTATGCCTCATGGCGAAGTACAGGTGGCGGAGATCATCGATCCGCTCGGACGTGTACTCGCCCGCCGCTACGCGCGCACCGGCCCATGGGAGATCGGCGTTGGTTCGCTGGCTAACGGGCACTACCTGCTCCGCTGCACGGTGGATGACCGCGTGATCTCCATGCCGTTCAGCGTACAGCACCCGCGCTGATCGCGGGCCCGCCAACGAACTGCGCCTACCCTGCGCCCGCCTCGAACTGAGTCAACCTTCGTTGCCTCCGCTCCGTCGACCGGAACCATCGCCGATCTTGATCCCTCGAACCAAGGATGTCCGGTCTATGGTGAGCGAGCCGGGCGGTTGGCCGAATTCTGGATCGCCGAAAGCGGAGGATTAGGGTCACCCTGACGCCTTCGATCGCAGCCGACTTCGACTTCGCCTTGTGGGGACCGTTCGACGAAATCGTGTGCCCGCTGCCGGGCCCACCGGTCCGCTGCAGTTACGGTGCACTGAACGGAGCCACCGGATTGCTCGGCTCCGCGCTGGATCTCTCCGAGGGCGCCGGCGGAGACAGCTTCGTCGATACCATCCATGTGACCGCCGGGCAACGCTACGTGCTCTACATCGACAATTTCTCGGCGAACGGTGCGGCGTTCGACCTTACCTTCCAACTGACAGGTGGCGCTGCGCTGGCCTGTACGCCTCCTCCACAAGCAGCTTTCACCCTCTCGGATAATACCGTGCTCGTGGGTGAGCCGGTCTCCTTTGCCGACCAGAGCACGGGGTCGCCGTTCAACTGGCTCTGGCACTTCCCTGGTGCGGACCAAGGGGTATCTGTAGCGCAGGACCCAGAAGGCATCACCTGGTCATTGCCCGGATGCTATGACGTGAGCCTTACTGCTACGAACATCGCCGGAAGCGATGCTGTTATCTATGTGTGTGAAGTGGATGTTTCAGTGGCCAACTCGATCGGCGTGGACCATGAGGGCGCTACCCTACTGATGGATCATGGGCTTCTGGTGATCGATCGGCCGGGAACGGCAGATGCGTTGCGTGTGGCGATCCTGGACCCGAGCGGTCGTTTGGTGCACTACTTCGAGGATCGGGGTCCGCGTGTGACCCACGACCTGAAGGACCTGGCTCCGGGTTGCTACACGGTCGCGATCAAAGCGACAGGGTTCTCCCGGGCTCTCCGACTGCTGGTTACGGGGTTGTGATACCGGACGGCCGACCGCACGGCTTCGCACCGCCACACCTGCGGTTGGTCGAATTCGACCTTGTTCCGTCCAACAAGCGCACGGGTGCTCGCGTAAACGGGCGCGCAACCCGTACGCCATGCGACCGACCCTGTCCCTCTTCCTCCTCGCCGCCCTGCTGTTCTCTTGGGCAGCGAACGCCCAACCCGTGGGTCATTCGGGCATGGGGATCAAGGCTGGTGGACAATGGTCCACCCTGCTCACCTCCGATGTCACGTACACAGGCATTCCTGGCGGCCTGGCCGGTCTCTACTTCCCCTTTCTGGCCGGCAAGCGCTTCGAGCTACAGCCCGAACTCCTCCTATCCTACCAGGGTGCCGACCTGCAAAGGACCGAGCTGGACCCGGCCCAGCTCCGTATGCTCTACATCGACCTTCCCCTTTGTGCCAAGCTCTTCCTGACGAACGAGGTGAACCTGCAAGGCGGCCTCCAGGCCGCGAAGTGTATCGCGGCCACCATGGAAGATGCCACCGTGACCGACGAATTCCGTCCGGTCGATGTCGGGTTCATTGCCGGTCTGGGTCTCGACCTGCGCAGCGGGTTCGACCTCAGCGCCCGTTATTATGGCGGCACGACCCCCGTACTGAACGAGACGACCGGCGTGAACCCGCGCCACCGCCTGCTGCAACTCACGGCAGGCTATCGGGTGATGCGCTTTGGCCACCGTCGTCACAAGCTCCAAAAAGGCTGAAGCCCGAGCCGGTAGATCGGAGCCGCTGTCGTGCACAACGGCGCCGGGTATCTTCGCGGCGTGAGGCGCCAACGGATCGCACTTCTGGGGGGTGGACAGCTCGGCCGGATGTTCCTGGAGAACGCCCTGCGCTATAATGCCGAGGTGCACGTCCTCGATCCCGATCCGGAATGTTCCTGCGCCACGCTCGCCACCCGGTTCGTTCAAGGGCGGTTTGACGACCATGGGACGGTCCTACGCTTCGCACAGGATGTCGACGTGGTGGGCATCGAGATCGAGCATGTTTCCGTGGAAGCGCTTGAGGACCTGAAAGCGGAAGGCAAGACCGTGATCCCGGATCCGGGTGTGCTGCGCATCATCAAGGACAAGGGCTTGCAGAAGCAGTTCTACCGTGATCACGGAATACCCACTCAGGACTTCGCGCTCATCGACGACAGGTCAGGGATCGCCGCACACTCCGCACTTCTCCCTGCTTTCCTGAAATCCCGCACCGGCGGCTACGATGGCAAAGGCGTGATGCCGATCAACGACCTCGCCGACGCGGATGCGGCTTTCCCCGGTGCGTGCGTGCTGGAGAAGAAGGCGGACATCGCCCTGGAACTCGCCGTGATGGTGGTGCGTTCCGCTGGCGGTGCGCACGCCATTTACGATCCTGTGGAGATGGTCTTCGATCCGCGCTTCAACCTTGTGGACCACTTGCGCGCTCCAGCCCGCATCGATGGATCATTGGCCGATCGGGCGGAACAACTCGCGGTGCGGGTCGCGGCTGCCTTCGGTCATCCGGGCTTGTATGCCGTGGAGATGTTCCTGACGAAAAGTGGCGACCTGCTCGTGAACGAGACCGCGCCGCGCGCGCACAACAGCGGTCACCACACCATCGAGGCCTGCGCGAGCAGCCAGTTCGACCAGTTGCTGCGTGTGTACATGGGCTGGCCGCTCGGCGATCCGGCGCTGCGCGGGAAAGCAGCGATGATCAACCTGGTGGGTGAAGGAGGGACGGGACCGGTCGAGCTGAAAGGACTGGATGACATACTGCACGTGCCCGGAACCTTCCTGCATCTTTACGGAAAGAAGGAGACGCGGACCGGCCGGAAGATGGGACATGTGACCGTGGTCGCCAATGACGACACGGAACTGGACCAAGCCATCGCAGTGACGAAAGTGCATGGCAAGGTGGTACCCGAAAAGCGGGAGTAAGTGTGATGTGCAATGGGCGATCAGTAACGGCAAACCGACAAGCGAATGATCGGCATCATCATGGGCAGCCGCAGCGACCTGGAGGTCATGCAAGGCGCATCGGACATCCTGAAGGAACTGAACATCCCGTTCGAACTCACGGTGGTGAGCGCGCACCGCACGCCGGAGCGGATGTTCGAATACGCCAAGACCGCGCGCGAGCGCGGGGTGAAGTGCATCATCGCCGGTGCCGGTGGTGCTGCACACCTGCCCGGCATGGTGGCCAGTCTTACCACACTGCCCGTGATCGGCGTTCCGATAAAGAGCCGCAACAGCATCGATGGCTGGGACTCGCTGCTGAGCATCGTGCAGATGCCCGAAGGCGTGCCGGTGGCCACCGTGGCCATCAACGGTGCGAAAAATGCCGGACTTCTCGCCGTGCGCATACTCGCCGCTCATCACGACCCGCAACTCGCCGCGCGACTGGACAACTACCGCCGCTCGCTGAGCGACAAGGTGCATGAAGGCATATCGGTGCTCAAGCAACAACACAAGAACACCTTCGATCATTGAAGCAGCTCGCCGGTGCCGCCGGACGCATCCATGTGCTCCGCCTCCAGCCCGGAGAGGACGTGCGAGCCAAGTTGCTTGAATGGGTGCATGGGCAGCGCATCGAGGCGGCAGCGATCACGAGTGCCGTGGGCAGCCTCACGCATGCGCACCTGCGTTATGCCAACCGCGCGGACGGGATCATGACCACCGCTGATCTCGAAGTGCTTTCGCTCAGCGGTACGCTCAGTATGCACGGCATGCACCTGCACCTGAGCGTCGCCGACCGCGATGGTCACATGCTGGGTGGTCATATGCTCGATGGGTGCATCGTGCGCACAACGCTCGAGCTCACCGTACAGGAGATCGATGGCGTCCGTATGGTCCGTGTGAAGGACCAGGAGAGCGGGTACGAGGAACTGAGCCCTGAGCCCCGCTGAGGTTCACGGCACTACTTCCATCATCGTCTTCCCGGCCACGATGTACGGGTAGATCTCGTCCACATCCGCGTTCTTCAGGGCGATGCAGCCCCAGGTCCAGTCCTCGCCCGCATCGATCCAGTGATCGTAGCCGTCGGGCACGCCGTGGATACCGATCTCCCCGCCGATGTCCTTGCCTGCGGGGATCAACCCTTGGGACCTGCGCTCCTTGAAACGGCGATAGCTCTCCTCGTTCGGGTAATCGACCCAGATGAACTTATGCCAGGAAGCATGCACCCGCTTGCTCCGGAAGCTGAACGTGCCCTCCGGTGTCTTGCGATCGCCCTGGTGGAACTTGTCGCCAACCGGCTTTTCGCCGAGCACGCAGGGATAGGTCTTCAGCAACGAATCGCCGACATACACGCGGAAGCGCCGCTCGCTCTTGTCCACATGGAACCGCACCGTCCCAGCATCCAGGTGAAGGCTGTCGATCAGCCTCGCCAACGGCACTACGGGGGCCTCGACCAAATGGGCCGGGTCGGTCGTGGGCCCGCCTTCCGTTGCTGACGAAAGGGCTTCCTGGCAGCAGGTGAGAAGCGGTAAGGCCAGGAAGAGGGTGAACAGTGCGCGCATGGTGGACGATGGTTTATCGAACGCGAATGCACACCTGATCCTTTCGTAACCGGTCACTACCCGACCCACAGGATGCCGCCATCGGGGTATGGTGCGACCCAACGGGCTTCACCTGCTTTGCCAACACTCCATCGGCCAGAACACATGCGCGTCCTGCAGCACAACGACCATGGTTACGTGGGCTTCGATCCGTCCTCCGCCTGTTATGAGGTCGCCTTCCACACCAGCCTGCTTCGCCTGGACGATGCAGGCATGCGTTCGTTCGGCTGTGCCTTGGAGGAACGCTTGAGCCAGCATCACGACCGTGTCTGCCGGCGTGCCAAGCTTTTCATCTTGGACAACGGTGACCCCTCCATTCGGATCGCGCTCCGCTTCTCCGAAATGGAGACGCTGTACGACATGATCGAAGAGGCGATGATCACCCGCGCGGTCGACGAAATAATGGACGGGGCCTGATGTCCCTTCCTATTCGACCACCAATGGGAGCGTGATCTCGATGTCCGTGTCGCCCCCCGCGTTCGTGATGTCGCCCGCGCTCACGCCTGCGGCCGACTTGTCAGGTTGGTGCCGGAGCGTCACCAGGACAGAGCCTGTGCCGGAAGCACCGACCGACCAATGCGTAAGGAGCCCGACCGGGTGGCCGTCCGCATCCGCATCCGCATAAGTGATCGTCGCGTTGGCACCGCTCACTTGGAAGAAGAACTGGTGTTCCGTGCCCTCAGTGACGATCTCGGATGTGATATCGTGCGGAAGATCCCCGCCCTCGCTGTACAAACGCACCTCCACGGTGTAGACCGAATCGCTCGAAAGCGTATCGGCGGTGATCACCGGCGAAGAGCCACCCGCGCCATCCGCATCCAGGAAACTGATGAGTTTCTGCTCCGCACCACCCGCTGAACTGAAATGGAGTTCCACCGCGATGATGAGCTCCTCCTCGTTCAGCTTGTCCGGCTCCTCCCTAGCGGGCCGGCAGGAGACGGCACCCATCAGCATACCTCCACAAGCGATCGTCGCTTTCCAAATCCCAACGGTCGTTCTCATGTTCCTGCAGATCGTTGGGGATCCCGAGACCTGTGCATCGCTGCCGTTCGGTTCGGTCCCTTTCCGGACGTACACTGCCGGGAACCCGACAGCGTACGTTCGAAGATCAACGCGCATGCCCACTTCCTTGTCATCGCCTATTCGATCACCACCGGGAAGGTCACCTCGGCATCGGTCTCCCCGCCGGCGTTGGTGATATCGCCGGCGCTCACACCGGCTGCGGTCTTGTCAGGCTCGTGACGCAGCGTAACTGTTATCGTTCCATTACTTGCTGCTCCGACCGTCCACACGCATTCCAGTCCGATGGGCAGGCCGTTGGCATCGGTGTCGGCATACGCGACGGTGACATTCGCACCGTTCGGTTGGAAGAAGAACTGGTGCACATCACTTTCATCCTGGACCTCCGTGGTGATGTTCTCGTCCGGATCCGTGATGGTGTTGTTCAGCTCGATCTCCACGTTGTACACCGAGTCCGCTGAGAGCGTGTCGGTGGTGATCACCGGGGCGATGCCGCCATCTCCATCAGCGTCGTAGAACTCAAAATGTTTGTGCTCCACATCATGCAAGGAGTGGAAGTGCAACGTGATCTGGTTGATCACCTCTTCCTCGTTCACCGGCGGCGGCGTGATGGGGTCCTCTTCCTTGTCCTTCTTGCAACCGGCCAAGGCTATCGTTCCGGCCAGCAGCCAGGTCATGTACTTCAGTCGCTTTTCCATGGTCTTGGTTCTCGGGTTGTTGTTGAATTGTTGTTCGGGTCCGTTCAGTCGTCGCCGCCGAAGCGGTAGGTGATCCAAAGTGCGATGTCGATGCCGCGCGCATGGGCGTAGTAGCGCATGCGGTCCAGATAGTCGCGGTAGGCCGCGTTGAGGAGGTTGCTACCGCGCAGGCCGAAGCGCAGTTCACCCTTGCCCAGGACATGTGCTGCCGATGCGGAAAGGCCCAGAAGGTGATAAGTGGGTGGCGGTGCGGTGAAGTCCACACCAACCGGTATACGCTGCTGCTCGAGCACGAGGGTGCTTGTGGCAGCGATCTCCATGTCCTTCCATGCGCCTTTGGAGCGCGGCGTGAAGGCCATGGTGTTCTCCACCCGGTCCGAAGGCATCTGGAAGAGCCATTCATCCTTCACGAGGTCGCGGCCGTGCACGGTAGAGGCACGCAGGCGCCAGGTGAGCGGGCCTGCGATGCGCAGGTCGAAGGCCGCATCGAGGCCGCTGATCAACGCGTCCGTCGCTATGTTGTCGAACACAGGGAAAGCGCCGCGGATGGTCAGCTGGTAACCATTGGGCCGCAGATAGATGAAGCCATTGATGTGCGAGGCGTGCGCCGTGAGGAGCGCATGTGCGCGGCCGTTCAACAGTGCGGTCTCCATGTCGAGCACGACCTTCAGGGCGCGTTCGCTGCCGAGCGCGGGGTCGCCGATCTCGATCGCCGCTGCGCCATGGTGAAGCCCTTCGCTGTATAGTTCGCTCACGTGGGGTGGGCGGAACGCACTGCTCAGGTTGAAGCGGATGCGCGTGCTGTCGGTCACGCTCCAGTTCAGTCCCAGGCTTAGCGCATGGTTCAGGAAGTCGTGCTCGGGGCGGATGAGCACGTCGCTCGCGTCGTACTTCACCACGAGCAGGTGGGTGCCTTCGATGCGCGCGCCCGCCTCGATCTCCAGCTTCTCCGTGGCGGGGAAATGTTCGATCACGTAGGCACCACCACCCTGCTTGCGGTAGTTGGGGATCAAAGGGCGAATGCCGGTGCCCGGAACATTGATGTTCTCCTGGTACGTGCCCGAAAGGCCCGCCTTGCCGTGCACATGCTTGCCGATCCAATGCTTGTAGACCGCATCAGCCGTGTGCGTGATCAGGTGCAGGTCCAGCGCGGGTGTATCGCTGCGTCCGCCGCGGCGTATGTCGTACTCCTGCCGATCATCGGATTGGTAACCGTAGGTGAGCACTACACGGCCGCGCTCGTTCACCGCGTAACCGGCCTCGGCCTTCGCAAGCAAGTGGTCAACGGTCTGGCGCGGCGCATCGATCTCCCGCGTGTGGTCAGCGATATGCCAGGGCTCGCCGTTGTTGATGGCGTTCTGCAGATCGGTGAGGTTGCCGATGTGCGCGGCGCGGAGGATGCCCAGTTCGCGCGCGTACCAGCTCGCATAACCTGACGCACTCCAGCGATGATCACGATAACCGAGCGCAGCTGACGCACCGGCCTCGTGCATACCGGTGTTGCTGAGGTTGTATTCCGCGGCGCGGCTGTCGCCCAGGCTTCGTCCGCTGCCCTGCACGCGCCATCCGAATCCGTTACGGCCTTTTACACCGCCCTGCAGCAAGGCGTTCCCGCCAATGCCGCGCCCGTTCAACATCCCCAAACCACGCACCTCTCCGCTCATGGGCCCTTCGCGGGGTAGCTCCACCGGCTCCGTAATCACGACGCCGCCGATGGCATCGCTGCCGTACTGCACACTGGCCGCGCCCTTCACCGCGGTGATGCGATCGCTGCTGAAAGGATCCAGGTTGGGCGCATGCTCGCTGCCCCATTGCTGGTCTTCCTGCCTTATGCCTTGGTTCAACACCAGCACACGGTTGCCGGTGAGCCCATGCACCATGGGTTTGCTGATCGTGGGGCCCGTGCTGAGGGTGGTGACGCCGGGTATCACGGTGAGCATCTCCCCCAACGTGCGGCCGCTGTTGCGCTCCATCGCGTCCTTGTCCACCTGTGCATTGGACTGGCCCACGTGTTCATCGGGCTTGTCGCGCACCACCTCGGCGGCGCGCAATTCTTCGGCATGGTGTTCCATCCGGATGCGCACGAA
Source organism: uncultured Chryseobacterium sp. (assembly GCA_964649165.1). Classification (GTDB taxonomy): domain Bacteria; phylum Bacteroidota; class Bacteroidia; order Flavobacteriales_F; family PHOS-HE28; genus PHOS-HE28. The sequence continues at coordinate 28,219 of CAZYPC010000037.1, forward strand.
CCGGTCCTTCGGTACACGCACTTTCACCTCCACCGGCTCACAGCCGAAGTGCGCCACACGCAGCGTGTAGGTTCCTGCACAAAGTCCTGCAATGCTGAAGTGGCCCAGTTCATCAGCAACGACCGATCGGCCCACTTCCATGACGCCCACATACGCCAAGTCAAGCCCCGAGTCATCATGTTCATCCTGCACGATACCGGTAAGCGTGTGCGTGCAGGGCTCCTGCGACTTTGCGCGGAACCCCCAGAAAATGACAGGAACGATCGCGATGAGCGAACGGAGCCACATGGCTGAAGGCCCGACCATGGGTCGGGCGGTTGAGTAAGAGAATGGTGAAGTGCACGAACGTGCTGCCGCGATGGGCAACGACCTCAACGGTCAGATCAGCGCCGGTGGGCCTCGATCGGCGTTCTGATGTGCATGGTCAACCTCCGCCATCGGCAGCACAGCGGGACCCTCCAGCCCGACGACGTCGATCACGCATGAGAACGCGACGGGTCTTTCCTGCACCGCGATCGGCAGTGCATGGTCGCAAACCGGGCATACATTCTCGATGGTTGCCCCGCCATTCGCATGGTGATCGGCCACCTCGGCATCATGATGATGCCACGCGGCAGGCGGAGTGACCACGATGGCCATTAGCGCCAGGAGCGACCAAGTAGCGACCACTTTATGGAACCTGACGGACATGCGCGACGAAAGTAGGCATCTTCGGAGCCGACCACCAACATGGTACAACGCGACCTGGAACGTTTCTTCCACTTCGGCTGGAACGCTGCGCGCTACGCGTTGGGGCCACTGGCCGCCATGCTCATCCCTTGGGTGGTCATTCAGCGGGGATCGAGAGCGCTCTGGGGCGATACCGTGGCGATCATGATCACCGTGCAACTCGCCTCACATATGCTTCGCTGGGGTAGCCGGGAAATGCTGCCGCGACTTTTCACGGAGCAACCGGCACGGACCGGCGCTATCTGGATGACGAACCTGGTCTCGCGCATCTGGTTGGTGTTGCCTGTGGCGGTTGCCCTGTTCTTCGCGCATATCGCAACGCCGCTCTCCCTTGCCTGGCTCCTCCTGCTATTCCTGAACAACAGCTTCGAAACCCTCGTGGTCTGGAGAAAGCGCTTCGGCACCTCGTTCGCAATTGATGCCGCTGGGCTTCTTGTCACGCTCGCGGGGATCCAGTGCACCACCAGCCTCACCTTGGACAGTACTGTACGATGGGTGGTTGTCGGCCAGGCGGCGCGGACCGTTCTCCTGTCAATCGCCTTCGTGCGCGACCTTTCCGCCAAACCCCATGTGGATCTCCGCGGACATCTGGCCCATGCGGTTCCGTTCCTGCTCATCGCCCTCAGTGGCCTGCTCGGTTCGCGGGCCGATCTTTACGTGATGGGCCTCGTCGCCGATCGCGCGACGCTGGCGGAATACCAGGTCGTGGCGGGTTACTTCGTCCAGTTCCAGGCACTGGCCGGCATCATTGCCGTGCCGTTCACACGGGAACTCTACAGGATGGGGCCTGCAGGTGTCCATAGGGCCACAGGCCGACTCGCCTCACTCGGCCTCCTGCTCCTGCTGCCCATCGGTGCGGTCGGCCATGTGCTATTCACGCATTTCTACGGGTTCAGCGTGTCGTTCTGGACGATCGTGGCGGGCTGTCTGGTCGGCTGGCCTGTGTACGCTTACACACCCATGGTACAGACCATCTACAAGCATGGACGGGAAATGACCATGGTGAGCGCCGGCTTCGTGACCGCAGCGATCAGTTCAGGGCTTACCTGGCTCCTGTTCGTGCGACATGGGATCACAGGTGGCCTGGCCGCCGCGGCGTTCAGCCAGTTCCTGATGCTCGCTACCGTGCGCTCGGTCTTCCGCAGGCTGGCCGACAGCAGCCGTTAGATTCGCGGGCCATGAACGGGACGATCCTCTTCAACCCGCGGAGCGCAAAGTGGAAGAGCCGCCTGCCCAACAGCATCCTGCAAGTGGGTGCGAGCATCCATGGGAAACGCGACTATGTCTTCGTGGACGGCAACCGCGAAGAGGACCCGTGGGCGGTGATCGAGAACTACCTGCTCACAGGCCGCTACCGCTACTTCGGCACAACGGTTATGCCGGGTCCACAGCTTCGCCAGGCCATACCCTTCGCCAGGCTTGTCCGTGAGCGGTTCCCCCATGTCATCAACATCTGGGGCGGCTATTTCGCTGCGAACCAGTACAAGGCCGTGCTCGCTTCCGGCCATGTCGACCACGTGTTCGACGGCCCTGCTGACGCCGGATTCCCCATGCTGTTGGACGCGCTTGACCGTGGCTTACCGCTAGACGGCATCCCGAACCTCATCCATATGCGCGAGGGGGCCATCACCCGCAATGCGAAAGGAGCGTTGGCCGACATGGATGGGATACCGGAATTCCCGTACGACCATCTCGACGCGCATTATCCGCTGGCACCCTACCTGGCCAACTCCTATCTCGGCACACGCACGATCGCCTATCACAGCAGTTTCGGGTGCCCGTTCACCTGCGGCTTCTGCGCCGTGGTCCCCATCTACAATGCGCGCTGGAAGGGCATGAGCGCGGAGCGGATCCACAGGGACGTCCGCTATCTGAAGGAGCGGTGGGGAGCGAACGCGATCGAATTCCACGACAACAACTTCTTCGTGCAGGAGAAGCGCACCGTGCGTTTCAGCGAGCTGATCGGTCCGGAGAACATGGGCTGGTGGGGCGAGGGACGCATCGACACCATCGACAAGTACAGCGATGAAAGCCTGAAGCTGATGCGCGAGAGCGGATGCCGCATGATCTTTTTCGGCGCGGAGAGCGGGGATGACGCGGAACTGAAACGCATGGACAAGGGCGGCACCCAGAGCGGAGCCCAGATCCTGCGCTTCGCCGAACGGATGCAGCGCGTGGGTATCGTTCCCGAGTACTCCTTCGTCCTGGGTTTCCCCGCTCCCACTGAACGCGAAGTGCTGGCACGCATCGATCGGGACATCGCTTTCATCCGCAAGGTGAAGGACGTGAACCCGGACACGGAGATCATCATTTATGTGTACAGCCCCGTACCGGTGGAAGGCAGCGAACTGTATGAACGCACCAAGGCGGAAGGCTTCCGGTTCCCGGAGAAACTCGAAGATTGGTTGGCCCCGCAATGGGAATCGTTCGACCTGCGGAAGAACCCGCTGACGCCATGGCTCACACCCCGGGCCATCGACCGGATACGCGATTTCGAGACGGTGCTGAACGGCCGCTACCCAACGGCCACCGATGTACGGCTTTCCCCCGCGCAACGGTCAACGATGCGAACGCTCAGCGCGCTGCGATACCGCACGGGCATGAACAGATGGCCCTACGAGATCAAGGCCCTCCAGAAACTGTGGCGCTATCGACAGCCCGAGACGGAAGGCTTCCCCTCCAAGTGAGCGGCCCGGGTATCATACGCCGGTGGATCCTGCGCGCTGCGGCCCCTGTTCTCAAACGATGGTACGCTTGGTGGAACAGCCGCGAGCGCCAGGTGCGCGTGGACGGTCTGGACTTCGTGGTGCTTCCGGGTGTTTTCCCGCCGCATCTCTTCTTCAGCACACGCTTGCTGGCCGAGCACGTTCGCTCACTACCCCTGGCAGGCAGGACTTTCCTCGACCTGGGTACCGGTTCCGGCCGGATCGCCTTGACCGCCGCTCGCGAAGGCGCTGTCGTGACCGCGAGCGATGTGAATCCGGCCGCCCTCCAATGCACGGCGCGCAACGGCGCGGGCAACCGACTGCCCATTCAAGCGGTTCTTAGCGACCAGTTCGACGCGCTTCCTGGGCACTTCGATGTGGTGGCCATCAATCCGCCATACTACGACCGCGAACCAGGAACAACCGCCGAGCATGCGTTCCATGCCGGTGAGGGCTATCGTTACTTCAACCGGCTCTTCCCCGCTCTGGCTCTGCGGATCATGAAGGGCACCGAAGTACTCATGGTTCTCAGTGAAGATCTGGACCTGGAGCATCTGAGGGCCATCGCCAGAGAGAATAGCCTCGGTCTGGATGCCGTGCAGCGCGCTCGCCGATGGGGAGAAACCAGCACCGTGTTCGCGGTCCGGTGCCTCGCCGATGCCCGATCCGGTCCTACCGGTTCATAACCGTCCATCACGAGACGCATCCCGGATGTCCGAACCCGTTACTTTCACGGTGCCGATGCGTCCGCTCTTCATACAGGTCCTGCTCGCGCTGCTGTTCCATCTGGGCAGTACGGGGGTAAACGCCCAGAGCGCAGACCGCGCTTCCCTGATGACCGACCTCTGCGGGTGTATGAGCGCCCTTGACCTGCGAGCGGACGATGGAACAGTTGAAGCTGGCGTGAGGAACTGCTTGGAGAACGCGGTGATCACGCATCCTGCTGAGGTCCAGGCCTTATTGAGCCGCACGCCTTCAACCGGAACCCGAGCGTTCCAATTGGGAACCGCGCTGGGTGGCAACTTGCTACGGGTGTGCGAGCCGTTCCGGGCAGTGAAGGCCAGGCTGCAGCAAATGCCGCCCAAAAAACAGGGAACTTGATAGCTGGCTAAGCCATCTTCCGGAGTTAAGCTGTTCGTGGATCCTGTCTCCCGCATGGGGGTCCGAGGGTAGTCGTGTTCCAATTATTCAACATCAGCCCCGGCAGAGGGAATTACGGCTCGCACCCGTGTGCATCCGCCATCGGCTATTTTCGGGGCCGTTCAAAACCACGATCATTCCGCCTTAGGGCCTGCCTGTCCTGGGACCGGTGAAGGCGCTCAGGCTTCATCTCAAACGCCCCAGCATACGACGCATGCGCCTGACTCTTACCCTTCCCTGTCTCCTGATCGGTTTCCACCTGAGCGCCCAATGGTCGCCGCTGTCGGCTGGCATCTCCAGCAACCGGAGCCTTTGCGAACTCGACAACGACCTGTATTGCGCTTCTTACACCAGTGGGGTGAAGAAGAGCGACAACGGCACCGGACCCTTCACCACGGTGAACAACGGCCTGCCAAGCAGCGGTGGCGTTTATTACGTGCAGAGCGTTGGTACGGATGGCACCTATGTGTTCGCCGGCACCGAAAGCGGGATCTACCGCAGCGACAACGGTGGTACCAGTTGGACGATCGCCAATGGGACGCTCACGGCGAGCGCGACCGTGTACGCGAACAAATTCTTCGCTTTCGATGGCAGCTTGCTGGCCGTGTTCGCCGGCTCTGTCGGGCAGGGCGGCGGTATCTGGCGCACCGGGAATGGCGGGGACACCTGGCTGATCGGCCATAGCGGTATGGGCAGTAACGTTTCGGTCAACCATGTCACCAAGGTGGGCAACACCCTGTGGGCCAGCACCAGCGTTGGTTTGTACACCAGCACGGACAATGCTCAGAACTGGACACCGTCCCCGAGCGTGAACTATGCGGTCTTCTCCCTGGCATCCCTGAACAACACGCTGGTGATCGCCTGCACCTACGGCATGCGTTACAGCACGAATGGCGGCAGCGTGTGGTCGGACGCCACGGGCGACCCCAGCGCTCCTACCAAAGGTGAGTTGACGGCCTTTGATGGCATGCTGTATACCCTCTTGCCCTCGCCCGATGGCTGCTTGCGCAGCACGAACAATGGAGCCAGTTGGAGCAGCTACAACACCGGATTCGGCGTAGTGGACGCCTCGGCCCAGGAGGAATTCCTCGTTGCGGGGAACACCTTGTATTGCACAGCCTTGTTCGACCTCTATAGCATTACTGCCACAGGGAACGGCATCGCTGGGGAACAACCCGAGCCCTTATCCGTTTTCCCGACGACCTTCGAGAACGGGTTCAACATCCGGAACAACAACGTTGAGGGCATGCTGCTGTTGATCGACGCGACCGGACGCACGGTGCGTTCGATGCGACTGCTACCCGCGGTCGATCAGTGGATCGACCGTGGGGAACTTCCTGCCGGCCGCTATCACGTCGTCGTGCAGGATCATCGTTCCGGAGTACCCTCTTCGGTAGGCACCCTTGTGGCCCGATGATCCGTCTTCCGATCGAGTTTTGATCAATCATACGCACCTGACCTTCGCTCCCCGTATGCGATCCCGAATCCCGCGCACCCTCCTGGCGCTCCCGGCCTTCATCGCGTTCGCCGCCAGCATGGCGCAGCCGTGCCTGATCGACTTCACGCTCACGGCGAACCCGCCGCCCGTCGGGGGACAGTACACCGCCGGCCAGAACGTCCAGTTCTGCTTCACGGTGAATCAATGGGATCAACCCTTGAACAACTGGCTGCATGGCGTGGTGCCCACCTTCGGAGCGGGCTGGGATGCGGGCACGTTCATCGCTGACCCGGGACCGTCGGACTGCTTCGGGCTGCTGGGTACTTGGGCATTCTTCAACTCGGTCACCGGAACGGGTCCCTTCAACGTGGGGACCGTCGGGCCCGGATGGTTCTATGACGATGACCTCGATGGGGATCCGGGGAACAACCTCGGCGACAATTGCTTCGGACCCTGGACCTTCTGCTTCTCCATCAGCGTGGCCAGCGATATCAACTGCGTGAACGGTGCTGACCTCTCCGTCACGTTCGACACGTTCGGCGACAGCGAGACCGGTGCCTGGACCGATCCCGGATGCGGTGGAGATGTCGTCGCCACACAAGCGGCGACCGCGCTTTGCTGCTCGGCGAACGCAGGTACGGACGGGGTGGCCACACTGTGTTTCTCCGATGGTCTGACCGACCTGTTCAACTTCCTCGGGAACTTTCCCGATGCCGGTGGCACATGGACGGATCCGTTCGGTACGCCCATCGCCCAACCCATCGACCCGGCCGTTTCCGCGAGTGGCGACTATACCTATACGGCCACCCTGCCGGGCTGTGCTCCAGACCAATCGATCGTCAGTGTTACCATCAGTTTCGGTGCGAACGCCGGTGCCGATGCCTTCACTTCCATCTGCGACCAAGGACCGCCAACGGATCTGTTCCCTTCCCTGTTCGGCGCCGAGGCCGGCGGCACCTGGACGGATCCCTTCGGCTTCTTCTTCTCCGGCATCTTCGATCCAGCGTTCAATACCAACGGCTCCTATACCTACTCGGTCCCCGGAATTGGCAGCTGTCCGAGTGACGAGGCCTTCGTCATCGTCAGCATCGTCGCCAGTCCGAACGTGGGTACCTCCACCGCGCTCGACCTGTGTTCCAATACCGGTCCCGTGGACCTCCTGCCTGTGCTCGGAGCCGAGTTCGGTGGCACATGGGTCGATCCGAACGGCAACGGCAGCAGCGGTTTCTTCGACCCGTTCAGCAGCGTGCCCGGCACTTACACCTATACGCTGGCCGGCAACCCGCCCTGTCCGTTCGCCGAGGCCTTCGTGGATGTCGCGGTGAACAACCCGCCGCAGACCGGTGCGGTGATCCCCACGTCCGCTTGCAGCGGGGATGCACCCATCGACCTCTTCCCGCTCTTCTTCGGCCTCGCCGACCCGGGTGGAACGTGGACCGACCCCGGCACCAACCCGTTCGATGGGATCCTCGACCCCGGAACCGATGTGTCCGGCGACTATACCTACACAGTGGCCGGTATCCCGCCCTGCCCAGACGGCGTGAACATCATCCAGGTCACCATCAACCCCTCACCGAACGCCGGAGCCCCGGGTGGGCTGACGATCTGTGCGCAAGGTGATCCGGTCGACCTGTTCCTTTCCCTGCTCGGAACTCCCGATGCGGGCGGTTCATGGACCGACCCGAACGGCCTCGATGTGACCGGTGTGGTCACACCCTCCACCGCTGTCGCCGGCATCTACACGTATTCCGTTCCCGCCAATGGCCTTTGCCCTGGAACCTCCTCTACGGTCGAGTTGGCCGTTGTGCCGCCGGCGAACGCGGGTATCGACAACAGTGTCTCGACATGTGAGAATGCCCCGAACGTTTTCCTCGACCCCTTGTTGGGCGGCTCGCAGGATGTCAACGGCGCATGGACGAACCCGGGTGGCGGTGCCTCCAATGGGATCGTGGACCCCACATTGCTCGACTCAGGCGCATACACCTACACCGTACCGGGCATCGCTCCCTGCCCGGACGATCAGGCGATCGTCACGGTGGTGATCGACACCCTCCCCTCTCCCGGTGATGATGCGGAGGTCTCCATCTGCGCCAACCTCGATAGCCTGGATCTCTTCCCCCTGGTCGGCGTGGCCGACAGCATCGGTACGTGGTCCGATCCGAACGGATCCCCGTTCAACGGGATCTTCGACCCGGCGACCAGTCTCTCGGGCGACTATACCTATACGGTGACGGGTGAAGGCGCCTGTGCGGGACTGTCCTTCAGTTCCGTGGTGACCGCCACGTCCCTGCACGTGCCTTCGCCTGTGTTCTCGCAGGATACCACCCAGGGCTGCGTGGATCTCACCATCGCCTTCGAGCTCGCCGACTCCACGATCACCCTTTCGGAGTGGGATTTCGGTGACGGGGCGACCTCGGATGGCATCCTGGAAGCGGGGCACACCTACGAAGAGATCGGCTTTTTCGACGTCTCGGTGATCGTGCTGGACGATAACGGCTGCACCGATACGCTCGCGGTGGACAGCGCCGTGCTGGTGCATGACCTCCCTGATCCCTTCTTCGTCACGGAGCCGAATCCGGCCGGTACGACCAGCCCGGATGTGGACTTCACCACGCGCATCACCAACTACCCGTCCTACGTTTGGAGCGCCGGTGGCGACAGCGTGGGAACCGGTATCCCGTTCGGCCTTCACTTCCCCTTCTTTGAGGCGCGCACGACGGAGATCTGCCTGGTGGTGACCGATACCAATGGGTGCGTGAACGAGCATTGCGAGGACGTGGTGGTCGATCAGGATCTCGCGGTCTATGTGCCCAACGCCTTCAGCCCGAACGGCAACGGCATCAACGAGTTCTTCTATCCCGTTATCCTCGGTGCCGAGACCAAGGACTTCGAGTTCTCCATCTACGATCGCTGGGGCGAACTGGTGTTCCTCACCGAGGACATGACCGAGCCGTGGAACGGCGGCATGAACAACGGCGGTGAGCCTTTGGAGCCGGGAGTCTTCACCTGGCGCGTGCGCCTGCGCGAATCGGCCAAGGCCGAACGCGAAGACATCTATGGGCATGTGACGTTGTTGAAGTAGGGGCGGTTCTGTAGGAAAGCGAGAATGGATCACGGATCCGCTCCGTAATTCATGCGCAGTTGAAAAACAGGGCTAGGAATAGTCCCCTGCACTGGCCTGCTTTGGGTGCGCTGGTTGAACCCTGCACCATGGCACTTCGACTTGCACACTGTGCTTTCACGAGCTTCATTCTCACCTCCTCGACACTTGGCCAAGGCCATTGGCGTACGATGCTTGCGGGAGAATCAACGAACTACTACGACATCCTTGAAGCTTTCGAGAACCAACGTGATTCGATCGAAGCGGATACGGCCGAAGATGGTGAAGCGGCACAATTTCGTCGTTTCGATTGGTTCTGGGCCTCTCGTGTGAACAACGGAGTCGAAGAAGATGCCGGTGAGTTGGACAACTACATACTCAAGTTCTCGCAGTACTTCGACAATGACATCTGTACGCAGAACTCGAACCCGGACGGGTGGGAATCAATTGGACCGGCCTCCTATCCAGAGCAATGGATGGGCGCGGTAACCGCGATCCTGGCTGATCCGGATGAGCAGCCGCTGATGACGATCTATGCAGGAACCAGGTCCAGCGGTCTCTGGAAGACGAGCGATGGCGGACAGCACTGGGCATGCATCACAGACAGCAGGCGGATGCCCATACTCGGGGTACATGCGATCGCGAAGTCCGGGAACAGGATCTGGATCGGCACCGGTGCATTGTGGCGGCAGAACTATTCCGCCGGGATATTCTGGACCGATGATGAAGGAGCCACGTGGAACCATGTGCAGGAGATCCCGTCTGTGGCCTCCACAGGCCTCGTGCGAAGCATCGAAGTCTATGGGAACGATACGTATATAGCCCAGGAAACAAGACTCTGGCGCTCAACGAACGGGGGTGCCTTTGTGGATATCACGCCCACTGGGCTGACGCAACAGAACCGCTTTACCCGATTGGTCCGCTTCGTTCCCCAAACAGGAGATCCTGTTCTGGTCGCCACGGCGATGGACCCCGGCACAGAAGGGAACGGCGCACAGATCTATGCGAGTGAGAACAATGGCGATGATTGGACCTTGCTCTCGGAACTGATCGATCTGGAGGACGTGAACTGGCCATTGGGCGTTGGCTTCGGTCTCATCTGGAACAATAGTCATCCTATGGAACATTGGCATGGCTGGGACAACAACCAACAAGATGAGTGGCAATACGACGGACCCTATGCCCAAGGCGGCTTCAACGGAGTACTTCGCTACCTGCCGACCCAGATTGGGAATGATGATCCGGTTGTCTTCTATGGCAACGACCCTGACCTTGCAGAATGCGGCGACCTCACCCATTGGGACACCCCTTACAAAGTGCGCGTAGATTTCCGAAAGGACGCTTGCGCCAACTTCGAAGTCTATCTCGCGGGGGAATTGAACGAGCAGGACGAGGTGATCCTGGAGAACGCACAGCTCATCTACAGCACTTACGGCTATGCCGGTGCGACCGACAACAGCACGGTACCACTGCAGGAATTCGATGCCAATAACAACCACGGCTCCCGATTCATCGTTGTCGTGGGGCACTATCCCGGCTTGCCGAGCCCTTGCTCCGCCTATGAAGGCATCCTCATAGACAAGATCGAGTTCTTCACGGATGCCATCGAAGTATCCAACGTGGACGTCGTTCAGAGTTCCGGGTCCGAATACTTCGGTTACCACATCGCAGCAAAGGGGGTGGGAGGACCCATGCAAATCTTCTCCGGGACCAGCATTGCGGACTTCGCAAATACGGGAACGATCAACAGTGGTGATCTGACCGAGGCGTTCACCGCAGGCCCGAACTACCAGAATTTCAAAATGGCTATGAGCGGACGTGTCTTTACCGCAGGTGTATGCGGCGTTTTCTGCGCCGAAAACGACGGAGCCGGCAACTATACAGAGATCCAAACCGGATGGGAGGTTTTTGGCGCTCAATCACTATGCGGCAACAATGGGAGTTCTACTGATGCCCATCGCCTGCACTGCGACTTCCGTTGTCTACAGGTATTGGAAGTTTCACCGGGACAGCAACGCCTACTTGTCGGCAATGATGGCGGAGTAGGCTATCTGGCTCAGGACGGGCTATGGCATAATTTGAACGGCGAGGGATTGGCCATACATGAGTCGTATGGCTGAGGTGGTCGGGTAAAACTGGACAGGAAGTAGGCGAAAGCTAACTTCCTACTGAGGTGGTCGGGTAAAACTGGACAGGAAGTAGGCGAAAGCTAACTTCCTACCATGAGCAGAAGAGACCGCAGAAAGTTCACGGCCAC
>CAZYPC010000038.1:0-39112 GCA_964649165.1 uncultured Chryseobacterium sp.
TTTCAAATCTCTCCGCCGACCATGTCCAAAGTTGTCGTCTTGTTACTTGACACTTGCTACTTGTGACTTGTTCACTCCCACTTCAGCGCGCCTTTCTTGATGACGTAGAAGAAACCGGCCAGCACGAAACCGATGAAGAGAACCATTTCCACGAAGCCCAACAAACCAAGCTCCTTGAAGTTCACGGCCCACGGATAGAGGAAGATCACCTCCACATCGAAGAGCACGAAAAGGATGGCGATGAGGAAATACTTGATGCTGAAGGGTGAGCGCGCGTTGCCGTACTGCTCGATGCCGCACTCGAAGTTGTCGTCCTTCACCTTTCCGCTCTTCTTCGGGCCCAGCCAGGCGGCGAAGGCCAGGCCACCGAAAACGAAGCCCAGCGCGATGAAGGTCTGGATGGCGATGGGGACGTAGTCGTGCGGGGTGCTCACCGGCGGGCCGAGGCCATGAAAGGCGTTCGGTATGCGGGCAAATGTATGCGCCGCTGCTTACGCCGCTTTACGCCCTGAGGAGGTCGGTTTCGGGAGTACGCGCCCTTTGTCCGCACGCTCCTGCGCCACCTCGCTCATGGAGCGGCCGCTCTGCCTGGCGAGAGCATAGCACAAGGGGTCCAAGTGGTCGAAAACGGCCTGCTCACGGGGGTCGGTCTCCAAGGTGGAAAGGATCGTGACAAGGGCATTGTGTGCAGCCTGCACCCGAGGAGGGTCCTTGGTGCGCAGTCGAGCCTTCACGTAGGTGAGCATGGCCCGCTCGAAGCGGAACTGTCGGCGGTGGCTGCGCAGGAAACGCTCGACGTTCCGCACCGCGTAGTGCAACAGGTCCGACTTTCCCGTTTCCAACAGGATGAGCAGCTCCAACAGGCGTCCCATTGCGAGCATTTCCTCGTGCTGCTCAATGCCCCGCTCGTTCAGCAGATCGCGGCACCAATGAGCCGCCAGGTCATAGCGCCCCGCGCTGAAGCAGGCCCACGCGGCCTGGAATCTCACCCCTGCTTTCCGGATCACGCTCAAACGGTCGTTGAACTTCTGCAGCCCGGTCTCCAGCGTGGTGAGTTTTTCGACCGCCTTGGCGAATTCCCCAAGCCGGCACAGGGTCGCCAGTTCGAGACTGACTCCCATGGCGAACACCTTCATTTCAAGGTCCTGGGAAGGTGCGTCCGGCAGCATCGCCGGAATGCGCTTGAAGCGTTTCAGACCCTCCAACGCCTCGGCGTATCGGCCCGAACGCAACCGCACATACGCCAGGTTGCTCAGCACGCTCAGAACCAGGTTCGGCTCGTCCTGGAAGTGCGGCCCCCGGTCCTGTAGCAACCGGTCATTGGATTCCAGATGATGCTCGCAAAGCGCCGTATCGTTCAACGAAAAGGCGATCGCGCTGAGGATGTGATGGCGCAGGAATTCAGCCCTGGGGGATGACGGCTTTGTTTCGTCCTTTAGTACGGGGTCACGCAACAAGGCTCGCAACGCCGCCTCGCTGTGCTCGCTTCTCGCCTTGCCCTCCCGATAAAGCAGCATGAAGGAGCGGCTCTTCAATTGCCAGAGCTTTTCCATGCGCTCGAGCTCGCGGAGCTGCGTGGTGCCACGGTCAGCCAGAGCCTTGAGGTCACTTACCCGCACGCCCTCGTAGTTCATGCGTTCCATCAGTCGCCTCTCCCATTCGGCTACATGCACCAGCACATGGGTCTTGCCGTGTTGCTCGGCGAGGAGACGTGCGTTCCGGAGCACTTTCTCGGCGTCGGTGTACAGTCCTCGTTGATGCAGGATCTCCACACGATGCAATTGGCGGTTCAGCCGGGAATCCACAGAACTGTCCGCATGGAAAGCTTCCAGGCTCGCGAGGATCGTGTCGTACAGCCGGTGCTTTGTCACTGTGAAACGCTTCAGGAACGCTTCGCCGGCGAACCGGTCGTGCAACGCCCGCTCGTCGTAGGTCTCCATCGCGGCGATCACGTCGAACAGGATCAAGCTCGTGTTCTTCCCTCCGACCAGGTGACGACCGGCAAAAAGCTTGAAATAGCGCTTCTCCGGCCGTGTCATCGAGCGGATCAACCGGTGGACGTGATCGTGCGCTTCACCAAGCATGTTCAATGTGATACGTGGAAGCCCTGTGCGGTATTCGCGTCGAGAAATTAGACCTCTTCATGTGAACGAGGACCCTGCCGCGCGAGGAACGGCCCGGGGTGCTGAGGGAAAGGGCAGAGTAGAAGCCATCTCAAAATAACCCTTTGGGCTGCGCCGCGTCCTTTCCCGACCATCCGGCGTTGCTCAACCCTTACAGAGCGCCCGGCTATGCGCGGGTTTCGCGCCTTGGCTGGTCGCGAAATGCCATCGGCTCGCTTCCAAAAGCCATTTTGAGATGGCTTCTAGTTCTGTGGCCCCCCGGAAAATGAAAAACCCTCCGACAGGAGGGCTTTCCTTTCATTGCTATTGAAGATCAGTGCGCGGGCTTTGTCTTCTTGTTGCCTTCACCGTCCGCCTCATCATCCCCATCATCGCTGATCCCGCCGCCTTCGCCATCACCTCCGATCACCTCCGTGCCACGAAGACTTAATCCGAAAGGGTTACCGGTCTCGAGATCGTGCCCACCCTGCCCCTCGGATGCGGAACGTGTTGTCGTTTGTTGATCATTGTTCTCAGGTGCCGGGCAATCATCCTCCTGCTTGGAGCACCCGGACAGGAAGAACAACACGGCCAAGCAAGCCGACAAGGCGGAAACACGACCGGCTGTGTAGACGACACTTTTCATTGACGTTCAAAAGTAATGCGGTCCCGGGCTTTCTCCAAATGTCCGTTACCAGTCGTTACGTCTTCCTTGGAAGGGAGTTCGATGGTGACCCGCGTGCCGGACGGTTCCCCGGAGGGCGTGTGCAATTGCTCCGGGCCAGAGATCCGGATATCCGCGAGGTCCAGTCGTCGTAGCACATCCGCGCGTCCCTTGGTTATCTCTATCCCTCGGGAAATGTGATCCGAACCATTGCCGGACTTGCGTTCCCGGCTTTCATCCACGCCGATCCCGTCGTCCTGGATGGTGATCCTGACATGGCCGGGGATACCCTGCCCTACGCCGATGGAAACGGTCCCCTGGCGATCCATGGGAAGTATGCCATGCCAGATGCTGTTCTCGACATAGGGCTGCAGCATCATGGCCGGGAGCTCGGTGCGATGGGTGTCAACGCCGGGGTCGATATCAATGGCATAACGGAACTTGTCCTTGAAACGCATGTGTTCCAGCACGAGGTACAGGTCCAATCGTTCCAGCTCCTCGGCCAACGTCGTTGTGTCGGTCCGGCTGGCGTCCAGGTTCTTGCGGATAAGCTTGGCGAAGCTCGTGAGGTACCGGTTGGCCGCGGTCCGGTCCTGGCGGTTGATGTAGAACTGGATGCTGTTGAGCGCATTGAAGATGAAATGCCGGTTCATGTTGGCGTTGAGCGCTTGCTGCTCCAGCTGCAACATCCTCGACCGCAGCATCAACTGGCGCGTTTTCTCTTGCCGGGCGCGGCGGATGGACCGGAACCGCATGACGGCGAAAGCGATCGACCCAGCCCCCAGCAGACACAGGGCGAAGAACCACCACCGCAGCCAGAAAGGCGGGGCGATATGGAACGAAAAGGAGGTGGGTGCCCCCCAGTGATGGTCATCCCTGGACGCACGCACCTGGAAGGTGTGATCACCTTGGGGAAGATTGGAGTACGAGGCGAAGCGGGCATCCGTGGGCGGCAGCCAGTCGCTATCGAACCCCACCAGCCGGTATTGGAACCGGACACGCTCAGCGTCCGCCAACGCCACTGCGCCATAGTCGAATGTCAGGTGGTTCTTGCGATAGTCGAGATCCAGCCCGATGGGCAGTCCGGTGCGCGCGTCGAGGCTGTCGCATTGCCCTTTCCAATCGGCTGGCAGCATGAAGGAGCGGATCCCTGTGATGTGCGTCACGGGATCCCCATAGGCCACAGAGGCGGGTCCACGTACCGGGTCGTGCATGACAAGCCCAGCGTTCGTTCCGAAGAACAGCCGGCCGGCGTGGTCGCGAAAGCCGGCGTTCAGATTGCACTCGGTGCCGCGAATACCGTCCAGCGCGGTGAAATGCTCCTTGTCGGAAGGGTCGGCGAGCAGACTATCGGGATGGAATCGGAAGAGCCCGTTGTTCGTGCCCGCCCAGATAGAGCCCTTGCCATCACTGAGAAGCAGGTCGATGAAATTCGAGCCGAAATCGACGCCGAGCCGGAAATTCACCAATCGTTGGCCGTCGTGACAGGACAAGCCGTTGCTGGTACCGATCCAGACACGCTGCCGGTCGTCCACGAGCAGGCATTGGATGGTGTTGTCGCAAAGGCCCTCTGCCGTGGTCCATTGCTCGGTCCGACCTTCGCGCATGCGGACCACACCGAGATCGGTGGCCAAGAGGTGCCAATTCCCGGCCTGTACGACATCCCTCACCGACCGCAGTAACGTTTTCTCATCCCGCGCCACGGTCCTTAGTGGTCCGGCGGGCGGCAGAATGGCCAATCCTTCACGAGTGCCGCACCATAGCGTGCCGTCCGCATCGAAATGCAGGGCGAGTACGCGTACGTCCCCGAGGTCACGATCGGGTTGCTGGGGAAGGATGACACCGTTGCGGACGTGCACCAACCCGCCGGTGGTACCGAACCAGAGCGAACTGTCCGGCGCGGTGGCTGCGCACCAGACCGTGTTGTTCGGCAACCCGTCCGAAGTGGTCAGCACGGCCATGCCATCCTGGCGGCAGACGCCACTCCCATAGGTTCCGATCCACAAGTCGCCCCGACCGTCCGCGGCCATGGTCATCACCAGGTCGCTGCACAGACCTTCTGCGACGGTGAGGGTAACGAAACGCTCACCGGCATAGCGCAGCACCCCGCCACCGTCCGTTCCGATCCAAATGCCGTTGTCCCGATCCTGGAAAAGACACCAGATGTTGTCGTTCGGCAGGCCTTGGTGCACCGTATAGGAACGCAGTCGTTTCTCGTCGAGGACATTCACCCCGAACTTGGAGCCGATCCAGAGCCGCCCGCGCGCGTCCACCAGCAATGCCCTCACGCCGAATTCCAGTAGCCCGTTCGTCTGATCGTACTCCCTGAGCGAACCATCGGTACCCAGGCCGAAGAGACCTTGCCCGAACGTGCCGAACCAAAGTGTGCCGTCCTTGCCGAGCGCGAGCGCACTGATGCTCTCCGACCCCTCTCCCAGCGGGATGAACGTTGCGCGACCATCCTTCCAGCGATAGGCTCCGGAGCGCGTGCCGATGATGAGCTCGCCATCAGGGTTCGCGACCAGGGCCCTTACCGTGCTCGCCGTATCAGAGGGGAAGCCTGGAAGGGGCGCCACCTCATCCCCCTTCGCGCGGAAAAGCCCAGCGCCATCCGTACCGATCAGAATGGCCCCTGTGGGATCTTCCGCGAGCGAAAGGATACGCGCATCGCGGGCCTCACCGGGCAGTGCTATGATCCGCGTTTGTTTGCCCCGGAAGGACACGAGCGACCCGCCCGCCCCCAGCCAGACCGTACCATCCTTCGCGCAGAGCAGCGCGTTCACCTGCGCGTCCGGAAGCCCTTCCTGCAATGCGTAGTTCGTGAAGGCATGGCCATCGAAACGACTTACCCCGCCCAAGGTCCCGAGCCATAGATAGCCTTCCGCATCCTGCGTGATGCAACGCACCTGACTTTGGGCCAGACCTTCCTTCGGCGTGTATTGCGTGAAGCCGAACTGTTGTGCCGTTGCGGACCAGGAATACAGCAGTAAACCCGTGATGGGGAGGAAACGACAGCGCAACGCGGGCAAACTCAGAACGTGTTGATCATGGAAAGGAAATCCGGCAATCGCCGTCGGCTCACCGGTATCAGCGCCCCATTGTCCAGCATCGCCATGTTGCCTTCTCCGCGACTGAAGCCTTTGAGGTGTTCCAGATTGATGATGTAGCTCTTGTGCACGCGGAAGAATTTCTTCGCGTCGAGGTTGGTCTCGAAGACGCGGATGTGCTTGCTGCTGATCACCTTTTTGCCATCGCGCGTGAAAACGGTCGTGTAACTGTCGCTCGCCTCGAGATAGGTGATGTCATCGTGCTTGATGAGAACCAGTCCATCGCGACTGGGCACCGCTACACGCGTGCTCAGCGGCGAGGCCGGATCGTTCATCAAGGCTTCAAGGGCGCTCGCGTGACGGACACCAGCTGAAGGGTCGGCGTTCAGCTTGGCCAGCTTCCTCACCGCACGCTTGAGTTCCTCCGGATCGATCGGCTTCTCCAGATAATCCAGGGCATTCTGTTTGAAAGCCTGTAGAGCGAACTCATCGTACGCCGTGGTGAAGACCACTGGTATCTCAAGGTGTTTCACCGAGCGCAACAAGGAGAAGCCATCCTCTCCAGGCATCTTGATGTCCAGAAAGAGCGCTTGTGGTTTGTGGTTGTCGATCAATGCTCGCGCCTGCTCGGCACTTGCGGCCTGCGCTACGACCTCCACGTCCGGGCAGTTGTCCTCCAACATGATGCGCAGGTTCTCCCGGGCATCCGGCTCGTCGTCGACGATCAAGGCTCGCAAACTCATGCGCAAGGGGTTTGTCGCCAAACTAGTCCCACGGCCGTGTGGGCCGTGTTGTCATGTTGTGGATCGTGGGCCCGATCGAGCGAACGGTGGACCCTGGGAGCTTGCAGGCCCATCCAGGGAGTTTGTTCAGCCTCGGGTCGCCTCCACGAACGTCTGCACACGTTCGCGCGCGATGGGCACTCGCGCGCCATCCTTCATCACCGCCCAGTGCCCATCCTCACGCAGGTATTCGCGTATGTGGTCCAGGTTGATGAGGTGGGAACGGTGCACACGAAGGAACTGGAGCGGATCGAGCATGTCCTCATATACCTTCAATGTCCGTGTGTCCAAATAGCGGCTACCATCAGTGAAGTGGAGCAGTGTGCAATTCCCGTCGGCTTCGAGGTGAGCGATGGTGTGTGGCTCGAAGAGTTTGAATCCTTTCGCATGGTCCACCGCCAGCCGGGGAGAGCTCCCGTGTTGTTTGATCGTGCGTACGACCGCGTTCAGGTCATCACGATAACGCTGACTTTCGTCCCGGGCCCCCCGCATCAGTCCCCAACGATAAAGGGCCTTGTCCACGGCGGTCCGCAATTCATCCGGATCGATGGGCTTCAGCACGTAATCCACCGCATTGCTGTGGAAGGCCTGGACCGCATAGTCCTTGAAGGCGGTTACGAATATGACCATGAACCGGCTGTTCGGTAGCGATTCAAGCAGGTCCAGCCCCTCGGTGCCGCTGGGCATGCGGATGTCCAGAAAGATCAGGTCGGGATCGAGTTGCTCCACCTGGTGTCGCGCGGTCATCAGACCATCCGCGGTGCCGACCACCAGGATCTCCGGCGAACTGTCGGCGAGCATGATGCGGAGGTTCTCTCTCGCGAGTTCCTCATCATCCACGAGAAGGGCCCGCAGGGGCGGTGATTCCATGCGGTGTCGAAAGTAGTGGCCGGGACAAGGCGAGGTTCCGTTCCCCCATCTCCGCAGGCCGTTGCTCGTTCTTGTGATCTGCAGCCCTCGCAGCCCGGGTAGTTTGGCGTGTCATACGAACAAAACCCCTTGTCGCTATGAGCACACTGACCACTACCGCCAGTATCTGGATCTTCAATGATCAGGGCAATTGAGCTGCATGCCGGGTCCGGTTTCCGCTGACGCGTAGCACGCGCTCCAGCTTGGCGCGGAGGATCGTAACCAGAGAGGGTGTCCGGCCGTTCAAGCGTCCGATACCCTCTGTTACATGTCGAGCCAGACCCCTCACGAGATCCGTATACGTATCGATCAGATCGAGCGGCTGCTCATGTTCGACTATGAGCCCGGAACGGAGGATGCTCTGTTCGACATCTGCGATCCGCACGGCCATATCCTGAAAACAGGCGAGGTTCATGGACCGGTCACTCAGGTACGGTTGACGGACGTACACGGCGATGACCTGATCCTCATGGTGCTCGACGGGGAAACCTCTACCGTGCGACCCATCCACATGCGCAAAGTCGCTTAGTGTGAGGTCTTGTGCGCCGCTACCCGATCCAGGACGACAACACGGTTTCTCAGGGGAATGTCCGAGTATGGCCGAAGGGTCCCCGTGACCACTGGAACTACGCCGCGTTGAAGCGATGCTGACCTGAAGCCCGCTCCCTTGTTCGCCGGTACCGGTGCCTGCTCCGGAACGGGCTTATTTCGGTTCCGCAAGGCAGCGTGAAGGGACGAACACTTGTCTGAGGAAGGTAGCTTTTGGTTTGGTTGAGAGTCACGGGGTCTCCTGCGATAGCAGGGGGCTCCGTTGTTTTTTCCGGGTATACGTCAATCCGACTTTGGGATCCGCTCAAGGTCTTCCAACACTTTCCGTACCCATTTCGTCTCGCCTAGTGCGGGGATGATGGCCGGGGCGAATCCTCGGAGCGGAGGGACCAGGACCGAACTCTTCCTGATTTCTGAAGACGGGGCCCACCCAACGTTACGTTCTGCGAGCAGAATGTTGAGGAAGACGCTCAACAGAAAAGCTGCTCGCAGACCCCCCAGAAGCGCACCACCCAATTTGTTGGGCAGCCCAAGCTGCGCCACATCCAAAAGCTTGGTGATCGCCAGGCCGAGGAAGTGCAAAGCCACGAGGATCAACACCACGGCAACCAGGAACGAAAGGGCCTCGTGGCGCTCCTCCAGCCCGACCCATCGTGCAATGTGACCGTTGAAATGGATGGCTCCCCAGATGCCGAGAACCATTCCTGCCAAACCGCAGAGCCCCAAGATCAAACCCTTCATGAAGCCTCGCACGGTCGCGAGACAGATGACCATGAGCAGGGAACAATCCAGCCAGTTCATGCGTGCGCAAGTCTACCCGTCAACTACACTTGCGGCGGTGGACCTGACATTCGAAAAGCGATGGCGAGACCTGCTCAAACGCATGGAAACCCGCTTCCATGGCCCGGTAGACCTGAACGGGGTGATCTTCCTGATCGGTGTACAGGAACTCGGCCAGCACGGACGGGAGTTCAAGAAGGATGAAAAGCTGGCGTTGATGCACATCGCCATCTGCGTGCTCCTGACCCCGTTCGGATACTACAGGGAGTTGGGCCGGGATGCTGATGGCTGGCCGCACTTCGAACGGATCAAAGACCTGCCCGCGCTCGATGCCAAGGAACAGGAACGCTTGATGAAGGAGGCCATACTGGGCTATTTCGACGTGCCAGCGGCGACTTGAACGCGGATCCTGAGTCGGCTAGTTCACCGGCGTCAACGTGATCGTCTCCTCGTTGGTCTCCTCCTCCAGGATCTTGATGATGCCTTCGCCGACCGCACTGTCCTTGAAACTCACAATATCCAGCACGGCAAAACCGGCCTGGCCTTGTTTGTATTGGTCCGTGTAGTCGAACTCGACCTGGCCGCTCCCGTCGGTGAGGCCTTCACGGAGCAGGCGGCTGGGGTCGCCGATCGGGTAAGCCAGATTGGCGAAAAGTTTCACGTAAGCACTGTCGACGGGATGCCCACCCGTGTCAACAACGGTGATGATGGCCACCGTGTCCTTCTCCTTGTTGCAGGAAGTGGCAACCGGCAACAGAGCCATGGCGATCAGAGAACACAGCAGGACCTTGCGGATCATGGGAAGGCGGTTGGTTACTTTTGGCCGCTCCGCGCGGCAGCCCTGGTAAGAGGCCCCCAAAAATAGCAGCATCGGCCAATGTCCGCACCCCCAAGGGTTCTCTCTCTGCTTGCCGGGCTGGTGATCCTGCTGATGCCCGTTTCCATCCTGGGCCAGGCAACCAGCGCCCAGAAAAGGGTGTTGGTGGAAATGAATACCACGATGGGACGAATGGTTGTCGCCTTGAACAATGAAACGCCCCAACACCGGGACAATTTCCTCGCGCATGTCCGCGACCACTACTACGATAGCACACTCTTTCACCGCGTTGTACCCGGCGCGATGATCATAGGCGGGGATCCTGCCAGTCGGATGGCGGACGATCGCCACCGCGCTTTGGGCACGGGAAGTACGCTCCCGAGTTTGCCACAGGAGGCCGACCCAGCGCACGTCCATGTGAAAGGGGCCTTGGGAGCTATTCGCGACGAATCGTTCCCGCATGACCAGAAGCGGAGCCACGGCTCCGGCTTTTACATCATTGCAGGCCAGGATTGGACACCCAGCGAGTTGCGGATGGTCGAACTGAAGCGTAATGCTGCCGATCCAGCCGCAGCCTTCACCTACACACCTGAGCAGGTGCGTGCCTATGCGACAGAGGGGGGCTCTCCGCGGATGGATGGTGAGTACACGATATTCGGCCAGGTGTTGGAAGGGATGGATGTCCTTGATCAGATCGCTGCCGTGCCCTGCGATGGCCGAGATCGTCCGTTGACCGATGTCCGTATTTGGATGCGCATACTGCCATGAGCCTACGTGAGAAGATCGAAGCTTTGGAAGCGGAGGTAGCAGCCGTGGTGGCCAGGAGTTCCGAAGAGGTGGAGCGTTTTCGTGTGGCGACCCTTGGACGGAACGGCTCGGTCACCGCGCTCTTCGAGGAATTCAAACAGGTGGCCTCCGAAGAAAAGCGCGAGTTCGGCCAACGGATGAACCAGTTGAAGCAGGCCGCACAGGCCCGCTGGGAAGAGCTGAAGGCCTCCATAGACGCCACACCGGCGTCGCAGGTCGCGGCCCAGGACCTGACCCGACCAGCGCTCACGCGAACCCCCGGCAGTCTTCATCCGATCAGCATCGTTCGCCAGCGCATCGTCGACGTGTTCACGCGCGTTGGTTATTCAGTGAGCCAGGGTCCGGAGGTGGAGGACGACCACCACAATTTCAGTGCGCTGAATTTCGCCCCTGACCACCCTGCCCGGGATATGCAGGACACGTTCTTCGTCGATGCTGGGCCGGACATGGCTTTGCGCACGCACACCAGCAGTGTGCAGGTGAGGGTGATGGAGAACGGCAGGCCACCGATACGGACCATCTCACCGGGACGTGTCTACCGCAACGAGGCGATCAGTGCACGGGCCCATTGCATGTTCCACCAGGTCGAGGGACTGTATGTGGACAAGGGAGTAAGCTTCGCGGAACTCAAGGGGACGCTGGACTATTTCGCCAAGAGCATCTTCGGTCCGGCGGTCACCATCCGCATGCGACCGAGCTACTTCCCGTTCACTGAACCCAGCGCTGAAGTGGACATGAGCTGTACCATTTGCGTCGGGAAGGGATGCAACGTGTGCAAATACAGTGGCTGGGTGGAGATCATGGGGTGCGGCATGGTCGATCCTTCTGTGCTCGCCAATTGCGGCATTGATGCTTCGGTGTATTCCGGGTTCGCCTTCGGCATGGGCGTGGAGCGTATCACACAGCTCATTTATCGCGTTCCGGACCTGCGTCTTTATTGGGAGAATGACGTTCGGTTCCTGGAGCAGTTCGGGAACGGAGTCTTTCGCGCCTGACAAGTCGTGAAGCGCGATAAGCCAGGCCCCTGACGGAATGAGCCAGCAGATCCGCACCGATGTGCTCATCGTAGGCGCCGGGCCGGGTGGATGTGCTGCGGCACTGTCGCTCGCGAAACAAGGCACCAAGGCACTCCTTGTCGATCGGGCCCGGTTCCCTCGTGACAAGGTATGTGGAGATGCCTTGAGCGGAAAGGTCATGCGCGTGCTGGACCGCCTCGCTCCTGATGTTGGAGAGCGACTGCGTGCGGATACTCGGCAGCATCCCAGCTGGGGCGTGACGTTCACCGCGCCGGGCGGGCGGTCGCTGCGGGTGCCTTTCGGCAGGGGTGCCGGCAGGGGAGAAGCGCCGGGCTCCATCATGCCGCGGCTCGACTTCGATGAGCTGCTGGTCGAGAAGGTGCGGGGTGAATCCGCAATCGAGCTTATCGAAGAGATGGCATTGAAGCACTTCGAGCGGACGGCCTCGGGGTGGTGTGTGATGGACGGAGCGAAGAAGCTGACGATCCATGCGCGGCTCGTGATCGCCGCTGATGGTGCCAACTCGCACTTCGCACGCCACGTCGCGGGGCTGGAGTTGGAGCCGCGTCATCATTGCGCTGGTATCCGGGCCTACTTCGAGAACGTTCGCGGACTGGATCCCGATGGGTTCATTGAGCTCATCTTTCTGAGGGAACTCCTGCCTGGATATCTCTGGGTTTTCCCCCTGCCTGGTGGTCGCGCCAATGTGGGCCTAGGGCTTCGTTCCGACATGGTAAGCCATCGCCGGTTGGACTTGAAAGCGATGCTGAGGAGCTTGCTCACGGAACACCCCCACCTGAGAGAGCGGTTCAAGGATGCCACCAACATTGGAGGTCTCCAAGGCCTGGGCCTGCCACTTGCCAGCAAGCGCCGGGCATTGAGCGGCGACGGATATTTGCTGGTCGGGGATGCCGGCCACCTGATCGATCCGTTCACCGGCGAAGGCGTCAGCCATGCGATGATCAGCGGTTCCCATGCGGGCGAGGTAGCTGCCGAAGCATTGGTACGGTCAACGGGACGGCCGAACGCACGCCTGCTTGGTGGGTACGATGCCCGGGTCTGGCGCAGGTTGGGCCGTGAACTTTCGATCAGCACGAAACTCCAGCGTCTTGCCGCCTTTCCCTGGCTGTTCAACCTGGTTGTGGACCGGGCGGCGAAGAATCCAGCGCTGGCGGAAACCATCAGCAGCATGTTCAACGACCTGGACATGCGTGAGCGCCTGAGGAGCCCAGCCTTCTACGTCAGGTTGCTGTTCGGCTAAGCCTTGTACCCGGCTTGGCGGAGCAGTATGAGCAGTTCCTGCAACCACCGTCGCGCTTCTTTTTCCTTATCGAACACTTCGAACCGGAACATCGGAGGGAAATAGGCCGCATAGAGGCGTGCCATCGTCTGAAGCGCCAGCGCCCCAGAAACGATCGCCACGGCCCTCAAGCCATCAGCCAGTCCATTCTTTTGGTAGTGGTCCACGCTGACGACCTTGATGTCGATCGCCGCATCCGAAGGCACCAGGACCAGCACACAGAGCGGCACATTGCCGCAAAGGCGTCGGCGCTCGCTCATGATGACGGCAATAAGGGCTTCGTCGATATGAACGGCGGGCTTCAACCGGATCTCCAGCAGGTCCGGGGCAAGGCGCTCGAACCGCGCGTGATCGGTCTCGGAGATGATCATCATCTCAGGAACTGGGGGTCGTTCAAAAGTGGGACATCCTTGAAGCGATGTCCAATACGGACGGAACCGTTCAGCCCCGTATAGCATCGTCGCCCCGTCATTTTCAGACGGTGAGACGGGTCGTTAACACGAAGACGGTGGAGAAGCATATCGACGAACAGTTGACGACGTTCGATGGGTCTCAATACTTTGCCGGCCAAATCCGCCCCAGCTCATGCTCCGTATCACTACGCTCTCTCTCTCTCTGACATTGGCAGCGGTACTTCCCGCACAGATCCAGATCGGGGAGAACGAAATGCCTCATCAGAACGACGAGATCCACCGCACACGCGCGAATCCTGATCCGACGATCGACTTCGCGACCACCGGTGCGGACCATCAGTGGGACTTTATGGATCTCTCGACCGCTGCGGACGATGTTACAGCCTATCAGAGCGTGAGCTCAACGAACATCGTTTACGCGCTGATCTACGCGGACATTTTCTTCAACGCGAACCGCGCCAATCATGCCAAGGAAGGGGTGGATATCCCGTTCAATCAGCTGCTGCCCATCACCAACCCCTTCACCTTCCTCTACCACAGCCCAACCGTTTACCGGAAGGTCGGGTTCGGTGTGGAGCTTTCCGGAATACCGGTGCCGATCATCTTCAATTCGCCCGATGTCATCTATGAGCTCCCGTTGGACTACGGCGACGTGAGCGCATCGAACTCCGGGTACGAACTCGACATCCCCACCCTGGCCTACTATGGCTTCCAACAGGAGCGATCAAATGAGGTGGACGGATGGGGAACGATCGCGACCCCGGCAGGGTCCTTCGAGGTACTGCGGGTAAAGACCACCATCCTCGCACACGATACGATCAACCTGGACACCCTGAGCCTGGGTTTCACGATCGACCGTCCTGTCATTCGTGAGTACAAGTGGCTCGCCCAGGGCCTGCGGGTTCCGGTGCTCCAGATCAATACCACCGAGTTGTTCGGTACGGAGATCGCGACGGAGATCTTCTTCTATGACCTACCACATACCATCACCGTGGTACCTCCTTTGGCCGCCACGTTGTGCCCGGGCTCGGAATTCGAGCTGGCGTATGAAGCGACGGGTAGCTACAATGCCGGAGGGTTCTTCATCCCGTCCAACGAATTCATCGCGCAACTATCGGACGAGAGCGGCGATTTTTCCGACCCCACGTTCCTGGGCCAGGTGACCGCCACCACTTCAGGAACGATCACGGTGACCATCCCCATGGGCACCCCTCTGGGCACGGGCTATCGTATACGGGTGATCTCCAACAGCCCGGCCTATATCGGAACGGACAACGGCTTCGATCTGACGATCGACGATGCCCAACCCTCCGCCGTCATTTCGGCCGATGGCCCGACCGGGTTCTGTGGCGGCAATTCCGTTACGTTGAGCGCTGAACCCGTTTCCGGCACTTATCAGTGGCAGGAGGATGGCATTGATATCGAGGGCGCTCAGGCCGCCACCTTGGAGGTTACGGCTTCCGGGAACTATGCGCTCGTAGTGACGAACGCTTGTGGCAGTGATGTTTCAGAGGCCATCAGCGTGGTCGTCGGTGACGCACCCCTTTATGCGTTCGATCAACCGGCGTATCTATCGTGCGATGGATCGCCGATCACCATCACTGCGGTGGACAATTCCGGCCAAAGCGACCTCGTCTACGAATGGTCGTTGAACGACGTGGTGCTTTCAGGGGAGAATGGACCCAGTCTCCTGGCTGCGGAGGCAGGAGCATATTCGCTGACCGTCATGAACACGGTCACGGGTTGCAGCTACACGGCGGATGCCGTTGAGGTCTCCATCGACCAGATCGCGACCCCTGTGGTCAACGTCGACGGCCAGATCGCCTTCTGCCTTGGTGGTTCGGTCACACTCAGTGTTGAGCCGGTGCCGGGGATCTCCTACCAATGGGCATTGGACGGCACGGATATCGATGGCGCAACGGGTTCGGAGATCGAGGTGGATGAGGCTGGCTCCTACACCGTGGTCGCGGCAAGCATCGGTTGCTCGTCGGCTGCCTCAGCCGCTCTCGTGGTGACATTGTATGCGTTGCCCGAAGTCCCGACCATCACAGGTGTCGCGGCTTTTTGTGCCGGAGGGTCCACAACATTGGCCGTTGACGAACTCGCAGGCCTTTCATACCAGTGGAGCGTGAACGGAGAGGAGGTCGATGGAGCCGTGGGTGCACAGATCGATGCGATCACCGCAGGGGACTATTCCGTGGCCGTTACAACCACCGAGGGGTGCACAACGAATTCGTCGACCACCACGGTCATCGAGAACGCGTTGCCCGCCCAGCCCGTGATCATGCAGATGGGCGATGAACTGATGACGTCTGGCGACGGCACTTTCCAATGGCTGTTCGAAGGGACCCCGGTCGATGGCGCGACCGGAGAGGCCTACCTGCCCTCGGAAAATGGCAACTACAACGTGGCGATCACCGACGCCAACGGATGCTCGAGCACTTCCGATGCGTTCGCGTACATCAGCACGGCGGTGATCACCACCGTTGCGCATGACTTCAGCTTCCATCCGAATCCCACGAGCGGGCTTGTTCTCATCCAACTGTCTTCGGGGATGACGACAGGGGCAAGTCTTCTGGTGACCGATGCCGCCGGCAGGAAGTTGTTGCAACGTAATCCGACCGGAGCGACGATGACCCTGGATCTCGGAGCGTTCGACGCAGGGCTCTACTTGCTCCACCTGGTGGACGACGGAGCGATCACGACTCATCGTATTGTGAGGGACTGATCCGCGTCGGTCCTTAAAAGGAAGGCCGGTACGCGTGGGGTACCGGCCTTCCTTTTTTCCCGCTTATCCGCACCATGTGGATGGGCCATCCTTGGCCAGGTGCAGCGGGTTCTTCCATTATGCCCGCATGCCGATGACCAGGATATCGTCCACCTGTTCCTGGGCGCCACGCCACTTGTTGAGCTCTTCGAGAAGAAGGCCCTTTTGGCGGTCCATCGGCTTGTCGTGGATGGCTACGAGCAGCTCGCGGAAGCGACGGTTGAGGAACTTCTTGCCTTTGGGACCACCGAACTGGTCCGCGTATCCATCACTGAAAATGTAGATCACATCTCCCTTAAGCAGCTGGATGCGGTGGTCGGTGAAGCCGCTGTCGCCGAGTTCGAAACCGCCGATAGGGCGCTTGTCCGGCGAGAACTGTTGAATGGCATTGTTCCGAACCAGATAGAGCGGGCAGTTCGCCCCGGCGTATTCGAGTACAAGCCGGTCCGGCTCAAGTGCACAAAGCGCCATGTCCATTCCGTCGCGAACGAACTGGTCGCGGTCCTTGTGCAGCGCTTCGAAGGAAATGCGGTTGAGGTCGCGCAGCACGTCACTGGGCCGCGTATTGCCGTGCTCCTTGATGGATTGGTTCAGGCCGTTGTGGCCCACCAGGCTCATGAACGCGCCCGGGACGCCGTGGCCCGTGCAATCGACGGCGGCGAAGATCACCTTGTTGTTCACCTTTTCCAACCAGTAGAAATCGCCGCTGACGATATCCTTCGGGCGGTAGAGCACGAAGCTGTCCGGGAGCAGCTCCTTTATCCGCTTCTCGGGCGGCAGAATGGACTCCTGCAGGCGTTTCGCGTAGCGGATGCTGTCCGTCACGTTCTTGTAGAGCTCAACCACTTTTCGGCTCTGCCGCTCCACCTCCTCTTTCTGCCGGACCACTTCCTCGGTACGTTCTTTCACCTTTGTCTCCAGTACGCGTTCGCGTTCACCGAGTTCCGTGCGCATTTTGAGCAGGGCGTGCCCGAGCATGTCCTCCTCGCTCAATGGCTGATAGTCCGCATTGAAGTTCCCGGCCGCTACGGCATGGCTGAACTCGGTGGTGCGCTTCAGGCCATCGATCAATCCCATCAAGGCCTGTGACATTTCACCCACCTCATCATTGCGCGCATGGATGCGGGTCCGCGGGAACACGCCGCGGCCCAGTGAAAGCAACACGGTGCGCAGTTTCTGGACCGGCGTGACGATGCTACGGACGATGAGGAAGGCCACCACGATACCCACAACGACCAGACCTGTCCCGAGGTAGAGCACGAAGAACTTCAAGGAGTCGAAGCTGCGGATCATCCCACCTCCAAGGCTTTGTCTCTTCGTGTCCTGCATCTCGATGAGCTTGTCGACATCCGCGAGGAGGAGCCGGGTGCTCTCGTCGAGCGGTCCGCCTTCTTCCGCCAGCTCACCACGCTCTATCCAGACCAACGGGTCCTTATAGCTCTCCAAAGAGGGCAGCAGTTCCTTGATGTGGTCATGCATCTCGAAGACCTTGTCCATCTCCGCGAAGCATTTGTTCAACTGGGCCACCTCGTCCTTCTCCCAGCCGGCGCTCAGAGTGTCCACGCGGTCCATGAGCCGTGGAAGGTCGTGGTCGGTAAGCTTGATGAGCGCAGACTTCTCCGGGGCGTCCGGTATGCTCTCAGTGGTCGCCCAGAATTTTGCGAGCATATGGGCGTTCACAAGCAGGTTCTTCAGCCGGACAAGTGCGTCCACACTTGGACCATAGACCTGTGTGATCTCGTCATTGATCGAGCGGCTGCGCTCCAGCGTACGGTTGGTGAGCAGCACCACCAGCAACGCGAAGAAGATGAACAGACCGAACCCCATTCCGATGCGGCGGCCGATGGTGAGCCTGAAGCGCATGGGGCTTACTTCTCCTTGGTCCGCTTGCCGATGCACCACACCTGCCAGCGCGTGGATTGTTCCGGGGTGAGCACAGAACGGAGTTCCTCGACCCGGGGGCCGAATGTGTCAGGACCCTCTTTGCGGAAGCGCTCTTGTATGCTTCGTACCCGTTCCGATTGGTCGGATGAGAGGCCGAATTCCTTCCAGTAGTCCAGCGGAGCCATGAGGCAAGATTCATCGGTGCGCACGTCCAATGCCGGGGCGGTTTCTCGCGGGGTATCCGGAGTGCTCCCCTCGTCAAGCGCTTCGTATTTGTGGCGATATTCTTCGCTTTTGTCAACGTCCTGCAGGCTGTAGTGGATCCCTTCCAGCCCCAGCAACGTCTCCCGGCGTTTCGGATTCATCTCGTGCGCCTTCAACATGTAGGGCAACGCCTGCATGAAATACACTTTGCTCGCCTCCTGCACCTGCCCGATCGTGGGAAGGTCCGTTCCCGCATTTATCCGCTGGATGTTATAGACACCCCGATTGTAGTAGAGCGTGGCCAGATTGTAGTTCGCGCCGTAATTGTCACTGTCGAGCTCCAGTACACGCTTGTACAAGGCGACGGCCTTGGTGAACCATGTGGTGTCTTCACGGTCCTGGTTGAACCGCTTGGTGTAAACCGTACCGAGCGCGTTGTCGAATTCGATGTCGCGGGAGGAGAACGAGTGTTTCGGGTCGAGACGCAGGACGCTTTCCTTGTATTTCGAATAGAGCGATAGCGCACGGGAATCATCCAGTTCGTTGAGCGCGCGCGCGGCATCGTTGTAAGTCGTCTTGCAGAGGTAGTCATAGGCCTGAAGGCTGCTCTGCGCGTATTCCTTGGCTGTATCCACGACCGTGCTGGTGAAGAGACTCGCCAGGGCCTCGTCCCTAAGCAGGTCGGTTTCCGCACCGCCCGTCATGGTCTTGAACAGGTCCTTGTAGACGAACCCGCGCAGGACCCAGGCTTCCGGGCTGCGCGAGAGCTCCTTGCCCTTTACTGCTTCATCCAACAGTTTGCGGGCCCCTGCAAGGTCGCCGGATTGGTATAGCCGGTTAGCCTCAACCAGCGCTTCCGGCTGGGCGACCGCGACGGTCACACCCGCGAGTGCGACCAGCCAGGTAGCGATATGTCGCAGGGTGCTCATTGCACGGAGGCGTATGCGAGTTGCACGAGCGTGCTTCCGACTTCCAGTTTGTGCTTGCGTGCGTTCACCAGACTGATCTCGTACTTCACCGTGTTGTCCACACGCACGAAGTTGACCACGGAACCGTCCTCCAGTGCGTCCGGGTATTCCGTGATCACGAGGGTGCTTTTCTTGTCCAGATTCTTGTAGATGGCTGGGAGAAGCGCCAGCTCACTGTGGGCCACGAAGAGCACATGACACTGCTCGATATCAGCGCTCCGGGGCAGTTTCCGCACCTCAATGGGCTGTTTGCCGATGGACTTCTCGGAATACTTCTTCACCAGTTCCTGGTAAAGGTTGCTGCTGCCCAGTACACTAATGATGAAAGACCCGTTCTTCAGGGTGGCCTCTTTCCATTCGACCAGTTTCGAGATGTTGTAGATGTAGCTTGCCTGTACGATGGCCGTGGTGTCCTTGTCGGCCTCGCGCGGATCCGTGGCGGCTGAGGCGGTCAGGAGCAACAGCAACAGCGCCAGTACTTTCGGTCCACGGGCCACTGCCACGAAGGGGAGCATATTTTTGGCGTGCGTGGAGAACAAAGGCATCCGGACGGGTCGACGACAAAGTAGAAGCGCACGATCGCTGGGCTGTTTGGCCGTTGCGGTCATCTGTTCACAACTCCATGTTCGTTCGCAAGCCGGCGATACGGCGGTGCTACGCGCGATAGACCACGAAGCGCGGCGGGCCCCCATGGGCTATTCCTGGCTGGAATGGAGCACCCGGAATATCGGCCATCGCCTGACGGGTACGGATCACGGGAAACGAGCGGAGGAGACAGCCGATAGTCTGTTCCGTGCCGGTGGCTTGCGTGAAGTGGCTTACTTCCCATTTCAAGCGCCAGCCTGGCAACGTCGATCGGTTTCCGTCTCGATCACCGGGATGAACGATACGGTGGCCGCCTATGCCTCTGTAGCTCTGGCCATGACGCCTGATTCCGCCCGCATCACCGCTCCGATCGTGGATGTCGGCAATGGCTTGGCGCTCGATTTCGATCGGGTGCGCAAGGAGGTCCTTGGAAAGGTCGCGCTGATGAACCTCCAACTGATAGATGCGCCGGAAGGGTCTGATAACCTGCATCGCAGTGAGAAGACCGCGTTGGCCATCCGCCATGGAGCGTCTGGAGTGCTCTTCATCAATAATGTGGACGGCCATGTGCTCCTGACCGGAACAGCCTCCGTCAGTCGAGAGCCCATTGGAATACCAGCCGCCTGCATCAGCAAGGAGGACGGCGTGGACCTGCGCGGATGGTTGTCCCGGGACACGAGCCTCCGGGCAGCGATCGATATGCTCAACAGCAATGCTCCGGTGACCGCAAGAAATGTCATCGCGACGCTGAAGGGGACGGACAAAGCGGACGAGACGATCGTTGTGGGTGGTCATCTGGATAGCTGGGACCTGGCTACCGGTGCCACGGACAACGGACTCGGTTCATATTCCATCCTCGATATGGCCCGGTGCTATGCGGCCTTGGGGTTGAGGCCACGGCGTACCATCAAATTCGTCCTCTTCATGGGCGAGGAACAAGGCTTGCTCGGGAGCCATGCCTTGGTGGAAGCATGGAGAACGACCGGCGAGCTCGATCGGGTGCGGTGCATGATCAATCTCGATATGAGCGGCCACCCCAGAGGGTTCAACGTCTTCAGCCCGGAGCCGTTGGGTTCATTCGTGAACGAAGCCCAAAGGGCGATGCGGTCATTGGATACCACGTTCGCGGCAAGCTTCTCGCAGACGCCTGGGCTCCATAGCGACCATCAATCGTTCATGATGAGGGGTGTTCCTACGATGGCCCCGATCTGCGATCTTGGAGACCATGTCTACCATTGCTATCACAGCAGTTGCGATGACGTCGGACTCGTGGATCCCGAGGCGATGACGGACAATGTGCGACGCGTAGGCCAGGTACTCTGGGCCTTGGCGAACGCGGAAACGTTGGCCCCGCATTTCACCGATGAGCAGCTCCGTGATCGCTTGAAAGCGGAAGGTTTGGAAGAAAAGCTGCGGCTACAGAACGAATGGCGCTGGTAGGGCGTCAGCCTTGACGCTCGCCGCCCCCACCGGAGGCTGCCGTCATACCCTGCAGGTCGCGATCGAAGAGGTAGAGTCCCCCCTTGTCGCTACCGATCAGGTTCAGCTTGTCGATGAGCGTCCGTGCCAGTGTTTCCTCCTCGATCTGTTCGCTTACGTACCACTGCATGAAATTGTGCGTGGTGTAGTCCTTTTCCTTCAGACACAGATCCACCACCTTGTTGATGCTGGCCGTTACATGGGTCTCGTGATCGAGCAGGGTTTGGAAGATGTCGGTGATGGATCTGTAGTCCTTTTGGGGTTGCTTCAATGCGGGCACCACCGCCTTCCCGCCGCGGTCGTTCACGAACTTGATGAGTTTCAGCATATGGATCCGTTCCTCGTCACTGTGCCGGTACAGGAAAGCGGAAGTACCCATGAGGCCGTTCGTCTCCGCCCAACTGGCCATGGCCAAATAGGACTGACTGCTGCTGGCTTCGATCTCGATCTGTGCGTTCAGGGCGGCTTCGATCTTCTTGGGGAGCATGGAACGGTAGGTGTTGGTCACAAAGTTAAGCCGACTACCCCGAGTGGTCCTTCCGGCACCCAGCGCACCGGTTCCCGCCACAACCCAGGGCGATAGGCCCCGAACATCGATAGGATGCTCTTGCTGGAGCTGGGACCATGGACACGGTGGCTTCACAAGACTTGGCGGGGATCATTCCAGGGAATGATGCTCCAGGCGCCACGGCTCCTCTATTTTCGTGGCCCATGGGAATTTTCCGTGCAAATCCGAGTTTGTGCTGGTTGGCGACGCTGCTGCTGCTGCTCGGTACCGCCGCTCCTGCCTTGGAGCGTCTCAGCTGTTCCATGGGCTGCCCCACGACCGTCGGTTTCGGTGAAGTAGAGGACTGTTGTGCCGAGGGTCACCACGAACAAGGTCCTTCGCTTTTCGCGGATGATTGCTGCGACGTTGAGCGTGCGGCCCCCGAGCATCAGGCCTTTACCACTCCGAATGGCAAGGTCACCTTGCCGGTACCCTTCGCATTCACCGTGAATGTGGAGCCGCCACCCACGTCGTCGTTCGTTCATGTGGCTACAAGCTACGAAACGACGACCCACCCGCCGCCGTTGCTCGGTGGTGCGCGCCTCAGCCGCATCGGCACCTTCCTCATTTAGGATGGGTCTTTTCCGTACCGCGCGGCTTGCTCCGTGCGGCGGTGCATTCCCGTTCCACGGAAAGATCCTTCCTTCTTGAAACACATCCAGCACATACGAGAATTTTCTGCGGTCGCGGTCCTGGTGCTCTTCGCATCCGGACCCTCTCATGCACAGAGCGTTTCGCAACTGACCGGCACCATTTATGGACGAGAGGCCTCAGGGGTTCGTGAACCCGTGCCCTTCGCCTACCTGTCAGTGATCGACCAGCAGGTCTCGGTGACAGCGGACCAGCTCGGCAACTTTACCATCGCCGCGCCGCTTTCCTACCCTCTGTGGCTGCTCGCCTCGGCGGTCGGGTTCTCGAGTGACACCATCGCTCTTTCCGAGCCGAGGTCGGTGCTGAACATCGAGCTCTCCGCAGTGGTAGAACTGAGGCCCACCGAGGTGATCCAACGGCAGGCGGGCACGACGATGGGTCTGCGCAACACCCAAAGCACGGAGAGCATCGGGAAGAAGGAACTGAAGCGAGCGGCTTGTTGTGACCTGAGTGAGAGCTTCGAGAGCAATGCCACCGTGGACGTGAGCTATAGCGATGCGGTAAGCGGCGCCAAGCAGATCCGCATGCTCGGGCTAGATGGCAAGTACGCGCAGATCAGCGTGGAGAACATCCCGTTCATACGCGGGCTGAGCAGCAACTACGGGCTCACGCTCATCCCCGGACCATGGATCCACGAGATAAACGTGAGCAAGGGCATCGGAACCGCAGTGAACGGACCCAACGCCATGACAGGGCAGATCGACCTGTGTCTAGCCGACCCGCGTGATGCGCCTCCGCTCTTCACCAACCTCTATGTGAACAACCAGGGGCGGACGGAGCTGAACGTGAACGCTGCGCAGCACCTGGGCAATGGCGGTGACAACCTGATCATGGCGCAGGGCAGCCTGAACCAGCGCGATATGGATGACAACAACGATGGCTTCCGTGACCAGCCATTGAGCCGCAGGTTCAATATCATGGATCGTTGGCTACAACGCACGGGGAGGCGCACCACGCAGGTGATCGCGCGTTACGTAACGGACGCGCGGGATGGCGGGCACACGGACGCGCACTCGACGGGCGAAGGTCCCGGTGGCAGGCACTACGAAGTGCATGTGGCCAACGAGATGGGTGACGTGATCGCCAAGAACGGCTGGATCCTGCGTGACAGCACCAAGAGCATCGGCATCCTCACCTCCTTCCGCAACCACACGGTGTCCTCCAACTTCGGTGATCGCGACTACGAAGGCGCACAACTCAGCGGGTACGCGAACGTCGTTTACCAGCAGACACTGCCCAAAGGGAAGGACCAGCTGAAGACCGGGGCGAGCTTCCAGTACGATGCATACGACGAGCGTTTCCAGGATTCCGCCTTCACCAGGATCGAGCGCATGCCCGGGATCTTCGCGGAATACACCCGCTCACGAAACCGGTTCACCGTGGTGGCCGGTATGCGTGCAGACTTCAATAGCTGGGGTGGTGAAGCTGTTTCGCCGCGCTTGCATGTGAAATACGACCTGGGGGTCCTTACAACATTGCGCGTGTCCGTGGGCCATGGTTTCCGCAGTGCGAACCCCTTGGTGGAGAACGCCAGTGCCTTGGCGAGCTCGCGCACCGTCGTCGTCGAAGGCCCGCTGGGCATGGAGCGTTCATGGAACCTCGGTGTGTCACTACTGCATAAATGGAAGTGGTTCGGCCGCAAATGGGCGCTGGCGATCGATGCATATCGGAGCGAGTTCACCGATCAGGTGGTGGCTGACCTCGACCGCAGCCCGCGAACACTCGCGATATATATGCTCAACGGCTCGAGCTATGCGAACAGCGTGCTGGCGGACGTCCAGGTGGAACTTTCACGCACCCTGCAGGGCAAGGTGAGCTACCGCTGGTACGACGTGCGCACGACCTACAACGGCGTCCTCCGGGAACGTCCCTTCACCCCGATGCATCGAGGACTCGCCGACCTGGCCTATGAGAGCCGGAACGATCACTGGCGCATCGATGCGTTCAGCAATCTCTATGGCACATCCCGTGTGCCGGGTACCGAGCAGAATCCTGAGCCCTACCGTGTACGCTCCCGCTCCCCGGCCTATGCCACGCTGAACGCGCAGGTCACCTGCGTACTCGGGCGACTGGAACTGTACCTCGGCGGCGAAAACCTCGCCAGTGTGCGCCAGACCCGGCAGATCATCGCACCGGAGGATCCCTTTGGCCCTTACTTTGACGCATCACTGATCTGGGGCCCCACCGTCGGCGCAATGGTCTACGGGGGCTTCCGGCACACGTTCAAGCAGAAAGAACACGATCACAGAACGGAATGATCACCAGGAACCTCTACCTCTTCGCCTTCGCGCTCGTCGGCCTTACGGCACGATCCCAGGGCACCAAGGGTGTCGACACATTGCTCATCCACACGAACGCGGTGTGCGATATGTGCGAGAAGACCATCGAGACGGAACTGGTCTACGAAAAGGGCGTGAAAGCCGTGGACGTCGACCTGGAACAGAATACGATCCTGGTGTCCATAGACCCGAAAAGGACGGACCGTGCAAAGGTCCGGGCAGCGGTGACCAAACTGGGCTATTCGGCGGATGGCGAACTGCCCGACATGGCGGCCCGGGAGCGACTGCCCGATTGCTGCAAGAAAGAGGGTTGTGGGTTGCCGGAGCACCCGGCACATCCGGAACAGAAGAAGTGAGCATGGCGCTCGTGCGCACACTGAAAGGCCTCACGCCCTCTTTCGGGCGCGACGTGTTCCTGGCTGAGACCGCAGTGGTGATCGGGGATGTGGTGATGGGAGATGGGTGCAGCGTATGGTACAATGCGGTGGTGCGTGGCGATGTGAATACCATCCGCATTGGTGATCGCGTGAACATCCAGGACGGTGCCGTGTTGCACTGCACCTTTCAACGCTGCGGACTGGAGATAGGCAGCGATGTCAGCATCGGGCATAACGCGATCGTTCATGGATGCACCATCGCGAACAAAGTGCTTGTCGGTATGGGAGCCATCGTCATGGATCAAGCGGAGATCGGGGAGGGCAGTGTGATCGCGGCGGGTGCGGTGGTCACTCAGCATACCAAGGTGGCCCCGGGAAGTCTGATGGCCGGTGTTCCTGCGAAGCGTATCGGACCGGTGAACCCGGACTTATCGGCCAACGAGATCGAGCGGATCGCGAAGAACTACTTGACCTACGCGGGCTGGTTCACGGGAGAGTGAGGGTGCCCGCTTGCCATCGGGCCAACGCGATGGCATCCTTGGGAAGCTGTAGCAGGTCGAGCACCACCGGCAGTTCCTCAGTGATCCGACTGGTCCAGAGCTGGAAGCTTCCCGAGGCCTCGGTGGCCAGCAGGTTATTCTCCCCAAGTACCCGCTTCACCTGTCGGGCAACGGCCGGCGCAGGATCAATGACCTCCACCTCCGGTCCACAGATGCGCTCGATGAGCGCTCTTACGAGGGGATAGTGCGTGCAGGCAAGCACCAGTTCATCCATTCCTTGTGCGAGCATGGGTTCGAGCCATGCGCGCAGCATGCGCTCGGTTCCCGGCGTATCCAGATCTCCTGCTTCAATGGCTTGGACAAGTCCTGGGCAGGGTTGCTCGATCACCCGTACCCCTTGGGCGAAGCGTTCAACGACGGAGGCGAAGAGCTCTCCCTGGAATGTGGCACGTGTGGCGATGACCCCGACCACCTGGCTGCGCGAGCGCTCGGCAGCGGGCTTCACCGCTGGTTCCATGCCGATGAAGGGGAACCGCGGATAGGCTTCACGCAATTCCTTCAGCGCAGCTGCCGATGCCGTGTTGCATGCGATGACGATCATCTTGCAGCCCCTGCCCATCAAAGCGCGCACAATGCCTGCGCTGAAGGCTCTAACCTCGCGCAGGCTCCTGTCCCCATAGGGAATGTGCTCCGTATCACCGAAATACAACAGGCGCTCCGCCGGGAGCGCCTGTTGTATGGCTGCGGCCACGGTGAGGCCACCGAGCCCGCTGTCGAAGATGCCGATAGGCGCGCGGGCCACCACGGCGTGATGATCAGGGTGTCGTGATACCGAGCGATTTCTTCACCAGGGGCATGATGTCTTCGCCCTTGTCGTAGAACAGCACCATGCCGGTGCTGCTGTCGAAGATGTAGGTGAAATTGTTCGTGGTGGCCACTTCCTTGATCGCTTTGTCCGTCCGCTCGACCATGGGGGCAAGAAGCTCCTGCTCCTGTTTGGCCAGGTCCTCCTTGGCGTTCTCCTGTGCGGTCTGGATACGTTGCTCCATCTCGCCGAGCTCACGCTGGGCAGCATCCTTCTGCGTCTGGGTCATGGTCTCCCAGCCGGCCTGTATCTCGGCGGCCTTGGCCTTGTATTCTTCGGCCATCGCCTTCAATTTATCATCCAACTGCTTGGCGAAGGCCTGCATCTTGGCTTCTGCTTCTTTGCGCTCGGGAAGTGCGAGCATCAACCCCTGTCGGTCGATGTGTCCGAGTTTGGTCTGTGCGTTGGCCCCATAGGCGCTGGTCAGCAGCACGCAAAGGGCGATCAGGAACTTCTTCATGCATGGGCGCCAAAGCCTGGCGTGGGCATTGTCGTGATTGGTGGATCCCGGGGTAAGCGGGTGAATGTTCAGTTCTTCGGTTTCACGGGTTGCGCTCCGCCTCCATCGTCCCGGGCACCACCGTTCTCGGGGGCCTTCTGCCCATCGTCGCGTCCGCCGCCCTTGTCATCGGGCGAGGGTTCCTCCTCCTCATCGCCGCGCACGTTGCCGGAATTGCCGCCGCCCGCTTTGCCCGGCTTGATGCCGAGCTTTTTGAGCACCGCGTCGCTCTTGTCGAGCTTGGGATTGGCGAACATCACGTTGTTGCCAGGCCCACCCGTGTCGAATATGGCGGTGTAATTGGTGCCGGCCACTTCCGAGACGGCTTGGAAGATCCGGTCCTGGATGGGTTGGATCAATTCCTGCCGTTTCTTGAAGAGGTCGCCTTCCACACCGAAGCGTTTCTTCTGAAGCTCGCGGGCCTCGGTCTCTTTCTTCGACACCTCATCGAGGCGGGAGGTCTTCATGTCCTCGGTGAGCAGGATGGCCTCGGCGTTGTAGGCATCGCGCATGCGCTTGATCTGGTTCCAGCGCTCGTCGATCTCTTTCTGCCAGACCCCGCTCTGATGGTCCAGTTCCGCCTGTGCCGCAGCATAGTCGGGCATCTGCTCCAGAATGTACTTCGTGTCCACGAAGGCGATCTTCTGGGCGGACACGGCCAATGGGAGCGAAAGGGCCAGTGTGAGCAGGTGTCGGAACAGCGGTCGGATCATGATAAAAGCCGTCGAAAGTAGGCGATCATCGGGTCACAGCTCCCCAAGATCGATGCCAATGGTGAAGTGGAACTGGCTCTTGGCCATGCTGGGCGCGTTGGGCACGTCGTCGAAACGCCAGGCGTAGTCGAGCCCCATGGGCCCGAACATGGGCAGGAAAAGCCGCAGGCCGATACCAGCGCTCCGGTAAAGACGGAAGGGGTCGTACCGCTTGATGTCGTTCCAGGCGTTCGCGCCCTCGACGAACGTGGTGGCGAAGATGGTGGCAGAGGGATTGAGCGAGACCGGGAACCGGAGCTCGGCGGTGAACTTGTTCACGTAGAAGCTACCGGTGCTCGGCGTGAGCGAGAGGTCGTCATACCCTCGCAGCGCGATGATCTCACGACCGTCGAGCTGGAATCCGGTGAGGCCGCTGCCACCCAGATAGAACCGCTCGAACGGAGAATCCCCTTTCCGCGCCGTGTAGCGCCCCAGGAACCCGAAGCCTGCGCGTGCCATGAAGACGAAGTCATGCTTTGTCTTGCTACGGGTCAGTTTGGTGAACCATTGTGTGGTGAATTTCCATTTGTGGAACTCGGCCAGCTTGTACTGTTCGGCCGGGGTCAGATCCGTGTAGATCACTTCGGGACGGAAGGCGGAGAACGGAGGTGTGGCTTTCACGCTGAGGCTCATTTCGGATCCCTGTGTGATCCAGAAAGGCTCCTGGATGCTTCGACGAGCGAACCGGGCCTGCAGGGCGTAAACGTTGCTCGTGCCATCCGAGAAGGAGAACAGTGCGGAGCTACCCGAGCTCGTTGCCCAGTTGTTCAGCCGATATTGCTGGTAGCTGGAGGTGAGGTTCACGAAGAAGTAGTCGTCGGGCCACTTCAATCGTTTGCCCAGGCCGATGGACGTGCCCAGGATGCCCAGCTCGGCGAAGGCTGAGGACCCGTCCGAGCGGAGATCCCCGCGGCTCGCGCCGTTCGTCTGGCGCGTGTAATAGGCGGAGACGCTGAGCGATGTGGGCTTGCGGCCGCCCAGCCAGGGTTCCACGAACGAAAGGCTGTAGCTCTGGTAGTATTTTCCGTTGGTCTGCGCCCGAAGGTTCAGGGTCTGACCATCGCCTGCGGGCAGGGGGCTCCAGGCTCGGCCATCGAAGATCTTGCGCAGGCTGAAATTGGTGAACGACAGGCCGAGCGAGAGCAGCAGGCGTCCCGCGCCGTAGCCGCCGCTCAACTCGAGGCGATCACTCGGCTTCTCCTCCACCGTGTAGTTCAGGTCCACCAGGCCGGTCCGGGGGTCCGGAGCCGGGTTCACACCTACTTTTTCGGGATCGAAGAAGCCCAGACCGATCAACTGCTGCTGGGAGCGGATCACCTCGCTGCGGTCGAAAAGGTCACCCGGCAGCGTCCGGATCTCGCGCCGGATCACGTGGTCGAAGGTTTTCGTGTTGCCGCTGATCGTCACATTGCGCACCCTGTACTGGCGGCCTTCGCGTATGCGGATCTCCAGGTCGATACTGTCGCCTTCCACCCGTTCCACCGGATCGGGGTAGAAGCTCAGATACCCGCGGTCCATGTACAGGGAACTGATATCCGCCCCGCTCGGGTTCTGGTACAGGCGGGTGTCGAGCAGCCGCTTGTTGTAGATGTCACCCTTCTTGATCCGGAGCACGGTATGCAGCGTGTCGGAGCTGTACTTCGTGTTGCCGACGAAGTCGATATCCCGGAAATAGAACTGGTTACCCTCATCGACCCAGATATCGAGATGGATCTTCCTCTTGCTGACATAGCTCATCGTGTCCTTCACGACGGTAGCATTGCGGAAGCCCTTCTCGTTGTAGACCGCCACGATGCCTTGCTGATCGTCGCGGAAATCGCTGCTCTTGAACTTGCTCGATCCGAACACATTGTACCAGCGCTTGCGTTTGGTGTTCTTCAGGGCGCGTCGCAGGCGCGCGCTTTTCACATGCGCATTGCCGTGGAAGAAAATGTCTTTGATGCGCACGCGCGGCCCCGGGTTGACCAGCACCGTAAGGGAGACTTTGTTCTGGTCGGCGGTGTCCGCGACCTGCTTGACGTGCGCATCAGCCTTCAGGTGACCTTTGTCCACGAAATAGCGACGGATGGTGGAACGGATGTGCGCGATCAACGCATCGTTCACCTGCATGCCGCCCTCGAGCCGCAGTTCCTCACGCAGCTTGTCCCCCTCGTTCCGAGAGACCGTTCCGCCGAAGCCGTAGCCGGCCAGCTGCGGGTTCTCCTGGACGGCGATGTTCAGGAAGATGGTCGTGCCCAGCACCTTGGTCGTCTCGATCCGGACGTCCGTGAAGAGGTGCTGGTCCCAGATCGCCTGGATCGCCCGCCCGATGCGCTCCCCGGGGACGGTGATCTTATCCCCGACCTGGAGGCCGCTGAAAAGCTCCACCGCCTTGGTATCCCGCGTGAGACAGCCGCTTACGGTGATGCCCCCGATGGTATACTCCTTCGCGACCGCGTACTCCATGGCGCCGCTCAGGTATTGCGCCTCGGCGAACCCCAAGAGCAGTGTGGCGTTCAGCGTGAAGAACGTGCGCATCGAACCGCGCAGACCATTCCGCAAGGTCCGGATCATGCGGGGGTGACTTGATCGCTGGTAAGACCGAAGCGACGTTCGCGGTTCTGGAACTCATGTACGGCCTGGAAGAAATGCTCCTTCCTGAAATCGGGCCAGAGCACCGGGGTGAACCACAGCTCAGCGTAAGCGATCTGCCAGAGGAGGAAGTTGCTGATGCGCTGTTCCCCGCTGGTGCGGATCAACAATTCCGGATCCGGCATCCCTGTGGTACTCAGTCGGTCGCTTATCAGACCTTCGTTCACGTCGTGCATGCCGATGCGTCCGTCCTTCACGTCTTGGGCGATGGAACGTGCCGCACGCAGAAGCTCCCAACGAGCACTGTAGCTCAAGGCCAGCGTGAGGGTAACTCGGTCATTGTGGGCGGTCTGTTGGATCGCCTTCAGGAGCGTGGCCCGACAGTAGGGCGGAAGGCTGTCCGTGTCGCCGATGGTGTGCAGGCGAACCCCGTTCTCGTGAAGGCTCTCCATCTCGCTCATCAACGTGTTCACGAGCAGGTCCATCAGGGCGTCCACTTCGGCCTGTGGACGGCTCCAGTTCTCTGTGCTGAACGCATAAAGGGTCAGGTACTTCACGCCGACCTCGGAGGCTGCCACCAGCGTTTCGCGCACGCTCTTGACACCGTTCGTGTGGCCAACCACGCGGAGCTCGCCTTGGCGCTGTGCCCATCGCCCATTGCCGTCCATGATGATGGCCACATGCTGGGGCACCCGCGCAGGGTCGATGAGCGCTTTGAGTTTGTCGACCGAAGTGACCAAAGTCGGCGGGGTTTCCACGGAAGTCGCGAAGTTCTCCATTTCCACCCCTCATTTGTTCTTCATCCTGTCCCAGATCGCGTCACACTCGGTGAAGCGGGACAGCAGCCACGACAGGGACACCCCGGTGTACTGGTACCAGTCTTTCGTAAAGCTGTCCCCCCGGGAACGGCCTGAATTGATGCCTGTTTCCCGCAGCACGCTGGGGTCGGCCAATGCGGCGGTAAGGGGGCCGGTCTCATTGGTCAGGAAGGTGTTGTCCACGTATAGTCCACTGACGTCGTCCAGATAGTCGGTATAAGTTCGCCGAAGGCCCCATTCCAAACCCAGGTCCAGTTTATCCGTGAGGGCGAGCTTGAAGCCCGCACCGAACGGGATGCTCATCACGTCCAATTTGTAGGGGTCGGCACCAATGGACGTACCCTGGCCTTCCGTGCCCATGGGCTGTAGGTCGT
The DNA here is from genome assembly GCA_964649165.1 of uncultured Chryseobacterium sp. Lineage (GTDB taxonomy): Bacteria > Bacteroidota > Bacteroidia > Flavobacteriales_F > PHOS-HE28 > PHOS-HE28. Next base: position 31,307 of record CAZYPC010000038.1, read on the forward strand.
ACCAAGTGTCGTCCAGGAGGTTCTGCGGATTCATGTGGAAGTACGCCAGACCGAAGAAGATGTAGGGCGTCCAGTTGTGACTATCCTTGGTGATCCCCCTGTATTTCAGGAAGTTGATCTCTAGCGTGGCTGCCACCTCGAAGAGGTTGGTCCGGAATCCCAGATCGCGAAGCACCTGAAGTGAATCGTTCGAATCGCTGTCGTAGGCCTCTAGCTTGGTGAAGAGCCCCTGCACCCGGACCGCGTAGTGCTGATCGATGTTGTAGCGATAGAAGATGCCGCCGGCGAGGTGTGTGTTGGTCGGGTAGTGCCGAGTGGGGTTGATGTCTCCGATGTAGTAGCTCATTCCGGCTGTCAGGCCGATCTCACTCACCTGTGCATACAGGCAACGCGCCGCCGTGAGCAGCAAAAGCAAAAAGACCTGGCGGCGCATCCGGTTTGGAACGGAACAAGGGCTGGATCCTTGCGTCTTCCGGGCGCGAACTTAACCGTTGGCCTTCAGCACCGGAGGACCGCTGCGCACGTCCAGGCCCCAGGCCAGCTTGTCCCGCAGGGTATTGAAGAAGTCGGATCTTTCCAGGTGGATGAACCGGACCCTGTGATCGGCCCGGCGCAAAAGGAGGTCAGTTGGCCGGTCCAGCGTGAAACTGCGCGAGTCCAGGTTCACGAGGTACTTGTCATCCCGAGCCTCGGCGCGCAGCCGGATCTGACTGTTGCCAGGCACGACGATGGGTCGCACGTTCAGGTTGTGGGCGGCGATCGGGGTAATCACCATCGCATCGCAGCTCGGGTCCAGCAATGGTCCCCCGCAACTCAGCGAGTACGCCGTACTACCAGTGGGCGTGGCAACGATCAGCCCGTCCGACCAGTAGGTATTCAAGAACCGGTCGTTCACGAAGGCGTCCACGGCCAGCATGCTGCTGGTGTCGCGCTTGTGGACGCTCACCTCATTGAGCGCGAAGAGAGGGGAGCCGTCGCCCAATCCGACTCCGTGCACGGAGAGCAAGCCGCGATCCTCCACGGTGTACCGCCCGGCTTTCACGTCGCGTAGGGCCGCGAAGGCGCCCTCCTCCCGCGTGCTGCTCAGGAAGCCCAAGCGGCCGAGGTTGATGCCGAGCACAGGGATCCCGCTCCGGCCCACTTTGGCCACGCTGTCCAGGAAGGTGCCGTCGCCGCCGAGGCTGAAGAACGCGTCAATGTCAGCAGTGGCGGGATTCTCGGCGGTTTCCGTTCCCGCATCCAGCGGCATGCCTGCTGCGGCGAGTTGCTCCGCCAGCGCTTTGTCCACAACGGGCACCATTCCCACGTCGCGCATGGCTTGATGGATGCGATGGACGGACGGGATGCTCGTCAGGGCGAGGGAGCGGCCGTGGGTGCCGATGCGCATGAGCAGGGAACTTCGGACAAAGATGAGGGTGGCGTGCTCTTCGCCGCCGCCAGGGAACCAGAGTGCTCAGAAAGGTTGCGCGAAGTGCAGATAGAAACCGCTCGCCGCCTGGCCGTTCACCGCGAATTCCACGCGCATCACTTGATCGTAACTGGTGACGACATTGACCCCGACCCCATAGCCTTGCTGAAGCTCGTTGGCCAGGGGATTCTTGTGCGCGTACCGCGAATCCCAGACGCGACCGAAGTCGGCGAACGCGTTCAGGTAGACCGCCAGGTACAGGGTCTTGAAATTGTCGTTCTTCATCCCCGTGAAGATGTACTCACGCGGTTCGACCAAGGCCCACAGCGCGTTGGCCTTGAAGAGCGCATAATGCTCCCCGTCTATCACGTCGTACTCATATCCACGTACATAATCGTCGTAGCCAAGACCCTGTTGCATGTAGTAGGGCAGTTCGGGCCCGACGGTCACCTTGCTGCGAAGGCTTCCACCGATGCTCCACCGCCCGCTCGTCCTCCAGGAGCGCTGCACCGCGCCGTAGAACGTGGTGAGGTCGACCTGGTCATCGCCCAGGAAGGCGAGGCCGTAGTGGTCGGCGCGGAACATGGTGAACGTGCCGCTCAACGGGTATACCCGGTTATCCCGCTGGTCATGTACGAAGCTGTAGCCGACGGTGAAGTAGTTCAGCCGGGCATCCCCTTCCGTGAAATAAGTGGGCACCATGCGCACCACGGAATCCAGGACGTCGGCATGCGTATAGCCGAGGCGGAACGAATGGCGCATGTCAAAGGCCGGGCGCAGGGTGGCTTCCAGATCACCCTTCCATTCACGCCGCGTTTCGCGCCCACGCAAGGTGATGAACTCCCGCTTGTTGTCCAGGGTGCCCGTCGTGATCTCGTCCTGCTGTGTGCGGCCCGCACCGAAGGCCAGGCCCCAGCGTTGTTTCCGGTCGATGAACGGGAACCGGTAGCGCACAGCGAACTCCTTCGCGTAGCCGAGCTGCACTTTGGCGTAGAGCGTTTCGTTGCGGCCGCGCATATTGTACCTGTACAGGAACGCGCCGTAGTAAACACGCCGGAAATCACGTGTCAGCCACCATGTATTGAAGTTCGGGTCGCTGTACTTGAAGATCGGTGTGGGCCAATAGAACCAGCGTTCGCTAACGGTCACCGTAAGGAACACCTCATGCGCGGACAAATAAGTGGGTACGATATGCACGCTGTTGAACAGCCCCATGTTGTACACGTTCTGCCGGCTGCGCTCCAGGAGGTAGTAGAGCTGTTCGGATGTGCGCACCGTATCGCCTTCACGCAAGGTGAGCTCGCGGACGATCACGCGCTCCTTGGTGGAGCGGTTGCCCTCGATCACGATGCCGCTGATACTGTAGGGACCGGCGTACGTGCTGTCACGCTGGGACCTTGCGATCAATGGAGCGTACAGGAGGAGGAAAAGGAGCAGTGCACGTGCGGCACGCATGGCCCGGCGGTCACAGATCGATCATGCGCATCAACTCATCGAAACGCCCGCGCAGGTCCTCATGGAAGCGGGAGCCTTGATACGTTGTTTTCACGTTGTACTCATAACGCTCGAAGGTCTGCAGGATGCCGCTGACATCCTCGCGGTTGATCTTCAGCGTCACTTCGGTACGGGTGCTGTCGGGCAGCGCATGGCAGTAGACACTAAGCACTTTCCCGTCATTCCCTTCCACGATGCGCGCGATCTCCTGCAAGCTGTAATCCACGGCGTTCATCTCCAGCACCAGCACGCTGCCCGGTTCGCGCAGATTGATCACCTCGCTCAACCGCCGCAGGGCCATGTGCTGATTCACGGCGCCCATGTAGCGGCCGTTCATGTCGAGCACAGGGACTACGGTCAAGCCCCGCTCAACGAAGAGCTTCATCACGTCATAGATGTGTTGGAGCTCACGCACATAGGGCAACTCCATGCGTTGCATCACATCTCCCACCGCGCCCCGGGCGTGATTCCCCTCACCCAGGTCGGAGTCCTTCACGAACCCCACGAGATGATCGTTCTCCACCACCGGCAGATGACCCAACTTCAACTCCTCCATCCGGTCCAGCGCCACGCTCACCGGATCGGCGGGCTTCAGCGGGACGATGTCCAAGGAGAGCAGATCGGCGGCGTGCATGGTGGGTACTGAGCGAACAACGTGCCGGGCGCGCTGGTCGCGACATCTACTTTTGGCGGCGACGAAGCTATACGGAACGGGAGAGATGACGCGCCTGAGCGTGAACGTGAACAAGCTCGCGACCTTGCGCAATGCGCGCGGCGCGGATAATCCGGATGTGGTGAGGTGGGCACAGGCGATCGAGCGGTACGGTGCGCACGGGATCACCGTCCATCCCCGACCGGATGAACGGCACATCCGCCGAACCGATGTTCGGGCGCTGAAGGCGGTCCTGTCCACTGAGTTCAATATCGAGGGGTATCCGAGCGAAGACTTCATCGCCCTGGTCCTGGAGGTCAGACCCGCGCAGGTTACGCTGGTGCCGGACCCCCCAGGGGTGCTTACCAGCAATGCTGGCTGGGATGTGCGGGTCAACAAGGGTTTCCTATGGGAAGTGCTGACGCGATTCAAGGAGGAAGGCATCCGTACCAGCTTGTTCATGGGTACGGATCCGGAGCAGATCGCCTGTGCAGCGGATACAGGCGCGGACCGGATCGAACTGTATACCGAGCCTTACGCGGCCAACTACCATCGCGACCGTGGAGCGGCTGTGGCACCCTTCACCGAGGCTGCGGAATGGGCCGGGAGACAAGGCCTTGGCCTGAACGCGGGCCACGACCTCGACCTCCAGAACCTGGCGTTCTTCAAAGCCAATGTTCCCGGTCTGTTGGAGGTCAGCATCGGGCACGCCCTCATTTGCGATGCGCTCCGGTATGGCATGGAGAACACGGTCGAATTGTATCTGCGCGAACTCCGATGAGCGTGGAACTGTTCCATCGACGCGCGGGCAGCGGGAAGCCCATCGTCATCCTGCACGGCCTTTTCGGCAGTTGCGACAATTGGGGAAGCATCGGCAAGGCGCTGGCCGAAGGGTATGACGTGACGCTCGCCGATCAACGGGACCACGGCCGTTCGCCCCATACGGACCGGGTGACCTATCCGCTGATGGCTGAGGATGTGCATGCCCTTGTTACCGGGCTTGGTCTGAAGAACATCGTTCTCGTAGGTCACAGCATGGGAGCGAAAACGGCCATGTACTTCGCGCACCAATGGCCGGAACTCGTGCGGCATCTTGTTTCCGTGGACATGGGACCACGCGAATACCCATTGAGCAATCAGGCGCCGATCATCGAAGCGTTGATGTCGAGCGACCTGGCCAACAAGACCACGCGGAAGGAGGTCGAACAGCATCTGGCGCGCCATGTGCCGGAGCCCGGCGTGCAGCAGTTCCTGCTGAAGAGTCTGTATTGGGAAACCCCCGAACGACTGGCGTGGCGGTTCAATGTTCCCGTGTTGGCGCGAGACATCGGTGATATCCTCGCTGCGGCTCCTGCGGAGACCATCCGGGTACCGTCCTTGTTCATCCGGGGCGGACAAAGCGACTACATCACCCGTGCCGACATCCCGGCGGTGAAGGAGCAGTTCCCGAGCAGCCGCATCGAAACAGTTGATTTCGCCGGTCATTGGGTGCATGCACAGGCCCCGGATGAAGTGCTGGACCTGATCCGCTCCGTGGCATGAGACCCTATTGGGCATTGGCCGCGTTCGGACTGGTCATGTTGGCCAATGCGCAAGGCGACCCCGTGCCATATGTTCCGGATGACGCTGCTCACATCCACGATGGCGGCGGTGCCATCGACATGGAAGAAGGGCTCTATTTGACGGCGAAGGACCTCCTGCGGAACCGTCCCGGCATACCGCTCTCTTCCTTGGTGGACAAGCGCGGCAAGGTGGTATCGGCTATCGTGGACAGCAAGAGCGGGACCTGGAAGTCAAAGGTCTATCAGCGCATGGACGATGGGAAGTACGGATCCTGCTCGATGAACCGACTTTGGGGATTCTGCGATCATGACCATGTGTACGTGAGAGTTCCCTCGACCTTCCAACTTGGCTTCAAATGGTTCGAGGTGTACCGACTTCAGATGATCATGCCCCTTGTCCGGTGTTCGCAAGGCAGCGTTCCAGACCCTCCCATCTGGGCGACATCGGAAATGTTCGTGCTCGACATGAGGACCGGTACGACCCTCGAAGTACATCCGGACAATGTGCCTGAACTGTTCCGGGACGACCCGGCGTTGCTTGCCGCCTACGGAGCCCTTTCAGAAGAAGACAGGCGATCGAAAAGAGGGATCATCGCCCTGATCAAACGCTACAACGTGCTCCATCCTTATCGCTTACCTGGATGAGGAATATCCTGCACGACCTGTTCTCCACGCTGCTGGTCCTTATCACGACCGGTGGTTGTTGCCAATGGGATTCGCTCGAGTATGCGGAACGCGATACCTCGCGGATCATCTACGACGGTGGTTTCGACTTCCGCGAGGGGATCTACTTCGGCTTCGAGGATTTCCGCGCCAACCGGCCAAGTGTGGCCTTGAAGGACCTGCTCAACGATCAGGGCAAGCACGCCGGCGATCTCCGACAGAGCAATGGGAAGCTCTTCTACAAGGACAGCACCGGGGCCGAGCAGCGCATCGATCTGGACCGGACGTGGGGCTTCTGCAACCGCGATGTGGTCTATGTGCGCATCGGAGATGGCTTCAACCGGATCGGCATGATGGGGTCCATCGCGCACATCGTGTACGACAACACCTACAGCAATTGGGGCGGCTACTACGGCGGCATGTACGGGGTGGGCCCTTCGACAACGACCGTTCAAGAGCAACGCCTGCTCGATATGGAAACCGGGAGTTTCCTTCCCGTCAGCGCCGGGGGTATCTACCAGGCCATACAGGGGGATCCGGACCTGCGCGCGGAATTCGAGGCGCTTCCGAAGAAAGAGCGGAACCAGGATGTGTCGGTCTTCCGATTCGTCCGGCGGTACAACGAACGGCATCCGCTGTACTTTCCGAAATGAGACGCTTCTTCCTAATGCGCGACGGAGACCATGCGCGTGATCCGCTCCTGGCCGTTCCCACAGACCAAGGCGTAAAGCCCGTCCGGGAACCCGGAGACATCGATCATGCGCGACATCCCGTACATCACCGGGATCGCCATTTCCTTACCGGACATGTCGAACATCCTTGTTCGTGCGGCGCGCAGGTTTTCCGGCAAGCTGATGAACATCGTGCCTGATGCAGGCTGGGGCCACACCATGAGGCTTGAAGGAGTGGCACGCTCAACTACCCCGGTCACGTCGTTACGCCGGGCGTGCCATTCCTGGTAAAAGAGGTTGGCCACCGTCGCATCGTGGATGATCACGATGTTCTCGTCATTGATCGTCTCGGCATACCATGTCCAGTTGTGGCTACCGGTGATCACCAGCGGATCGTCCGCGCTGCCCTCATCGACGATACCGTATTTATGGTGTAATTGAACCTCGTCCGTGTTGTGTGTCGCCACATCCACCCCGTTGCTTTCCAGATACCAACCTTCCGTTCCGGGGTAGATCGCGTCCTCCAGGTCCATATGCACCGTTACGTCGGGTCGTTGGTCCGCCTCCAGCAGGGCGGTGCCGATGTCCTCATTGGTGAAGCTGAACATGCAGGAATGGACACCATGCTCCGCCCCATCAATAGCGTTCACGATGCGTGAAGTGGTGCCATCACTGGGCGAGAAATAACACTCGATGGCGATACCATCCACGGTGAAGCTGTGCGGGGTGTTGTTCGTCTTGTCCGGACCGAACTTGCTGTTGGAGGCGTTCGGCTGTGGTCCGCTGCCACCCCACATCTCCTCGAACTCCGTTCGGTAGGCGAGCGCGAGCGCCTGGTCCTGGATGAAGACCATGTTGTTGTAGTCCTCGAAGAGCCCGTTCTGTGTCCAGTTCGTGCTTCCCGTCCAGGTCCATGCACTGTCGGCGTGGTCCGCATCAATGCTCATGAACTTGTTGTGCATGCCGCTTCCTTCGCCATCCGTGCGGTAGAGCACGGGAATGGTCGGGGAGAGGTTGGCCAGTGCCGTGTTGCTGTTGGTCCCTTCGGCGATGTAGCGCACCTGCACGCCCCGGTCCTTTGCCTGGTTCAGGGCGGCGATGATGCTGTAGTCGTCAGCGTTGTAGACCGCGACGTCGATGGTCGATCGCGCACGGTCGATGTAGGCCTCGATGGTATCATCCATCGCCTCGTGCAGACTGATCGCGAGCGTTCCGCTGCTTACCGCGGGATCCGTGTCCTGGTTGAAATAGACCCGGATACGGGGAGATTGTGCGAATGAGCTGCCCGGGCAAAGAGCAAGTGCGAGGAGAGCGAGGCGAAGCATGGGGTGCAAAAGAACGGTGCTGAGGCCCCGG
>CAZYPC010000039.1:0-37959 GCA_964649165.1 uncultured Chryseobacterium sp.
GGTTACCGAGGCAGTCGATCAACTGACCAGCGCAGGAGCAATCAGCGAGGTAGACGTCGTTGCCGGTGGTGGCGTTGTTGTCGTTGCAGGCGGTGCCGACGAGCGCGGTACCACCAGCCACACCGAGGCAGTCGATCGGTTCACCAGCGCAGGAACAATCAGCGAGGTAGACATCGTTACCAGTGGTGGCGTTGTTGTCGTCGCAGGCGGTGCCGACGAGGGCCGTACCACCCGCCACACCGAGGCAGTCGATCAACTGACCAGCGCAGGAGCAATCAGCGAGGTAGACATCGTTGCCGGTGGTCGCGTTGTTGTCGTTGCAGGCGGTGCCGACCAGCGCAGTACCACCCGGGTTACCGAGGCAGTCGATCAACTGACCAGCGCAAGAGCAATCAGCCAGGTAGACATCGTTACCGGTGGTGGCGTTGTTGTCGTTGCAGGCGGTGCCGACGTTGGCCGTACCGAACGGTACACCGAGGCAATCCTGGCAGTTTCCTTCTGCAAGTCCGCAGCCGCAGAGTCCCGGCGCGACTTTGTTGACATCATTCGGACAGCCGTCGTTGCAATCAAGGGCACCATCGCCGTCTGAATCACTATCGCTGGCCCCGCAGCCACAGATACCGGGCTCGATCTTCAGCGGATCGATCGGGCACTGGTCGTTGCTCGTGGTCACATAGCCCAGCGGCTGGGCACAGCTCACGAGGCTCGTGTTCGGGTCTCCGGAGTTGTCATTGTCAGCGTCCGCGTACCAGGTCGTGAGCGGGATCTCGACCACGGTGACGGTGGCGCTCGCACTGCCGCACGGGGTGGGGCCGGACACGGTGTAGGTGTACACCCCTGGATCCATGGTCGCGGGGGCATAGGTTCCTGTGGTCGGGTCAGGGCCTGTCCAGGTGCCACCGCTTGCCGGCCATCCGGTCAAGTGCGCCATCAGGCTCTGGGCCGGTCCATCGGCACAGGCGGACAGACCGCCATTACCGCCCGGATCGTACGGGTTGCGCACTTGCACGGTGAAGGCCGCGCTATCGGACGTGCATCCGGCCTGTCCGGTGATCACATACCGATAGCTGTACGTGTTGTTGGTGTAGCCTGTGAGGTCGATCGTGCTCGAAGGAAGGAGGATGTTCACTCCCTTTTTCCAAGTACCGCCGGCCTGAGCGTTGCGCAGCAGCGTGGCCAGGTTGAAGGAGCCGATGCTGGTACACAGGCTCAAGGTGGAGTCCAGGCCCGCGTTCGCGTGGGCGTTGATCGTGATGCCAGTGGTCGTTTGGAACTGCGCGCAGCCATCGTCCGCTGGAATGGTGTACGTTACATTGTAAGCCCCTGGTGTGCTGCCAGCAAGGTTCACAGTTCCGCTGGCGGTGTTCAATGCGAGCCCGGCGCTGGAAGTGTAGCTGCCTCCGGGAGTACCCGTACGCGTGATACCGGCGCTGCCGAGGTTGCAATACGGACTGTTGACATAGCTGATGGACGCCGATGGCATGGGTGTTTCAGTCACTTGCACTTGCGCGGAATGCGATGCGCAGCCCGGCCCACCCTCAACGGTATAGGTGAACGCTCCGGGTGCGTCGATAGCGGGGTCGTATGTCGCGCTGTGAGCGACGTTGGAAGCGGTCTTCCATGCTCCGCCGGTGTGAGGCGAGCCGTTGAGTGAGAGGAAGAGGTTCGCAGGGGTCCCGTTGCTGCAGATTTCCAGCGAGCCGCTGGTTCCGGCCGAAGGTGCCTGGGTGAGGACGACCGTGGCTGTGGACGATACGGCCGGACACGCGGCGGTGGCCGGAATCGAATAGGTGACGACATAGCTGGTGCCCGTGCTGGAAGCGGTGCTGGCTCCCGGGATGACCTGTCCCGTGGTGGCGCTGATCGAGAGCCCGGCTGTGGAGGAGAACGTGCCACCGACGGTACCGCTGAACGCCGCGGATTGGACCCCCATGTTGGTGCAGTACGGCCCACCGTAGCTGAAGGCGGCCGAGGAAGCGGCCTGGATCGTGATGCCTGTGCTCGTACTGAAAGCCGGACAGCCCCCGCTCGCCGGTACTGCGTACAGGATCGTATACGTCCCCGGCGCCGCAGCGGTCAGGTCAACATTCCCCGTGGCGGATGAGAGGCCGGACAGTGTCGGGGTAGCGGAGAACGCTCCCCCCGAAGTGCCGGTGAGCACCACCGATGCGATGTTCTCGGTCTTGCAGAATGGATCGCCCGGATAGCTGATACTCGCAGCAGGAGCCGGGGTTTCGGAAACCACCACACTGGATGAATGGTTCGCGCAACCCGGACCACCGGCCACGGTATACGTGTAGCTGCCTGATCCATCGACCGAGGGATCATAGGTCCCGGAATGGGCCAGGTTAGCCGGGTTCTTCCATGTTCCACCACCGCCCGGGCTGCCATTCACGGTGAGCGCCACGGGTGCGGCATTCGAGCAGATGGCCTGCGCGCCGCCGGTACCGGCCCAGGGGGCCTGCGTCACCGCTACGCTCGCCGTGGTATTGAACTGCGGACAAGCCGCGGAGGCGGGAATGGTGTAGGTGACGACGAACGTAGTGCCCGCGCTCGATGAAGTGGTCGCACCCGGGGTGATCTGGCCGGTGGTGGTGTTGAGGGCCAATGCGCCCGGAGCGGAGAAGGTCCCGCCCGTCGTTCCGGTGAAGGCCGGGGACTGGGGTCCGACGTTGTTGCAATAGGGCCCGGCATAGCTGAAGGATGCAGCGGGAGCAGGAGCGATAGTGATCGGGGCCGTGGTCTGGAACGCCGCGCAGTTGTTCTGTGCGGGGATCGAATAGGTGACCGTGTAGGTGCCGGCGGTCGAGGCGGTGGGGTTCACTGCGCCGCTGGTCGCGTTCAGTGCGAGCCCGACCGTGGACGTGAAGGTGCCGCCCGTCGTACCTGAAATGGTGGCTCCGGCCGGGCCAGCGCTGCTGCAATACGGCGAGCCGGCATAGGTGATACTGGCGCTCGGGGCTGCGCTCACCACAATGACGGTCGACCCGCTGCTCGTGCAGCCGGGGTCACCGGCGGTATAGGTGATCGTGTGCGTGCCGGCCCCGGCCGTGCTCGGTTCGAAGGTGTTGCCGTTGATGCCCGGGCCGCTCCAGATACCACCGCCCGGTGTGCCTGTCAGGATGTGAGCGGCGCCGCTCGTACAGGTCCCGCTGTAGGAACCGGTGTTCACCGAAGGCGGCGCGATGATCTCGACCGTCACGGCATGGTTCGATGTGCAGGCACCGTTGTTCGCCACCTGTGTCACCTGGTAGCTGCCGGGCTGGGAGGAACCGACGTCGATCACACCCGTGTTCGTGTCGACCACCAGGTTCATCGGATCACTTGACGAGAAGGTGCCCGAAACGACATCGGGGGACACGTTGCCGCCGGTCGTGCAGAACGGCCCGGTCGGATAGCTGAACACCGGATCCATGGGAGCGCTTAGGTTCACGACCACGTCGGCCGATGCATCAGGGCACGCGCCACCCGGTATCAGGTAGGTATAGGTGCCGCTCACCGCTGTTCCGGGGTCGAACGCATCCGGCACGGGGTTACCGGCGGACCACCAGGAGCCGCCTCCATCCGGGGTGCCGCCCAAGGAGTCGATGAGTTGGAAGACAGGCTGTGTGGTGCAGATGTCCAACGAACGGTCCGATCCCGCTTGCGGTTGCGTGGTGATCGTGACGTACGTGGTGTCGTTCATCGGCGCATAGCACGTACCGGCCTGTGCGCTGTAAACGATCATGTGGGTACCGGCGCCCACGGTGCTCGCGTCGATCGATCCATCACTGCCCACACCACCGCCGCAGGTGGCACAGGTGTACGCTCCACCAGAAGGCATGGGATTGGCTGGTTGGATGGTTCCGGCCGTGGAGCAGAAGGTGCCCAGCGCGTAGTTCAGATCGGGCAGCGGGGTCTTGTTCACGGTCACAGTGAACAGGCAGGTGGAGGCGTTCAGCGAGAGGTCAAGGGCGGTGACGGTAACACCCGTGCTACCGGTATTGAACCAGGTGCCAGGGTTCTGTGAATAGGTGATGGTGGTGGGCAGACCTGAATTGTCGGTTGCCGTTGCCAGGAAGTTCACCAGAGCGCCGCAGTTCCCGGCCGTGGCATTCACCATCTGGTGGCCCGGGCAAGCCAGCACTGGCGCGATGAGGTCCACCGGGGTCACCACAATATTGTCCAGGGCCGCATTGCCGGCCATGTCAGCCAGTTGGACGGAGACGGTCGTGCCGGAGGTGATAAGGGTGCCTTCCGGGATGCTCTGTGTGATGGTGACCGGCGTGGAGCAGTCGCTCGCATCGGTGTAGAGCATGGTAAGGTCCGGAACCACCGCATACCCCGAACTGTCCATCAAAGGACCTTGGTCCGCAGGTGGCGTGAACGCAGGCGGCAGGTTGTCCACGATATGTACCCAGTGGTCGTTATCGAGGTGGTTCCCCTCGCTGTCATCGATGTCCATGGTCATCAGGAAGACCGTGTCCCGCGTGAAGACCGTACCCGGTGCCGGGTCCATGCTGTTGGTCCACGAACCGCAATCCGCTATGGTCAGCGAGTCGCGCAGGTCCGGAAAGGCCACGCTGCAGGCGGGGCCCAGGAAGATGGGCAGCGTGTCGTACAGCGGGCAGTTCACGCTGGGCGCATCATCGTCCAGCACCGTGATGGTGAAGGGCACACCGGTCGTGCTATTGCCATGGATATCCGTGGCCGAACTCGTGACCGTGGTGGTGCCGATGGGAAAGAAGTCACCGTCGTTGTGCGACTGGACCTGGGATTGAAGGGCGCAGTTGTCGGTAAAGCCGATGAGGAAGGACACCGTTGCCCCGCATGCACCCGCGTCGTTCGATACGGTAAGATCCCCGGGGGTAGTGATCGTCGGACCTTGGTCGTCCTGAACGGTTATGCTCCAGAAGCAGGTATCCGTATCCCCGGCATCGTCGTAGTGTACTTCGTACAGGTGGTGTGTGCCGGGGGCCAGGGCCTTGTCCGCAGCGCCGGTCACGTCCTGCCACGCGGGGTTGCCTTCCTCTTGCAGGAAGGTGCCGTGATCGCTTTCGCTGTCCGCATCGCAATTGTCCGTGCTATGGATGGCAGGGAACGCATAGAGGAAGCTGCAATCGCCGGAGTTCGGGACGAGCGTGTCGTTCTGCGGACAGTCGGAGATGGCCGGGGGTGTAACGTCGTTCACGGTGATGTTGAACGAGCACGACGACGAGGCCAGTGAGGCATCCGTAGCGGTGAGGGTCACGAGTGTACCATGCGGGACGTTCGTGCCCGCCGCAGGCCACTGGGCGACCACGACGGATGCATCACAATTGTCGGTTGCGACCGCCGCTGCGGAATAGTCCGGCAAAAGCGCCGTGCAGCTGCCGGTGGTGGAAAGCGCAGGGTGCGGAGGACAGGTGATGAGGGGCGGAGTGTCATCCACGACCGTCAGCGTGAACGTGCAACCGGCCGTGTTCAAAGCAGGGTCGTATGTGACGTAGCCGATCGTGTACTGCCCGGTGGCCAGGGGCTGCCCGAACGGGAAGGCGCTCGTCTGTACCGTGCTGTCGATGGCGCAGTTGTCGGCCACGGTCGGGAGTACTTCATTGAAGATCGCGTGACAGGTCGCATCCGCTGAAAGGGTCGTGTCCGGGGGGCACGCGATCGTTGGATCCTCCGTGTCCTCCACCGTGACCAGGAACGTGCCGGGTATGGAATGCGTGCCGTCGGTCGCCAGATAGGTGACCGGCGTGGTGCCAACGGGGAAAATACCGCCGTTCGTGTAGGGTCCGATGTTGGTGAGGGACACCGAACCCGGACAGTTGTCCTCACCGGAAGGCTCGGTCCAGGTCACCAGCGCGCCGCACGTTCCAGCGGTATTCGATAGGGTGATGTCATCGGGCAGGTCATCGATCGACGGTGGCTGGTTGTCCACCACCTCCACGATGAAGGTGCAGCTCGACGTAGCGATGCCGTCCGTGGCGGTGTACGTCACCGGGGTCAGCCCCATGGGGAAGAAGGCACCGCTCGCTTCAGCCGGCGGGATGCCCATGAGGAGGGAACAGTTGTCGCTCGCGGTAGGGGGCGCGTAGTTCACCAATGCGCCGCAAACACCGGCATCGGCCGTTACCTCGATGGTATCCGGGCAATAGGTGAATACAGGAGCGATGCCATCGCTTACCGTTACGTTGAAGGAGCACTCGCTGAAGAGGCCATTGGGCTCCGTGGCGCGGAAGGTGACCGTGGTCGTTCCCAGGGGGAACAAGGCGCCGCTCGCGGGCCCCTGCGTCTGCACCAGGTCCGTGCTGCAGTTGTCGCTCGCTGATGGCGTCGCGAAGGTCACGTACGCGCCACAGGTATTCGGCGCGGCATTGGTCGCTATATCCGACGGGCAGCCGGTGATCGTCGGGACATCGGTGTCGACAACGGTCACATCGAACGTGCAGGCCGTGCTGTGGCCATGAGTGTCGGTGGCCGTATGGATCACCTGCGTCGTACCGATGGGGAACGTTGAACCGGATGGGGGGCCGGAGCTGAGTACAAGCCCGCTCAGCGCGCAATTGTCCGTAGCGGTTGGGATCGAATAGGCGTAGACCGCGCCACACACGCTGGTGGAAGCGGGCACAGTGGTGTTGCCCGGGCAGGACGTGAACACCGGGGCCTCCACGTCCTCCACATCGACGGTGAACGAGCATTGGGTGGTGTTGCCGTCGCTGTCCACCACCTGCCAGCTCTGCACGGTGGAGCCTTCCGGGAAGAAGGAGCCGCTGGTCCATCCGCTGGCATCATTCTGGGTCAGCGTCCAACCGGGCTGATCATCCACCACCGTCGGTACGGGGTAGGTGAATGATGCGCCGCAGACGCCCGGTGCGTTGTTCAAGCTGGCATTCGGCGGGCAGGTGAGGAGCGGGGAACCATTGCTCACCACCGTCACGGTGAAGGAACAGGTCGCCGTCTGTCCGTGTACATCGGTGGCCGTGTACGCGATGGGGGTGGTGCCGATGTTGAAGAACGAGCCGGATGCGGGACCACTGGACTGCGTCAACGTGGCGACACCGCAGTTGTCGTTCGCTGTCGGCGGCGTCCAGCTCACATTGGCGCCCGTACCGTTCAGCGGGGCTTGTACAACGATGTTGCTGGGGCAGTTGGTGAAGCTGGGGTCCTGTTGGTCCTGAACGGTGACGGTGAACGAGCAGGTGACCGTATGGGCGGCACTGTCGCGCGCCGCGTAGGTGACGGTGGTCGTTCCCACGGGGAATATGGTTCCGCTGGCACCACCGGCCAGGAGACCGCGCCGGAAGTCACAATTGTCCGCGAAAACCGGGATCGGGTAGTTGACCACGGCGCCGCAGGCATTGAGGGCCGCCGGCATGACGATGTTGGCCGGGCAGCTCACCACCGTGGGCACTTGGTCGTCCACCACGGTGATGGAGAAGGAGCAGGTGCTGGAATTGCCGGAGACGTCGCTGTATACGTAGCTCTTGGTCGTTGTGCCCACGGGGTATTGGCCTGCGGGCAAGGCCGTGGCCATCAGGTCGGCATCCAGCGCGATGGCCGAGATGGCCGTGATCGTCACACCGCAATTGTCCGTGGCCGTCGGCGCGGTGAACGTATGGCCCGCGCTGCACTGGCCGGGGTCGGTGTTCAATGTAACGGATGAAGGGCAGCCGCTGATGACCGGCGCGGTAGCGTCTACGGCGCTGAGATTCACCTGGCAGGTGGAGTAGTTGCCCGCGGCATCGGCGACTTTGATCGTGATCACGTGGTTGCCCTTGCTCACGATGGTCCCCGCCGTCGGGTTCTGCGTCCAGGTAAGCGCGGTGGTGCAATTGTCCGCTCCGGCGGCCATGGCGAGGAGATCCGGCACCACGGCTTTGCAGGATGCGCCCACCAATACCGTTTGCGCGGGAGGGCAGGTGGTGATGGTCGGCGGCGTAATGTCGCCCACCTGCACGGTGATGGAACTGCTGGTGGCCGTTCCACAGATGCCCTGGCTCACGTAGGCGCGGTAGGAGCGCGATTGGCCCAGGTTGCTGAAGGTCTGGGTGGCCGTCGTATTCGCGATGCTGGTGCTCGTGACGAAATTGTCCGTGGAGGTTTCCCACTTCACGATGGTGCCGGAGTAGCCCGCCAGGGTGAGGGTGCCACCGTTCGAGCCCGGGCAAAGGGTACCTGCGACGGAAGAGGTGATCGCGCCACCTACGGGTGGTGCCACCACGTTGATGGTCTTGGTCGTGGACCGTGTCGCGCACGTGCCCGTTTGCACCGTGTAGGTCAATTGGACGGGTCCGCTCAGGCCGGCCGGTGAGAAGCTCGTGCCGCTCACGCCCGCTCCGCTCCACGTGCCCGTAGTGAGCGAACCGAGGTAGAATTTGATCGCGTCCACGCGGAACGCCACGGCGCTGGAGGCGGTCTTGCTGATGCGCACGTAGCGCGTGTCGGCGGTCACCTGCACCACGCTGTTGGTGAATGCGGAGGTCGTTGTGGTGATGGTCGGCGGCGTTGTCACGGTCGTCCACGTGCTGCCATCCACCGAGGTCTCCAAGGCCAGTGCGGCTGTTCCCGCCACGGCCGCGTTCTTGGCCCACCGGACGATGTAAGTTGAACCGGTGGGAATGGTATCGGTCAGGTCAGCCGTCAAGCTCCATCCATTGGTGGTGAAGGCGACCGTGGTCCCGTTCGGCGCGCTCAGGATATTGGCCGGCGAGGCCACACCGGTGGAGATGACCACGGCGTCCGCATAGCCCTGCTCCTGAGACACCAGGGTGTTGCTCAGGTTCAATGCGGCGCTGGTGCTGCACAGTGCCGATGGTGCCCGCCAGTTGGTGGGGTTCAGCGGCCAGTAGCTGAGCGAACTGTCGTTGAAGCGGCCCAGGAAAAAGTTCGTGTTCGCGTTGCTGGTGTACGCGAACGGCGCCGCGAAGAGTTCGTCATCGTAGAAGCCGCCGACATAGATGCCACCGGTATGGTCGCTGGCGATGGCCAGGGGCACATTGTCCTTCGAGCCGTCCGCGATGGTGACCCAATCCAGCTGGCCGTAGGGCGTGAAGCGGGCGACGAAGGCGTCCAGGTCATACCCGCCGCCACCGGTGGTGCTCACCGTGGTGCCATCGGTGAAGGTGGCCGTTCCCTTGAACGTACCGCTGAGCAGCACGCAGCCGTTGCGGTGTACGTTCAGGTCGTACCCCACCGTCAGGTGATTGTCCGGACCGTAAGCCGTGCGCACCCATTGGGTAAGGCCCGTGGTCCGGTCCAGTTGGGCGAGGTAGGCGTAGTCGTGCGGGTTGCCCGTCGCGCTCACCGTTACACCGCCGGGGAAGACCGAACTGTTGTGCGTGCTGCCGGCGATGTAGAGCCCGCTGCAGCCTACAGCGATGGCATTGGGGTCCATGCTGTCACTGCCGGGGTTGCTGATGATCTGCGCCCAGGTGAACGCCCCGGCATTGGAGACGGAGCAGACATAGCCATTGAGCGTGCTGGCCCCTGCGGTGAGCGTCTGTTGCAGGATACCCGCCGGGGTGTACCACTGCATTTCGGGGTCCGCGAACGAACCGGTGAGGTAAGCGCCGCTTTCATCGCAACTGATGCGTTCCGGCGTCACGTTCTTGTTGCCGCCCGCACCGGCCCCACCGTTCAACTGCCACGAATAGACCCCGGTAGGGGAGTATCGGAGCAGCGTGGCGTGCGTATGCGAATTGTCGTTGAAGTTCACCGCCGAAACGGTGCCATTGAAGGTGACCTGCCCTTTGTGTTCCACCTGCACGAACACCCCTGTGCTGTTCACGGCCAGGGAAACCCCTTGATCATTGGAGGCACCACCGCCCGTGCGCACCCAGGAAACCCCTCCCGAAGGAGTGAAACAGGCCACGAACACGTCCGTGCCCCCATTGGTCGTTGCGGGAACAACGGCCGGGAAGGTGAGCATGGCGGAGCTGGAGTAGTAGCCGGTGACATAGATGTTGCCGGTGGTCGGATGCACAGCGACCCCCATGGCCGCATCATCGCCGCTGGAGCCGATACGCTGGCTCCACTGCACCGTGCCGTTCAGGTCCGCCTTGATCAGGAAACCGTCCAGGCCGCTCGCCCCGATGCCCAAGAGCACACCGGCGTTGTCGAAGGCGCCCACGCTGTACACATACCCGTTCACCGTGTCCACGGCGATGTCGCGCACGAACTCCTTATCGCCGTTGGTGTTCGCGCGCATCCATTGCCACATGGACTGCGCCCGGGTCTCACCCGCCAGCAGGGTCGGCAGGAGGATCACGGCGAAAAGAGATCGTCGCTGACTTCTAATAGCCTGTGGGGAGAGCATCAGTCCGGTGGTTCATACGGCCGATGGGCGGTCCAAGCCCATGAAGAGTTGGCGGTTTCAACGGGCGAAGGGGTCGGGGGTTTCATCGGCCGGATACTGTCGTTCGTCGTTGTCGCGTTACTTCCGGGGCGGCTCGCATTGGAAACCTGTCAAGCATGATGGCGGACGATGAACTCCGGGTGGTGCGCGCCGCGCAGGCGGACCCACAGGCGTTCACGCCCCTGTACACAGGCTACCACGCCACCATCTTCCGCTTCATCCATCGGCGCGTGAACCAGCGCGAGCTTGCTGCGGACCTCACGCAACAGACCTTTTTGAAAGCACTTATCGCCTTGCCCCGCTTCGAGCCCCGTGGCCTGCCTTTCCGGGCCTGGTTGTACAGGATCGCTCTGAACGAGCTACGCATGCACTGGCGCAAGAAGAAGGAGAGTGTGATGGACCTGAGCTGGGCGGAGGTGCGCGAGCTCCGCTCGGAAATGGGCGTGATGGAAACGGATGAGGATCTGCAGCGCCTTGCAGGTGCGCTATCGCGTCTTCCAGCGGACAAGTCCCGCTTGATCGAATTGCGTTACATCGATGGCATGTCCTTCACAGAGGTGGGCCAGGTGCTGGGCATCGCCGAGGATGCCGCCAAAATGCGTGTGCACCGGGTCCTGGGCACGCTGCGTCAATACCTTGGTTCCCGTTCATGAGCACGCGCTATCGCATATCACCCGAAGGCCGCGGCCCCCTCAGCGATAGTGAGGTCGCGCGGCACGCGGACGCGGCGCGGTTGCTCTACAACTACCACCGCGCAACCAGGCCCTTGTATGCCCGGCCCTTGTACAAGAACCCCAAGGTCTTCATCGCCTTGGTGATCCTGGTCTTGCTCGCGTTGCTCGTAAGTGAGGCATTGGGCCCGGATGGCCCTGCGCCGACCGATCGGCATGAGCAGGTCATCCCCTGAACAAGAGCGGCGGAGAAGGACAAGGCCCGCTCAACCGGGTAGCTGAGCGGGCCCTAACATGTTGGACCGGTCAGCGCACAACGCGCTTGGTGAGCGTGCGATCGCCTTGGGTCAAGGAGAGGATGTAGAGACCTGAGGGGGTCGCTCCGGTTTCGGCGATGAGGCGGGTGCGACCGCTGGCATGTTCGCGGATCGAGGACCAGATCGATTGACCCGTGGCGTTGTACAACGTGAAGGTTGTCTTCCCGGGCGTGGCCGGCACGTCCACGGAAATGTCGAAGCCGTTCGCACAGGGGATGATGGTGGCTTCAAGGGAACCGGTCGTGGAGGCTGCGATGGCCGTACTGAGGTCTTCGACCTGCCCTTCAAGCCCCAGTCCGTTCAGTTCGATGCGGTAGTCCCCGTCGTTCGCTCCGGTCCATGCGTCGTTCACGATGCGGATGTCCTCCGTGGTGCCGCTGATGGGGATGGAAACAACGGTGATGTCCGTGGAGTTCCACCACGCGTCCTCGCTGTTGGCGATGCTCTTGTGTCCGGTGCCGTCAAAGCGCTGGTAGGTGTAGCCGTCCACGGTGGTCTCGGGTCCTGTTTTCACGATGGAGAGGTATTCGGCCACCTCCGGAGCCTGGGCCACGGCGTCCAAATGCACGCCCGACGAGGCGGGCCAGCGCAGGGTGAAACCCAGGTCGGTGACCCAACCGAAGAAATCATCATGGGGCGTGAGCATCACGTTCACCGCACCCACCCCGCCATTGAAGGAATGGATGTCGACCACCGGCTCGGGGCTGTGATAGATCGTGCCGGTCGCCTCTTCGCCGCCCAGCGAACTGAAGAAGTCGCGGTTGTTCGCCGTGGTCCACGCGTCGTTGATGAGCTCCACGGTGGATCCAGGGACGAGCAGGTCCGCTGTACACACCGCATATTCCCGGTCGGGTTCGATGGCGAATCCGGCATCGCTCAGCAGGGTCACGCCTGTGCCGAGAAAGGTCCGGTACATGTAGTCGCCGACGGTCTGCACGGGTTGAGCGCTTACGGGCAGGGCGTCCTGGAAGGGATAGCAGGCCACCGCCGTATCGACCGCTACACCTTGAGAGGCCGGCCAGCGGAGGGTGAATCCGAGTGTCGAAAAGACCCCGTCGAAGCCTTGGTCCAGTCGGACGCGGATCTCCACCTGCCCCTGGCGATTGTTGGCCATGGTCACATCAACGGTCGGAACGCCTTGGGCGAAGGAGGCCGACAACAGCGTCAGGTTCAAGGCAGCGGAAAGCAGAAGGGCGCGCATAGGTGCGGTTTGCCCCTCAAACGGATGCTTGAACCCAAAGGTTAGCCGATGCGGCACGCTGTCAAGGACCGTCCTTCGACCAGCGCAGGTCGCAGCTCTTGGGAACGCCCGTCGCGCAGGGTGCTCTTGATCCCGTGCAGAACGGCTACGGGACCTGCTCGAGCCGGATGTTGTTCGGTGTCGTGCTACCGACGGTGACCAGTATCGGATCCCGATCGTTGCCGGTACCGGTGAACTTCACCACACCGTCCAGATTGATATCCTCCAAGCGATACTGACCTGTGGTCAGGTTGTTCGGTGTGGTGGAACCGACCGCCACGAGGATGCGGTCCCGATCATTGCCGCTTCCGGTGAAGGCGATGCGGTGGTCGAGCAGGCTGTTGCCCGGCCACAACGCCATGGTGCCGCCCACTTGCTTACGGGCCAGCGTGCCGTAGCAGGGCGTTGCCGGCAAAGTCAGGTCCACGCTGATCGGTGTCCCGGTCGGTGTTGGCGGCATGGGTTGCGTACACATGATGCCCAAGTGGTTGCGGTGGTGGACCTCCAGCACGTAGCTCCCGGGCAGGAGCGCGAAACGCACGGGGCTCACACCGTCCAGGTCTACGATGTCGCCGTCCCGTTGCAGCAGGGCCATCCTGAGTTGCTGCTTGGCATAAGGTGGCTGATCACCGCGCAGGCGCATCATCACCCAATCCACGATGGCATCGGCCCCCGTGACGGACAGGACCGAAGCGTCGATCTGTTCACCACCTCCCGCCTCGTTCAGGTGGAAGTTCAACAGGGTATAAGGCTCGGTCAGCGGGATCAAGCCGGCGGTGCGCAGCCCATCGTTCATCAGTGTGCCGTTGAGCGGCCCGCCCAGGAAGATCTTGGCCGCGACATCCACGGCCTGCCCTGCACAAAGGCAGTTCGCGCTGAGTTCATCGGACACTGTTCGGGGATCACCGTCATCGCATGCCGCACCCGGGTAGCGTTCACCGTCCGTGTCGTCACAATCGGTGTTGTCCAGCACATAGCCTGGCAAGGCATCACAGGATAGAACGGAAGCGGCGGAATTCCCCCTTCCGTCGCCATCACTGTCCTCATACCACGCGGCCGCGCCCAGGACAGCGTCGTCCGTGTCGTCGCAGTCGGAGCTGTTCAATACATGGTTAGAAGGAGCCGTGCAGGCTGCGAGGGGAGAGGCGGGGTCCCCGAGACCGTCGCCGTCGGCATCCAGGTAATAGGTCGTCAGCACGCAGTTCTGGATGCGGGTCACGCCGTTCTGGGACGTGCCTTGAAAACTGCTGAAAGTGCCCGCAGCCAGCACCTGTCCGGAAGGGTCGCTCGCGAGGTCGGACACGACGGTACCTGCAAAACCCGAACCGACGTCGAACGAAGCATCGAGCGTGCCGTCAGCCAGCAAACGCAGGAACATGGAGCGCGGCTGGCCTGAATACGAACTGAAGGAGCCCCCGATCAGGGGAAGACCATTGATGTCGTCCACGATGGCCAGGACCGAAGCGGAGGTGGCGAAACCGGTAGTCGACATCGCCGGATGCTGGAGCCCATCGTATGCGAGGCAGGCCAGCGCGGGGCAAGGGTTTCCATTGACCTGGTCGAACTCACCGCCGACAAGGATCCGTCCTCCGGAAAAGGTCTCGATCGCGTAGGCCGGGCCGTCCAGACCGGTCGTTGGTGCGAAGCCTGCATGCACCGAGCCGCTGGCATCGAGCAGGACGACGTGGTTGGCTGGTGTTCCGCTGTAGGAAGTGAACGCACCGGCGATGGCGATAAGACCAGTGGCATCAATGTCCAGGTCGTACACCGTGTTGTTGGCCCCCGCCCCGGTGTTGAACGTTGGATCGATCGATCCGTCGGTGAGGATCCGGGCCATGCCTCGTCGCGTGAACCCTGCGCTGAAGAATTGCCCACCGGCGACAATGCTGCCGTCAGCCTGCAAAGCGATGCAGAATACAGGGAGATTCAGGGACGGTGCGAAGCCCGTGTCCAGGGTCCCGTCCGTGTTCAAGCGCGCCAGATACGAACGGGGAACCCCGCCGACACTCGTGAAATTGCCACCGATCAGGATCTTCCCGTCACTCTGGACAGCAACGGCTTTCACATCGTTGCCGACCAGCCCCACCGTCGAGGTGAAGGTGACGTCCAGCGTTCCATCCGCGAACAACTTGGCCAGGCGGTTGGCGGCTACACCTCCGAATTGGGTGAATGTTCCGCCGATGTAGGCATTGCCCGTCGCATCGCTGGTCACGCATAGAACCGAGGAACTGGCGCCACCGCTGCTCTGCACCGCTGCGGCGAAGGCTGCATCGATGGCGCCGGGCTGCGCGGGACTCCTGAAAGGGGCATACAGGGCCAATACGAGCAACAACCGACCAGGGGGGCAGGTCAGGGTCATGAAGAATAGCGTTGGGTGCCTCCAAAGTAGTGAGAAGTTCCGTTGCCCCAACGTTTGTCGCAATGCCTGCTTGAAGGCTCGGTATACTTGGGCATTCCATTACGCCATGCGCTACATCCCTGCGGTCCTGTTCGTTCTCCTGTGCCGTCCTTCGATCCTGCTGGCCCACGAGGGCATGTGGTTGCCTACGTTGTTGCAGGCCATTGAGGGGAACATGCGCACGGAGGGGTTGCTGATCAGCGCCGAGGACATCTATAGTTTGAACAATGGCAGCTTGAAGGACGCCACGGTATTGTTCGGTGGCGGTTGCACGGCGGAGGTGGTGAGCGAGCAAGGCCTGATCCTCACGAACCACCACTGCGGGTTCAGCGCGATCGCGGCGCATAGTTCCGTGGGCAAAGACTACCTGAAGGATGGTTTCTGGGCGGCCACGTTGGCGGATGAACTGTCCGATCCCGGGACCACGGCGACGTTCATCGTGCGGATGGAGGACGTCACGGCCCGAGTGACCACTTCGTTGCGGCCGGGCATGTCCGAAGAGGAGCGTGCGACGGCCATTACGGCCGCGGCCGAGGCCGTGGTGAAAGAGGCCAAGGCGGAGGGTGGGTACGATGCGGTAGTGAAGCCGTTCAACTACGGTAACAGCTGGTACTTGATCGTGAGCCAGACCTTTCGCGACGTGCGTCTGGTGGGAGCTCCGCCCGGAGCGATCGGGAACTTCGGGGGTGATACGGACAACTGGATGTGGCCACGCCATACCGGCGACTTCAGCGTGTTCCGGATCTACGCCGATGCGGACAACAAACCGGCCGAGTTCGCGCTGACGAACGTCCCTTTCAAGCCCCGTCGCAGCCTGGCGATCAACATGGATGGTGTTCATGAAGGGGATTTCGCCATGATCTTCGGGTTCCCCGGCAACACACAGCGATACCTCACGAGCCACGGTGTCGACTACGTGATGAACGTTGGCGATCCACTGAAGATCCGCATGCGGCGCGCGAGCCTGGCGGTGATCGATGAGGCCATGCTGGCGGATGATCGGACGCGCATAGCCTACGCGGACAAACAGAAGGGCATCAGCAACGCCTACAAGAAGTGGATCGGTGAACTGCGGGGCATCGTGGAACTCCACACACTCGATGGGAAGAAGGAACTCGAACGCGAGTATCGGTTACGCGCGGGGCGGGCAGGAAGGCAGGACTTCACCGCCGCGCTGGATTCCATCGCAGCCGTTTACACCATCCTGCCCTCGCTGGCGGAGGCGCGGGACGCGTACGTCGAGCTGTTCGCCGTGGGCGCCGAACTGCTGAAGTTCACAAAGGCGTTCGAATCCATCATGCTTCCCGAGAACGTGGCCAAGTTGAAGGCGGACGGCACCTGGGACAAGGAGGTCCAACGGATGCGGCAGAACGCGGAGGCCTTCCATAAGGATCTCGATCCCGAAGTGGACAAGCGCATTTTCAAGGCGCAACTACCCATCTATCTGGCCAACGTGGATCAAGGACTCGGTGCCGCACTCCCGGCTGGCTCCACTGGGCCTGCTGAGATCGACAAGCTGTACGCGCGCAGCGTTTTCGCCGACTCCGCGAAGCTCGCGGCGGCGCTGGCGAAGTGGAGCCCCGGGTCCGCCAGGAAATACATGAAGGACCCGGCCTATGTGCTGGCCCGGGCGTTCACCGATGCCTACACCGGGAAGGTGAAACCATCGATCGAGGTGGCCAACGCGCGCCTATCACGGCACATGCGCACGTGGATGGAGGGCCTGATGACGCTGTTCCCTGAAAAGACCTTCTGGCCCGACGCGAACAGCACGTTGCGGTTCAGCTATGGGAAGGTGGAGGGCAGCAGCCCGCGTGATGGGATGTTCTATGAGCCTTTCACCACCCTGGACGGGGTGATGGAGAAGTACCGCCCCGGCGATGCGGAATTCGATGTGCCTGCCCGCTTGCTCGAACTCTACGGCAGGAAGGACTATGGCCCCTATGGTACGGGGACATCCATGCCCGTGTGTTTCACTTCGTCCTTGCATACCACCGGCGGGAACAGCGGCAGTCCGGTGCTCAATGGCCGGGGTGAGCTCATCGGCATCAACTTCGATCGTACGTGGGAAAGCACCATGAGCGACATCCAGTTCGATCCGGACAAGTGCCGGAACATCAGCGTGGATATCCGGTACGTTCTCTTCACGATCGATAAGGTCTGTGGGGCGCATCGCCTGATCGACGAGATGAAGCTCGTACGGCATGCTGACGAACCGCATTTCATCGAACTACCGATACACCGATAAGCAGCATGTGGACCGAAGAGGACGACCGACTGCGACGTGATCTCGTGTTCAAGGACTTCAGCGAGGCCTTCGCGTTCATGTCCCGTGTGGCCTTGCTGGCCGAAAAGATGGACCACCATCCCGAGTGGAGCAACGTGTACAACAAGGTGACCATCGTTCTGCGTACGCATTCGGCGGGCAACATGGTGACAACGAAGGACCGTGCGATGGCCTCCGCCATCGACAGGCTTCTGGAATGAGGAAGCCCCGCTGAGGGCGGGGCTTCCAAGTGCGGGTGAGCGTGCTCAGTGCGTGGGTGCGGCCATGGGTGCCGCTGAAGGGTCGATCTGTACGTCGGCGGAGATGTTCAGCAGGGTTTGCGGAGGATCGGTATTGGCCGTAACGGTCACCGTCTTCGTCTGGTTGCCTTGCTGGCTTCCGGGCTTGTAGACCACCTTGATCTCACCGGTGGCTCCGGGTGCGATGGGCTCCTTGGGGTACTCAGGGACGGTGCAGCCACAGCTGCCCTTCGCATCGCTGATCAACAACGGTTCCTTGCCGGTGTTGGTGAATTTGAACACGTGTTTGTTCTCGCTGTTCTGCTTCACCTTGCCGAAATCGTGGGCGATCACGGGGAACTGGACCGAGGTCCTTGGTCCGGTGGGCTGGGGCACATTCTCCGGACTTGGTGGTACCGTCGGGTCGAACGTGTTCTTGGGCGGGGCGTTCAGTCTGGGGTTCGCTTCGGTACCCGGCTTGGCAGGTGCCGCGCTCGTGGTGTTCGAGGCCATTGTGCCATCCGGGCCGCTGCGCTGTCCGATGGTCTGGATGATGAGCGTGCCGGCGATGATGGCCAGCAGGGCGATCTTGATCGTGTCTTTCATGCGTGTTCCGCCAGCACGGCGGTCATTGTTGGTCGTTCGGTCGGTGATGTCCGATGTTGGAGGGCCGCGAAAATAGGACGCCCCGGCACGGGTGTGCCAGGGCGTTAACGAAAGATCAACAGGCCGTCATTGCTGGGCAAGGCCCAGTCGCTGGAACGTATCGTCGCCGAGCACGTCCAGCGCGCGCTGGAAACTGCGGTCCACCGGATTGTCGCGATTGATCACCTGCCAATAGGCCGAAGTATCCCAGACATCCCGCGCGATCAAGGCCTTCAGGCGCAGATCGACCAGGGCGCGGGCCTTGGCCAGTCCTTCGGCGTCGGGTTCCACGCCATCCTTCAGGGCTTGCGCGACCAGTCCGTCGATGATCGCCTGGGTAACGGTGAAGTTCTTGTCGAAGTGGTCCACGTTCCGGTGGCTCCGCAGGATCTCATCGCGGTGGCTGTCGACG
The DNA here is from genome assembly GCA_964649165.1 of uncultured Chryseobacterium sp. Lineage (GTDB taxonomy): Bacteria > Bacteroidota > Bacteroidia > Flavobacteriales_F > PHOS-HE28 > PHOS-HE28. Next base: position 18,507 of record CAZYPC010000039.1, read on the forward strand.
TAGGTGATGGCGAAGGTGTTGAGCACGCCTTTACGCACCAGCTGACCGAAGTACTCGGAGCTCAACGTGGTGTCGATCGGTACGAAGACATCGGGCATGATCCCGCCGCCACCGAAGACCACGCGCTTGTTCACCGTGTAGTAGCGTACGGTGTCCGCAGTATGGATGCTGTCCGCATTGGTGAGCTCTCCGTGCTTCAGTCGGTCCCGCTTCTCGTGCTGGTAGGCTTCAGCTCCCTCGGCATAGGATTTCTGTATGCAGCGGCCGCTGGGCGTATAGTAGCGGCTCACCGTCAGGCGCACCGCACTTCCGTCCGGCAACATCACCGGGCGTTGGACAAGACCCTTTCCGAAGGAACGCCGACCAACGACGAGAGCTCGGTCCCAGTCCTGCATGGCGCCGGTCACGATCTCGCTCGCGCTGGCACTGCCTTCATCCACCAGCACCACAAGCCTGCCCTTTTCGAACTTGCCCTCGCTCGTGGCGTACGTGTCTTCGCGTGGTGAGGTGCGGCCTTCCGTATACACCACCAGTTTCTTGTCGGGCAGGAACTCATCGGCCATCTCGATGGCGGTCCGCAGGTATCCTCCGCCGTTCCCTTGCAGATCGAGGATCAGGTCCTTCATCCCTGCCTTTTGCAACAAGGCGAGCTTCTCCCGGAATTCCTTCATCGTGGTGGCGCTGAAACGGCTCACCTTGATGTACCCGGTGCTGGGTGAGGCCATGTAGCTGGCCTCAACGCTGTAGATGGGGATCTTGTCCCGCGTGATGCTGAAGTCCAGCGGAGCGGTTTCGCCGGTGCGGGCGATGGACACGTCCACCTTGGTGCCCTTTTTTCCGCGGAGGCGTTTCATCACGTCGGCGTTCTTGAATCCCACGCCGGCCACGTTCTCTCCGTCGATACGCACGATCCGATCACCGCTGCGGATACCCAGACGTTCGCTCGGGCCGCCGGCGATCGCGTCGACCACGTAGATGGTGTCACGTACCAGATTGAACTGGATGCCGACCCCTTCGAAGTTCCCCTTCAACGGTTCGTTCACCTCGTCCAGCTCTTCCTTGGGAATGTAGATGCTGTGCGGGTCCAGCTTTTCCAGCATGCTCACGATGGCCGTCTCCACCAGTTCCTTGTCGTTCACACTGTCCACGTACATGTGGTCGATCTGGTAGAGCAGCGCCTCCAACTTGCCTACCGTTCCGGGATCCACCTGTGCAAGGGACAGGAGAGGCAGAGCGAGCACGCCCGTGCACGCGAGAAACTTCATCATGAGGTTGGGGATCAGGATAGCGTGAAGGTAGTTGGGGGGTAGGTTGCCTCTGTCGTCCGGCCTGTTAACGAAGGTGAAGCCCTGCATGTTCACTTCAGGAGCGGCCTTTTGCCCCCAACGGGTTCGCCCTTCCGGTAGCGCTCGAAGCGGACCATCCGACCGTTCTCGAAGTACTTCCACTTGCCGTCTTTCAGACCATCCCGGTAGTGTCCGATGATGCCTTGGTCGCGGAACGCCCAGGAACCATCGCGCTTCCCCAGCTTGTATCGGCCCTTGACCGTTATGTGGCCATCCGGGGCGTATTCGGTCCAATCCCCCTCCAGGTAGCCCCATCCGTATACGGCGAAGATCATCGGTGCCCCATCAGGATACCAAGCCCTGTAGACCCCACAAGGCTTCCCTCTTTTGAAGCCCAGCCGAACGGCTATGCGGGATGTATCAATCGCGTAGCGGCCCTCGTGGGTGAAGCTCTCGGCGGTGCTCAACACGGGATAGGTGATAGCGTACGCGACCGTGCCACCCTTCTCCTGTACATAGAGCGAGTCGGGCTGCCCGCTCAGGAGCTTACCGGCGAGCATGGCGAAAAGCAGGGGAACGTGTCGGGGCATGGTTACCGTCGCGAGCGGCTTGTGACCACAAAGGAATGGCGCAGTGAACGCCCTAGCGCATCCGTGAGCGTGAGCGTGTGCGGGCCGTCGTCTGGATCAATGGCCATGCGATGATCCCGGTTCGTGGTTCCGATGAAGGTTCCATCCAGGTCCCAGTGGATGGTTGCGTTCGGGTCGCGGTGAGCGACCTCCACCACGGCCTGACCACGTGATCCGTCGAGTTCGGTGGGGATCAGCAAGCGGCTGTTCTGTTCGGGGTACAGCACTTCCATCTGTACACCTTCGCCCGGCCCTCCATCCCGGAACGGTGGCAGCGGACGGTAACTCGGATGGTTGATGGTGTAGTACCGTTCCATGGCGGGCGGCAGGACGAACCATGACACCTGCTGTCCTTCTCCAGGGCCGACGCGCCAGCGATGCTGTTCATCCACCAGGATCTTACGGTGATAGGGGCAGGGTGCCGTGCGCAGGCCTTCGGATGGGATCCAAAGACTATCGCTTGCGGAGCAGTCCGGTCCTTCCAGATGGCCGCTGGATGGACAGACCGGCGCTCGGATCATCTCGTCGTACGGAGGATCGAAGCCATGACCTCTATCCAAAGGCCCGAACAGATCGAACATCAGTGGTGCAGCAGCGAGCGTTCCGGTCAAACCGGGTCGGCCTTCCCCGGTGGCATTGCCGGTCCAGACCGCGACGCACCATCGATCGCTCACCCCCACGGCCCAAGCGTCCCGATGCCCGACACTGGTGCCTGTTTTCCAGGCGATACGCTCACGACCGGCGAAGGCCTTCCAGCCTTGCTCGTCCGCAGGACGATTGACCTCGCGCAAGGCGGTAAGCGCGAAGTAGATGCTGGAGGCCGTCAATGGCGGTTTGGCGGGTGGGGTCGTATCAAGACCAATGGTGTCGGAGAGCAGTACGATCGGAGCATGGATATCGCTCTGTCGGTAGGTCTTTCCTCCTGTGGCGTAACGGGCGAGAACACGGGCCATACTGGCATAGGCACCACCGATCTCCCAGAGGTTGCTCTCAGCTCCCCCGATGATCAACGAGAGTCCATAGTGGTCCGCCGATCGATCGATGGAGCGCAGACCCATGCCATGGAGCGTCTTGAGCAAGCGCGCCACGCCATGCTTGCGCAGGGAGCGAACGGCCGGAACGTTGAGGGAGCGAGCCAGTGCTTCGCTGGCGGGAGCGGCTCCGACGTAGTGCTCGTCGGAGTTGCGTGGTGAGAAGCCATCGTATTGGGTGGGAACATCGGCCACGAGCATATCCGGGAGCAATTCCCCGCTCTGCAACATGTCAGCATAGAGAAAGGGCTTCAGCAGACTGCCCGTGCTGCGTTGGGCGCGAACGATGTCGACCCGGGGAGCGTGTTCGCTGGTGGCCGTTCCCAGATTCCCTATGTAGGCGAGCACGTTGCCCGTCGGAACATCGATGATGAGGGCGGCCGCGTTGTGCACCTCGTTCGCCATGAGCCGCGCAGCATAGCGGTCACAGTTCTCCGCTGCGCGGCGTTGAAGCGCAGCGTCAATGGTGGTCACGATCCGCTCGCCGGAATGCCCTTGGGACATGAGCGTGGAGAGCAGGTGCGGTGCGAGCTGCGGCAAGGCCAGCGGTCTTGAGGGAAGAGGCTCCTCCCTGGCCAGGACCCACTCGGTGCTGTCGATGGCGCGGATCTTCAGCAGCCGCTCCAACAGCCGGTCGCGCTTGGCGCGCAAAGCGTTCTGCCCTTTTCCGGGATAGATCGCGGACGGCGCGTTGGGCAGCACCGCCAATGTGGCGCTCTCGGCCCAGGTCAAGTGCTCCGGGGATCTCCCGAACCAACGCCAGGCCGCAGCCTCCAAGCCGACCACGTTCCCGCCGAAGGGAGCATGGTCGGCGTACAAGGAGAGGATCTCCTGTTTGCTGTGGCGTGTTTCGATCCGAAGGGCGAGCAACGCCTCCTTGAGCTTGGCGGCATAACCACGATGTTTCTCCCCCCGGCTCATCCGGGCCACCTGCATGGTGATGGTGCTACCTCCGCTCACGGTGCGACCTGCGGAGATGTTCTGCCGCAGGGCGCGGATCAAGCTCCGCAGCCGCACGCCACAGTGCTCGTGGAAATCCCGGTCCTCGAACTGGAGAAGGCAAGTGGCGAACTTCTCGGGAACACTGTCGTTACCTGGGAAACGCCACTGTCCATCGCTCGCCACGGTCGCTCCCAGTAGTTCGCCCCGCCGGTCCAGGATCACTGTGGAGCGCGCCCCTCGGAAGAGTGGCTCCATCGGTCCCCAACGGGACCATGCATATACCCCAGCGAGAAGCACCAACGCCGACAACAACACTTTCGTGCGGCGTCGCGACCCCTCCCACCATCGGCCGAACATCTATGTACTGGATAACGTGGGCCAAGTTCGCCTGTTGTAAGGCGATGGTGCGGGTTCGCGAGAGCTGCGGGTCAAAGCTGGGACCCTTTTTTGAGCGGTCCGTCCGGTCTCCACGGCACGTTATCGGAAGGAAGAGCGAGGGACGTTCGGTTGGACTTAGTTTGGCGGTCCCTTTTCCAGAACCTCATCCATGAAGAAGTACTACTCGGCGGTCGCGCTGACCGCTCTGTTCGCTACGCAGGCGAGCGCCCAATTCAGCGAAGGAGGCCTTCCATGGTCCGTGCGCTACCAGTTGGATGCCACAGGCGTTCCTGTGATCCGCACGGCCGGTATCGATCGCGTCGCGGTGGATGACGAAGATGCCCGGCGTGCGGAGGAAGGCAAGGTGCCTGCCGATGCACGGATGCTCACGGTTGACGCGGATCTCGCAACGAGCGGAATGTGGTACACCTTGCCCAATGGCGATGGCGTGTGGCGGTTGCGCGTGGAGAGCCCTGGAGCTTTAGCGACGGAGCTCTTCTTCCAGGAGTTCCACATGCCGGTGGGTGGCCTGCTGCACGTTTATACCGCTGACGGGTCCGAAGTCCTCGGAGGTTTTTCGGGCTATCACAACAAAGAGAGCGGGATCTTCGCCACAGCAGCGCTCAAAGGAGATGCCTGCTACGTGGAGTACTACGAACCGGCTGCGGTGCGTGGTGAGGGACGTTTCATCATCGCAACGCTCGGCCATACGTACCGCCGCATCGGCCCGGAGAGGGCGGATGCTTGCGAGGTGGACGTGAATTGTCCGGAGGGCGCGCCTTGGGTGCCTCAGCGTGATGCTGTCGTGAAATTGCGCATCGTTCAGAACGGGCAGATCTTCTTCTGCTCGGGGAGCCTGGTGAACAACGCTGCCCAGGACTGCAAGCGCCTTGTGCTTACGGCAATGCACTGCGGCGTTGGTGTTTCCGATGCCGATCTTCTGCTGTGGAAGTTCTATTTCGGCTACCAGCGCGCGAACTGCGGCACGGGCAGTGCTTCGCAGAGCCGCATAAGGACCGGCTGCTTCAAGCGGGGGGAAAGCAATGACAACGGGGGCGACAACGGTTCGGACTTCCTGTTGCTGGAGATCGAGGACGAGATCAGCCCCACCTGGAACCCGTACTGGCTCGGATGGGACGCGACCACCAACACACATGCGGGCGGTATCTGCATCCATCATCCCGCAGGGGACGAGAAGAAGATCAGCACGTTCACCGGCAACGCGCAGAACTCCACCCAATGGAACGGCATGAGCACGCATTATCGCGTGACCTGGTCCGGAACGGAAAGTGGCTGGGGCGTGACCGAGGGTGGTTCATCGGGATCCCCGTTGTTCGACAGCAATGGCAGGGTCATCGGCACGCTCACCGGTGGGTCGTCCTGTTGCGTGGCCAACGGATGCGATCTTCCCGGAAGCGGTCCATCGGCGCCGGACTTCTATGGCCGGATGAACTACCACTGGGCGAGCAACCCGGGACCTTCAAGTGACAGGTTGAAGACCTGGCTCGATCCGAACAATACGGGCACGCTGACCTTGGATGGAAGCTACAACCCGTGCTCGCAGGCCTCGGTGGCTGAGTTCGCCACATTGGAGCGGCCGCGGATCGCGCCGAACCCCGCGACGGAGAATGTGCGGATCACATTCCCGACGACCGGTGCTGCCGTGGAGCGCGTGGATGTGCTGGACATCGCTGGAAAGGTGATCGCCAGCCAGGGAGTTGCCAATGCGGCAGGTAGTGCCACGCTCTCCGTGCAAGACCTGGCTCCGGGAGCATACTTCGCCCGACTGGCTACAGAAAGCTCATTCCTGCCAGCGGTTCTCTTCGAGGTGGTCCGCCGCTGATCAGAAGACAGCAGCACGGAAAAGGGCCCGCGAATGCGGGCCCTTTTCCGTTGATGATCGTCCGCGATCACTGCTTTTCCTGTGTGGCCTCTTCCTTCACGGGTGGTGTTGCGGCCTCCAGCATGTTCACTGTGAGTTTGCGGGCCTCGTATTTGCCCTTCAGCGTTACGCGCGACAACTCGCCCTCTTCGGTGGTGGCGAAGCGCTGGATATCGATGTCGCTGATCTTCGCGAAGGCGGTGTAGTCCTTCTTCACACGCGCGATGAGCTGCGGCGTGGTGAACGCTTCCGTGGTCTCGAACAGGGGTGATATCGTGACCACCGGGCCGTTGCGCCAGTCGCCGATGGCGTAGCTCCAGATCTTGTTCGGGGCTTGAGCAAGCAGCGTGGTGGCTGCGGTAGCGAAGGTGAGCAGCAGGGTAGAGCGGAGGTTCATGCGGTTGTCTCGTTGACTGTTGCGCACAGCGATCATCGTGCCGTGCTCATTGTTTCATCAGGTAGCGGGTGGTGCGGCCTTCGGGGGTCTCTACGCTGAGCGCGTAAGTGCCCACAGGCAGGGAGGAAACATCCAGGAGCACCCGCCCGTCCTGGGATGCACGGATGCTGTTGAACATCTTCACCACACGACCGGTCGCGTCCCTCAGAAGGATCCTCGTCGCCCCGGGAACCCGGTCCAGGCGCAGACTGACATGGGATACGCATGGGTTCGGGAAGACGTCCATGATCGCGGGGCCACCAGCGGCGCTGATGGAGGCGTTCACATCAAGTACGCGGAATTTCCACCAGCCCTCCGGTGCGACGATGGGCCGAACCTGCACCTTGCCGCTGTTGGATGTACCTTGAACGTAGTAAAAGATGGTCGTATTCGCGGGTTGGGCCGGGATGGCGGCGGTCCAGTTCCCATCTCCCTGATCGGCCATGGTCACTTCGTTCCAAGCCTGGGCCGTGTCCGTCGTCCAGAAAAGGTTCGCCGAGGCGATGCCGCTCTTGTGCCGAATGTAGGCCGCGACGGGGTAGGGGTTCACCGTTTCATAGGTGTCGGTGAGGCGCTGATGGCGGATGAGCAGGGGATCCGCGACACCCACACCCTTCGTGATGCAGTGGATCGCTCCGCTGGCACTGATGATGTTCGCGCTCTGGTTGTCACAGTCGATCGGCACGATGTGGTATCCGGGTAACGACTCCTGCAGGATGCGCAAGGCCGTGGTATCATACTCCGTGCGGTAGGTCGGCACGATCACGGTCTTGTTCACGAAAACGTTGTTCGCGTAAGTGCGGTAGGAGGCGTCCGGTGCCCACTCGCCACCTGTGCTCGGCGGCATGGGAACGCGGATCACGCGAAAGGGTTGGCCGAAAACGTTCGTCTCGTTCGCCATGATGAGGCCCAGGTTCTCTTCGAGCTGTGGGCCGTCGCTCTCGCCCTGAGGGAACTCTCCCACGAGCAGGGTCTCCTCATCGATCAGCTTCATGTGCATGTCGATGTGATGGATGCCGTCGTACGGCAGGGTTTCCATCCGGATGTAATGGTCGATACCCATCCAGGTCTGCATCAGTGCGTCCACTTCAGCGGGTGTCTTCACGGTCTGGTTGAACTCGCCGTTGGCACCGTTCTCATCGATCACGAGGTTGCTGCTGAACGCGGTCCCGAAACCATCCGCCATGAAGTTGCCGCCCGTGTGCACCAGATCATTCGGTGCCTGGGTCGTATTGAAGACCGCGATGCCGAGCGTGTTGCCGATGACGTCAGGGAGCACATCATCGTCCGGCCGTGGTCGGTTGTAGATCCAATCGAGCAGGAAGAGGCTGTCCACTTCGTTCTGGTAGACGCACTCAGCCCCGTAGTCACGCATCCACACGCTGTTGAAGTCCTCCTGGATGAACGTGATATTGTCCAGGTCGGGCAGTGGGCCGCCGAAGGTGTCGTCCATCAGGACATCCGTCACATCTCCCTGGTTCTCGCAGATGATGATGACCTCGCATTCGGTCTTCGCCGCACGCACGATCTGTTTGAGGATCCCCTCGTACTGGGCCCAACAGATCGCCAGGGCCTGGATCTCCTCCCATTCGGCCATGGTACGCACCGCGAAAGCGGGAGGGGTGGTAATACCGCGGTCGAGACCTGCACGGCTGTCGCGGTAGGCGGGGATCAGGGGGACTTCCGCCGGGCTGAGGGCGTGTGGTAGTCCATGGTCCTGCGCGGATGCTGATACAAGGGCCGTGAAGGACAGGAACAGGAATGAGGAGCGGTTCATGGTGCGCGATCGGTGGGCCAAGATAAACGGGTACGTACGGTGCTCCGCGACGGAAGGCGGGCTGCCGTGGAAGGCTTCTACTTCCTTGTATACTGGCCGAAAGCCGCGACCACATCGCGCACGTACCAGAACGTTTCATGACCACGGCAATAGCCGTTCTTCATGTCGGGTCGGGTGAACCAACGCGGCTTTGCGAGCAGCAGCAACGTACGCTCAACGGAGCCATCCCAGCGGTGCGGGTCCAAACCGAGGTCCTCGGCCAGTCGTTGGGCATCCTTGATGTGCCCGGGTCCGGCGTTGTAGGAGGCGAGCACGAACTTCAGTCGTTGGTCCTTGTTGGGCACCGTACCACGCCACATGGCGTCCAGTTTGTCCAGGTATTTGATCGCTCCGCCGATGTGTCCATCGACCCCATCGGCCGAGTCCACTCCCAGAGCTTGGGCCGTGGCAGGCATGATCTGCATCAGGCCGGATGCTCCTGCATGGGAAACTGCCGAGGTGTCGAAGCGCGATTCCTTGAACCCCACTGCGGCCAGCAACTCCCAGTCGAAGGCGGAACTGTCCGCATGCGCTTGGAAAAGGCTGTCGAACGGCGAGATGCTATCGGTTGAGAATTCCAGCTCCCGCAAGGTCCTTAATGGGCCTTTGGTGAGTCTTCCTTCGCCATAGCTCTCGGTGATGAGGGCGCGCGCCTCCAGTTCACGGGGCTGGGCGAGCCAATGGTTCAACGCGTGGAGCAAGGCATGCCCATTGGAGCGGATCCCGAAGGCCAGCGGAATGGAACGTCCCAGACGGGGACCGAAGGCGACATGTGGCATCCTTCTGGCCTCAAGGGACGAGACGGCGTCCACGACCAGCGCCGCACGGCATTGGCCGAGCGCCACGCGCGCCAGTAGGTTCTCCGGAAGGGCGGTGTCGGGAACGAGCGTGATCGGTGCGTAGGCCGTGTCGAAAGGATCCTTCAGTCCGCAGAAGGGCGACCACCGGCTTACCGCGATCGTATCCGGCGTTCCCGGGTCGTGTCGGCTGCGCCTCGTCGTACGAACCATGGCATCGGAATTCAGTGCGATGCGGAGCGGCGCGATCGTGCGATAGGGATCCGTGAACGCGACGAAACCGCGTGCCCAACCATCGGGGCAGAGTTGGGCGGCCATCACGTCACCGTCGCCACGTTGCAACATCAACAGCATGCTGTCCGGGTGATCGACCGGAACGGCATCGATACGCAGCTTTTCGTGCCTGGCGAAGCGCTCCAACAGTTCCCACTCAAGCCCGGCGATGGCACCGGGGTGTTCCTCCCACGAGAGCGGGTCGCGTAGCACGAGCACCCGCAGGGTGTCATCACGTATCGCGTCCAGGTCGCGTCGGACAAGCGGGTGCTGCCAGCCGGGCTCGTCGCCATGCGAGCCCGGATGGATCGAAGCGGGCCCCAGCGCAACGAGCATCAGGAGCGCCCCGAAGACCACCGGGCCGATGCGAGCCGCCTTATCCGTCTTCACGCGAGAGGTGTATACGCAGTTCACGAAGAAAGGCAGAACACTCGGCGACGTATGCGTCACGGTGCGCGGCGAGCACCCGCTCGGCACCGATGAGCGGGGTCCCGTTCGGTACGCGACGCGCCAGTCCGTACAAGGCCGCGCCAATGCCCTCCAGTGTCGCGTAGCTCGTCAGCCAATCGCCGCGCGTCATGTACGGGAGCATGCGACGGGTGCGCTCGGGCATCAGCTGCGTGTGCGCGTCGAGAAGGACGTACATGCGCCTTGCGAAGGCATGCAGCGGTTCCGCCTCACTCCAGGCGGAGGCGATGCAATGGTCATAGAAGATGTCCAGTGCGACACCCGCGAACTTGCCGCAATGGGCGCGGAGTCGTTCGCGTCCTTGCAGGGTGAGCGCGTGCTGGTCCGTGAACGTGTCGATGCGGCGGTGGAGGCGGATGCCCCGTTGTATGCCCTCAGAATGGCCTGACAGGTCACGGCCTTTCACGGCATCGGCCATGAAGTTGCCGGTGATCACCAGTGGATCATCGCCCGAGACCAGCAGGTGACCCAGGAAGTTCATGCGTAGGACAATGATAGGAAGTGCCGTCAGCGGCGAGCGCACGGTCAACAGCCTGAGGTGCCGTTCGTGTAGCGCCTGCCCGACACTACGGACCGCCGGTAACTTGGCTGCCCCACCAATGCGGGATGAGACACATGCTCCGACCGGTAGCGACCGATCCCGAAGAACGGCACGACTTCCGGCAACTCGCGTTGTACTGGGGCACACAGGTCACGGCATGGACGGTGCTGATCTTCATGCTTGGCCTGAACATGTGGCTGAACGACAAGTACAAGCCCGGGCAGGGATACGGCCTTCTGCTCGCGCTCTGTTTCGGTCTGGTCGCAAGCCATGTGTTACGCGCGGTGGTCCGCAAGCAAGGCTGGAAATCGAAGCCTATGGTGCATGCGCTGCCGCGGCTGATCCTCTACGCGCTGCTCATCGGTTTGTGTACGGCGCTGCTGCAGGCCATCTTGCACGATGTGTTCTTTCCGGGGGCCGAGGCGGCGATGGCCGGAGGTGCGGTGTTCGAATCGGTCATTGCCTGGAGCATCCTCCTTACCGGGTGGGGTATCTGCTATTTCGCCTACCACTGGTTCATGCGCGGCCGAAAGGAGGAAGTGCGCAACCTGCGGTTGGAAGCGGCCAACCGCGACGGACAATTGGCCACGCTACGGGCGCAGCTGAACCCGCATTTCATGTTCAACGCGCTAAACGGGATCCGCGCGCTGATCGACGAGGATCCGGCGCGCGCCAAGCAGGCCATCACGCAGCTCAGTTCCATCCTGCGCAACGCGATGAGCACGGTGAAGCGCCGCACGGTGCCGCTCGGTGAGGAACTCGATGTGGTGAAGGACTACCTCGCCCTGGAGCGCATGCGGTTCGAGGAACGCCTCCGTACCTCCTTCGAAGTGGATCAGAGCCTGGAGCGCGAACCTGTTCCCCCCATGCTGCTCCAGACGTTGGTCGAGAACGCGGTGCGCCACGGCATCGCCAAGCTCACGCAAGGCGGGGAGGTGGTGGTCGGTGCGCGGCGTTCAGGCGCCGGCCTGGTGCTCAGCGTGCGCAACACCGGCGAGTACATTCCCGGCCAGGTGAACGGCACCGGCATCGGACTCAGCGGTACGCGCAAGCGGTTGGAGATGATCTACGGCCACTCCGCCACCATGAACATCGAGAACCGGGATGGCACCGTCGTCACCGAAGTACACATTCCCTGGACCCACCATGAAGAGCGGCCATGACGATACGGGTCGAACCGCCACGTTCCAACTTTCCACTCTCCACTTTCCACTTTTGCACTTTCCACTTTCCCCATGAAAGCCCTCATCATCGATGACGAGCGCCTTGCGCGCAAGGAACTCAGCACGCTGCTGGAGAAGTTTGACGCCATCGACGTGGTCGGTGAGGCCGCCAACGCCGACGAGGCCGAAGAGCGAATCGCTGAACTGAAACCGGATCTGCTTTTCCTGGACATCAACATGCCCGGGCGTGATGGATTCCAACTGCTCGAAGCCTTGGAGCGCACGCCGCTGGTGATCTTTGTCACAGCGTATGATGAGCATGCGCTGCGGGCCTTCCAGGTGAACGCGATGGACTACTTGATGAAGCCGATCGATCCGGCGCGACTGGAGTCGGCGATCAGCAAATTGCCCAAACCCAAGGACAGCGATGTGCCCGAGCGGCAGGTACTCGGATTAGAGGACCAGATCTTCCTGAAGGACGGTGAGAAGTGCTGGTTCGTGGCACTGAAGGACATCCGGCTGTTCGAGAGCGAAGGCAACTACGTGCGCGTGAAGTTCAACGACCAGAAGCCGCTCGTGCTGCGCTCGCTGAACAAATTGGAGGAGAAGCTCGACCCGCACGTCTTCTTCCGGGCCAACCGCAAGCACATCCTCAACCTGCGTTACGTGGACAACATCCAGCCTTGGTTCAGCGGCGGCTTGAACGTGAAGCTGAAGAGCGGGGAGGAGATCGAAGTGAGCCGCCGGCAGACGGCGCGGTTCAAGGAGCTGATGAGCTTGTAGGCTCAGGATCGCGACAACTCGCTCGCCCTCCTGCTCGCCGCTTCGATCCCACGATCAAGGGTTCCGGTGAGATCACCCTGCACGAACACCTTGAACGCGGCTTCGGTGGTGCCGCCCTTGCTCATCACCGCCTTGATCAGCTCTTCCGGTGTGCGGTCAGCGTGTTCCATCAAGTGGAAGGAACCGAGCATGGTCTGCTTCACCAACGCACTGGCCACGTGCGGCTCCAGCCCGAGATTGATGCCGCTGGCGATCATGGTGCGCACCACCTCGAAGAAGTAAGCGGGACCGCTGCCGCTCAACGCGGTCACTGGATCCAGCAATGCTTCGTCGGCGAGGTGCATGGCGCGCCCGGTGCAGTTCAGCAGCTGTTCCACCATCAACGTCTGGCGCATGTTCAGCTCGGTGCCTGTGGCGTACGCCGTGATACCCATGCCGATCTGCGCAGGCGCATTGGGCATGGCGCGCACGATGGTGGTGTGCCGCAAGCTGGTCCTCAACCGTTCCAACGTGATGCCCGCCATGATGGAAAGCACCACCTGTTCCGGCTGCAGCACATCCGCCAACGCGGCCGCGATACTCCCGAAGTCTTGGGGCTTCACAGCGATGATCACCAAGCTGCTGTTGGAGATGCCGGCATCGATCGCAGTGGTGATCTGTCCCAGCGTTTCGAGCCGGGCGCGGTGCGCATCACTTCGGATGACGAGGTGCAGGTCTTCAGGTTTTACCAGTCCGTATTTGCGGAAGCTGCGCGCATAGGCGGTGCCCATGTTGCCGCAGCCGAGGATGGCGATCTTCATACGGCTAACCTACGGGCATAGCACGAGGATCGGTGCGTGGCGTCTCCAGCGCATAACTTTGGGCAACGAAACACAAGGCCATGGACATCGCCGCGACGAAACTTGAGCTGCTGGAACGGATCATGTCCATCCGTGACGAGAAGATCCTGAAGCGCACCGCGGTGTTCTTCAAGAAGGAGGTGCCGGCCGCATCGGATGCGGATGACGACATCACGGATGAGGAATACGCCGAGTTCGAGCGCCTGAAAGCGCAGCGCGACCGCGGCGAGATCGAGTTCATGAACGAGAAGGACCATGTGGCCGCTTTGCGGCGACTCACCAAGGCGTCCAAGCGGGCGTGATGGACTTCGAGTTGTGGTTCGCGTCCGGCCTCGAGGACGAGATTGCCCGAAGGGCCAAAGCAATGATGCGAGAACTACGCGCTGACCACAACGACTTTGCCGCGAATGGCACACTTCCGCTTACCTGTTAGGGTAGCGTTGAGAGCATACGCGGACATGCCGAACCTCTGGAAGAAGGGGAAGAAGTCTGGCTCACTGATGGTGAAATTCGTGTGCGAGCGTGTGTTCACCAATGTTCCGACGGTTCGTGGGAAGCTCGTTCTTCTTGGGATTTCCAACCTGGCCCCTAGAGGGCATCTCAAAATAGTTGGCGTGAGGAGACTCGGGCAAGGATCTGCCGCGATGCCTTTGCGGAACGGTCCCTTGCTCAAGTGTTCCCAAATCTGGGGCGGGCGTCCACGCCCGACTCATCGCATTCCGGGCGTCTCGCCCGCGGTCGGGGCAGTGGTCAGCTCCATGGAAGAAGATCCGCCTTGCGGACGCGTCGAATGCCAACGCACGGGCGTGGGCGCCCACGCGAGCACTTGGCCGGACTCGACGACCATCTGATCATCTCATCTTCTGATCATCTGATCGCGCCGCTCTACCTCAACAACTGCCCATCATTCCCGAAGGGCCGCACCAGTTCGTACTTCAGGTCCTTCAGGATGCTCGCTTTCACGTTTATGCGCACACTGAAGCTCTTGCGCGTGCCCAGCGGGATCACGTTCAGGTTGAACTCCCAGCAGTGCATGTCCCAATACAGGTTGAGCGAGGTGGGCGTGAACTCCTCCGCTTCCAGGTCGTAGCCGCTGGTGAAGCCGACCTTCCACCACTTGAACACGGTGAAGTCGCCGTTGAAGAGCACGCTCTGTCGTTGTGTGTCCGTGAAGTCCTTCTGGCGCCATGCGCGAGACAGGTCGTAGCTGTAGTTCACGCGCAGGTGCCAGGGAATGTTGAAATTCATGCGCGCACCCTTGTCCGGATCGGCCTCGCCGATCACCGGCTCCGTGTTGTTGTTCACGGGCTTCTCCGCCGCGCTTTGGCCGTAACGCGGGCTCTTCAGTTCGAATCCAACGGCAAGGTTGGCGTTCAGCAGTCGGGCAAGGCGGCCGTCGAGCTCACGTTGGGTGAGCGAGATGCGCGTTCCGTTCGTGTCGGTGGAGTAGGGGTCCCACAGGCTGGTGAGGTTCACGTCGACGCGATTGAAGAACTGCGTGCGCGCGCTCACGTTCACCGGGCTCCAGTTCAACGAGTCCTTCAGCAGGTCGTAGCTCGTGGTGACACCGAGGAAATCGAGCAGCTTCACCTTCTTGTACGGATCCGCCCCATCCGCATTGCTTGCGCTGCTGTCGGCGGCGAGGCCTTTCAGCACCTTGGCTTCCACGCTCTGCACCAGCCCCAACGACAACAGACCGCTCTCGGTCGGCGAGGGTGCTCCATAGATGCCGATGTCGTAGGGCGAGTAACTGGAGAGCGCTCCTTCACTACCGAACGGCCCTGTGATGCGCGTGTCGTGTCCCGGTGTATAGCTGAAGCCTGCGGTGGGTGTGATCACGTGGCGGATGGCTTTCAACTTCTCCCCGCTGAAGGTGAACATGCCGTACAGTTTGCTGGTGAGAGAGGCCCCTGCGCTCCATTCGAACGGTGCACCGAACGCGGGCACCGTGTCCGTCAACGTCGTGCTCGTTACGGGATCGTAGGTCTTTCTCAGTTGATCGAAGTACATGCGATCGGTGAGGCGTACTTCGGGATTGAGCGTGAAGGCTCGCGTTTTCAAGGAGGTGCTGATCGCCGCGCTGTGGCGGATGCCGTTGCGCATGCGCTCGGTGAGCGTGGGCACGTTGTCGAAGGAGATCTGGTCCTCGGTCGTGCTCAAACGGTTGTCGAACTGGGAGTTTCCGGAGATGCCGATGTTGTCATACCACTTGCGGCCTGCCACGCTGTTGTCACCGCGGAAGAAGTCGGCCGGGAACACGCGCTGCAGGTTGACGGTGGCGGTGGGCAGGGTGATCTCGAAGGTCTTGTTCAGCGTGTTCTGGCTGTGGCGCATGCCCACGGCGAGGCTGTATGGTTTCCCGCTCCAGAGATGGTTCCACTGCACATTGCTCTGGAAGGTGTTGGTGAGGAAGTCGCTCGTGCTGCTGTTGAAGGTGTTCGTGAAGTTGCTACTGGAGCCCATGTTCACGCTCGCCGTGAACCGGTCGGTGAGGCTGGCCTTGGGGTCCAGGAGGTGGTTCCAGCGGACGAAGAAATTCACCTGCTTGCTGAAGTCGGGGTATTCGGGCACGCTGTTAAGCAGCACGGTGCGGCTCAGGTCCACGGAGCCGCTGTAGTGGTAGCGGGACTTGTACCGGCTCAGTCCGCGCAGGCTCCAGCTTCCACGGCTGTAGATGTCGCCGGTGAGCTGGGCGTCCACATGGTCGTTGATCGGGAAATAGTACCCTCCGTTCAGCAGGAAGTAGCCCAGCGCGTCGCTGCGGCCGTAGGTGGGGATCAGTATGCCGGCCGCACCGTTGTGGTGGTTGGGGAAGAGCCCGAACGGCAAGGCCAGCGGTGTGGGTACCCGGCCGACTTTCATGATGGTCGGCCCGGTGACGATCTTGTCATCCGGGATCACCATCATGCGGCTCACCGCGAAGTGGTAGTGTGGTCGAGGGCGGTCGCAGGTGGTGAGCATGCCACCCCGGCTGTGCACCTCCTGGTCGGGCTGCCGCTTGCTGAGGTGAGCTGTGGCGTACAACTGGTCCTCCGTGGTGTGCACTTCCTGGATCAACCCCTTCTTCGTGCGGAAGTTGTAGCACAGGCTGTCCGCGTTGATCGTCTTTCCGCCCTGCTTGAACTCGGGTTTCCCGGCCACCGTGCCGGTGCTGTCCGGCGCACCAAAGGCACAGGTGGTTTCGTTCTTCATATCGAGCGTGATGCGCTCAGCGGTCAGCTCCAGTCCCTCGTAGGTGACGGTGGCCGCGCCGAAGAGGTACACGGTTTGGTTGGCCACATCATAGCGCATGCTGTCCCGGGCGGAATAGGTCACCTGTTCCTTCAGGGCTTGCGCGCCAAGATCCGACCCCATGCAGACTGTCAACAGGAACGTGATGAAAACCGCGATGGGCGCGGCGGAACCATCGGAACGCCCCCATCTATTTTCGCGCGACGATGCGGCGGGGCAAAGCGGCTGGCTCATGGGGCGGCCGAAAGTAGCGCAGCGCATCAGGGCGATACGGATGGTCGGGATCACACGTACGGGACGATGGACGGCGGTACTGCTGGCGGTGCTCGGCGCGTCCGCACAGACCTTGCCACAGTCCGCCACGGATCCCAACCGCATCGACGTGGTGTGCCTGGATGCCGGGCACGGAGGCAAGGATCCCGGCAATCTGGGCACGGGCCGCTTCAAGAGCACGGAGAAGCACATCGCGCTGAACGTCACCAAGCTCGTGGGCAAGTACATCAAGGAGAATTTCCCGGAGGTGAAGGTGGTGTACACGCGCGAGGATGACCGCTTCATCGAGCTGAAGGAACGCTGCGAGATCGCCAATCGTGCGAAAGCGGACGTGTTCATCTCCATCCATTGCAACGCCAACGAGAAGGCGGATCCGCACGGCACGGAGACCTATTTCATGGGCTTGCACAAGACCGAGGCGAACATGCGCACGGCGATGAAGGAGAACGCATCGATCCTGCTGGAGGATGGTCATGCGCTCAAATACGAGGGCTATGACCCGAAGGACCCGGAAAGCATGATCGCGTTGAGCCTGCGACAGAACGCGTTCATGGACCAGAGCGCGACGTTGAGCGCGGCCGTCCAGAAGCAGTTCAAGGACCGTGTCGGCCGCTCCGACCGCGGAGTGAAGCAGGCCGGGTTCCTGGTCATCAGCTACACGACGATGCCGGCGATCCTGATCGAACTGGGGTTCTTGAGCAATGCGGAGGAAGAGGACTTCCTGCAGGGCGCGAAGGGGCAGGACTTCATGGCCAGCGCCATCTACCGGGCCTTCAAGGATTACAAGGGCACGATCGAAGGGAAGGATGTGAGCCTTACCGCGCCGGAACAAGCGGAGCCGGACACCACGCGGGTGGAAACGCCGAAGCCCGAACCCAAGGACAGTGGCGTCCGCTTCAAGGTGCAGATCGCCACGAGCGGGAAGCGCGTCGAGCTCAAGCCGAAGAACTTCAATGGTCTTGAGGGGGTTGAGGAGATGAAAGGCAGCGACCTGTGGAAGTACACCGTGGGTGATGAACGCACGCTGGAGGCTGCAAGGGCCGTGCAGAAGACCTGTCGGGAGAAGGGTTTCGACAGTTGCTTCATCGTCGCTTTCAAGGGCGGCCAGCGGATCGATCTTCAGCAAGCCGTTACCTTGGCCCGCGACCCCTGAACCCCGCGCCGGTGCCGAAGATCAAACGAGAGTACACCATTGCCCTGATGATGATCGGGGCGCTCGTTGTCCTCTACTACGGCATCAACTACCTGAAAGGTCTGGACGTGCTGCAGGGCCGCAACGTCTACTACGCGCGGTACGCTGATGTGAGCGGGATCAACGATGCCAGCCCCGTGCTTTATCACGGTATGAAGGTGGGGCAGGTCACGGGGACCGCACTGATCCCGGGTGGCAACGGGCTGGTGGCCGTGGCCTTCCAGATAAATGACGACCGGCTGGTGATCACCGACAGCACCCGTGCGGAGATCTACAGCAGCGACCTGTTCACGCGGGCTATCCAACTCGTGGTGAAGCCCGGCCCACCCGCCACACGTGGCGACACGTTGTTGAGCGGCACGCAGGCCAGTCTGACGGAAAGCGTGAACCAGCAGCTCGATCCGATCAAGCGCAAGGCCGAGGGCATGCTGAACAACATCGATAGCGTGTTGAACGCCGTACAGCTGCTGCTGAACGAGAAAGCGGTGGGGGACCTTGATTCAAGCATCGTCAGTTTGCGCAGGATCCTGGAGAACGTGGATGGCACCACGCGCAGGTTGAACG
Organism: uncultured Chryseobacterium sp.; assembly: GCA_964649165.1. Classification (GTDB taxonomy): domain Bacteria; phylum Bacteroidota; class Bacteroidia; order Flavobacteriales_F; family PHOS-HE28; genus PHOS-HE28. Next base: position 37,031 of record CAZYPC010000039.1, read on the forward strand.
CCCTGCTCGACGCGGAGTCGAACACCATCAAGAGCACGTTGGAGAACCTCAGCAAGGTGAGTTCCACGCTGGCCCAGAACAGCGATGAGCTCAACCGGATCTTCGCGAACGTCGATTCGCTCGCAGCCTCGTTGGGTGACGGCCGATTGGAGAAGATGATCGCGAACCTCACGGCGACCAGCGACCAGTTGAAGAAGGCGATGACGAAGATCAACGAGGGCCAGGGCACCCTGGGCAAGCTCATGAAGGATGACAGCCTGTACGTGAACCTGAACAACGCCAGCCGTGAACTGGACCTGTTGCTCGAGGACCTGCGCGTCAATCCGAACCGCTACTTCAGTATCTTCGGGAAGAAGGACAAGCTGCCCAAGCTGAGTGATGCGGACATCGAGCGGATCCAGCAGTCCTACCAGAAGCAACAGAACAAGCCATGATCGCCAGCATCGTCTTCGTTCTGCTCCTCGGAGCGGCGAGCTGGCTCTTCGGGCGGAACATCCTGCGGATCCGGCGGAACATCCTGCTGGGGCGTGATGTGACGATCAATGATCGCCCGGGTGAACGCTGGGCGCTGATGACGCGCGTGGCGCTGGGGCAGAGCAAGATGGTGGTGCGTCCGGTCGCGGGCATCCTGCACATTATCGTGTACGCGGGCTTCGTCATCATCAACATCGAGGTGCTGGAGATCATCATCGACGGCATCTTCGGCACGCATCGGGTGCTCAGCTTCCTGGGCGGCTTTTACGACTTCCTCATCGGTAGCTTCGAGTGGCTAGCGCTCGGTGTCTGGGTGGCCTGCGCCATCTTCCTCGTGCGCCGCAACATCATCAAGTTGAAACGCTTCGTGATGAAGGAACTGGACGGCTGGCCGCGCACGGATGCCAACCTCATCCTCTGCACCGAGATCGCGCTCATGACCGCCTTCCTGCTGA